>DASRMS010000201.1:0-11507 GCA_035647835.1 Oscillospiraceae bacterium
AATATACTGAATATTTATTCAATGGAATTCCCCTTGAAAAAACCCCTCAGCTAGGGGAAGCAAGCAATTCAAGATTGAGATAATTTCCGCTCCACAAAAATCTTCTGCCCTCAGTCTTAGCTCATAGACATCGCCATAGAACGCCTAAGGCGATGAGCAGCGTAAGATAAAAAAGGGAACTTAAAAAATAGAACAGCGACCATAAAATTATTTTATAGTACCTAGGCGAAATAAGACAAATTTCGAGACAGGAAAAGGAAAAACTTTGCATAATTTAACAAGCGAATAACGTAAACGTCAGAAATTTTTTTAGAAGAGGAAAGGGTGGTCTAATGGGATTAAAGTACAGCGTTTTACGTAAACCTGTCAATTACCTTTTAGTATTACTGCTGGTAATCTTACAGGTCGTAATTGCGGCGCCGGCGGAAGCAGCCTTCAGCTGGCAAATTGTCGGCAGCGGTAGTGTTTCCACAGATATCGCCTCCTACATTTCGCTGGGGGTTGCAGACAATGGAACGGAATATGTAGCCTATTCAGCAGTCAATGATGAATACAAAGCAACTGTACGCAAGCATGTAGCCGGTGAATGGCTGTCTGTAGGACCAGACAAGCTCGATTTCAAGCATGCTTCCTTCATCAATCTTAGGGTTCATAACAATACCCCCTATCTGTCGTTCACCTCTACACCAGGTAGTCCTCAGCCTTCATATGCCTATGTATTGAAGTTTGACAGTTCTTCCAACACCTGGAAAACTTTGGGCGGCGGCTCTGTCACCAACGGCGTAGCGTGGTATAATTCTCTTTATATCACAGACGATGGCACTATCTATGTGGCTTTCCTAGACAAGTTTGAACCCCAGGGGGGATATGGCGGCATCTTAAAGGTCTTCGTCTACAACGAAACCCACGATACGTGGACGAGAATACATCATGCAGAGGATAGTGAACTCCGGCTCAATCACAGTTTTTTAACCCTAGCCGTTCACAACCAAACACCGTACGTCTCATATCGTGATACTTCAACCGAAAAAGCAGCGGTTGTTAAGTACGACGCCTCAACGATGAGGAGGACGACATTAGATGACTTCGCTTCCTCTACCCCTGTCGCCAACTCTGTCTCTCTCAGCCTGGGGCAGGATGGTACACCCTACGTAGCCTTCGGTAAAGATGGTCAATATGAAAAAGGTGCTACGGTGATGAAATATACAACCGCTGAGGGGTGGCAGCGTGTCGGTGACAGCGTTTCCAGTTATACATCACAGCAGCATAAGCTTGTGGTCTACAATAACATTCCCTATCTGGTGTTTCACGACAGCAACTTCAAGTGTGTAAAATTTACTGGCGACAGTTGGCTGCCTTTTGCAGAAACCCCTGCCGGTGCCTTGGATTTCGTGATGCACGGCGGCGTACCTTATGTCACTTACGCTGCCCCTGCTGATACTTCGGCAATTGTGTTAAAGGGTGTCGAAGATACCTTCACTGTAACCGTACAATCTGCAGATGGTACCGTTACAGGTGCAGGAAACTATGCGCCAGGCGCGAAGGTAACACTGCAGGCGACGCCAAAGGACAGCTTTGATTTCGTCAACTGGACGGATGCCGAAAACAAAGTAAGCACACAGAACCCTTACACCTTTACCATGCCAGCCGCAAACGTGGCGATAACTGCAAACTATCAGCAACGAACCCCTGTCACCTATCAGGTTACCGTAACTTCGGCTAACGGTACTGTCACAGGTGCGGGAAGCTATGAGGCTGGCGCGCAGGTAACACTGCAGGCGACGCCAAAAGACGGCTTTGATTTCGTCAACTGGACGGATGCCGAAAACAAAGTAAGCACACAGAACCCTTACACCTTTACCATGCCAGCCGCAGACGTGACGATAACTGCAAACTATCAGCAGCAAACAACAACCCCCGGCACCTATAAGGTTACCGTAACAGCGAATAATGGCGCTGTTACAGGTGCGGGAAGCTATAAAAAAGGTGATCCAGTGACTTTACAAGCCGCCGCTAACACTGGCTATCAGTTCGTGAATTGGACTACCTCATCCGGCAAAGTATTGACAACTCAAAACCCCTACATCTTTAACATGCCTGAGGGAAATGTAGTGTTAGCTGCAAATTTTGCTCAGCTTCAGGCAACAAAACATGCGGTGCAAGTTTCCGCCACCAACGGGACAGTCAAAGGAAGCGGGGACTACGCTGCAGGGGTAACGGTGCGGCTAGAGGCAGTGGCTGCGTCGGGATATGAACTTGTCAGCTGGACGACCACAGATGGTGTTGTGGTCTCCCGCGCCAATCCATATGTCTTTGTGATGGGCAATGAGGCGATCTCCCTGCAGGCGAACTTCCAGGAAACAGAAGTACCGGAACTACCAAAAACCAGCGGGCACGCTCAGGTCTATTACGAAATTGGCCTACTACTGGCAGCAGTAGGAATATATCTGAAAAGAAAGCGATAATTTATAAATCACTAAATGATAAACGGGGCAAAACCTGATTACTTTGGTTTTGCCCCGTTTTTTTATTTACTTGCCTTGTCTAGACGTTTAATAGCTTTATGACCAATATCCCGACGGAAGTGAGCGTCCGCAAAATTAATCTTCTCAACAACTTGGTATGCTTTGTCGAGGGCAGCCTGTAAGGTGTCCCCCCAAGCAGTGACACCCAGTACACGACCACCATTGGTTACTACCTTTGTGCCCTTCTTTGCTGTGCCGGCATGAAAGACATAGGCATCGTTATGCTGCCTAACCTCTGTCAAACCGGTAATAATCTTACCCTTTTGATAAGCACCAGGATAACCACCTGCCGCCATTACTACACAAGCTGTATGGTTCTGGTACCACTTTAACTTATGACCAGCAAGGTTACTGTTGGCAACAGCCAACAGAACAGTGGCGAGATCACTTTCTAGACGAGGTAAAACAACTTGACATTCCGGATCGCCAAACCGCACATTGTATTCTAGTACTTTGGGTCCATCAGCTGTAATCATCAAGCCGGCATAAAGTACTCCTTTGAAAACAATACCTTCTGCTTGCAGTCCAGCGATAGTAGGTTGTAAAATTGTTGCTTCCACTTGGCTCAGCAGCTGTTCAGTGAAAACCGGCGCTGGTGAGTAGGCCCCCATGCCACCTGTATTTGGTCCGGCATCATGGTCATAGGCGGCTTTATGATCTTGAGAGGAAACCATGGGAATTACTGTTTGTCCATCTGTGAAGGCCAAAACCGAGACCTCTTCGCCTGTGAGATATTCCTCGATTATCACACGTTTGCCAGCTTCACCAAATTCCTCATTTACCAGCATGCGCTGCACAGCAATTTCTGCTTCCTTTAAAGTCGCAGCGACCACTACACCTTTACCTGCTGCTAAACCATCAGCCTTAACAACAATGGGCACGCCTTTTTCCTGGAGATAGGCTAAAGCTTTGTCTACATTAGTAAAGGTTCTGCTTTCTGCCGTTGGTATTTGATATTTCTCCATCAGCTGCTTGGCAAAAACTTTACTGCCTTCCAACTTGGCCGCTGCCCGGTTCGGGCCAAAAATGTTAATGCCTGCTGCTGTAAATTCATCCACAATGCCTGCCGTGAGAGGCAGTTCTGGTCCAACAACTGTCAATTCAATTTCCTGCTCCAGCGCAAAGTCAACTAAAGCCGCAATATTATCTGTTGAAATGGGAATGCATTCGGCAATCTCAGCAATACCAGCATTACCAGGTGCGCAATATACTTTTTGCACGTGGGGGCTTTGTAGTAACTTCCAGACAAGCACATGTTCACGCCCGCCACCGCCTACAACTAAAACACGCATTGTTTGCCTCCTTCGTTTAGTGCTTGAAATAACGCACGCCTGTCAACATCATCGCCAATCCCTGCTCATTGCAGCGATCAATAGAATCTTGATCGTTTTGTGAACCGCCGGGTTGGATAATGGCTGTGACGCCGGCCTGCACTGCTGCCTCCACTGTGTCAGCGAAGGGGAAGAACGCATCTGACGCTAGCACACTGCCATCTGCTTTAGCGCCGGCCTGCTCAATGGCAATCCGGGCAGCACCAACACGATTCATTTGTCCGGCGCCGATGCCTACTGTCTGACCATTTTTAACTAACACAATAGCGTTTGATTTAACATGTTTTACTACCTTCATACCAAAAACCATATCTGCTATTTGTTGTGGCGTAGGCTCTGCTTTGGTAACAGTTTGCCAAGTCGCAGGCGAAATTACTTTTTGATCTAGTGTTTGTATCAGTAGGCCTCCCGAGACCTTTTTCACATCTATGGCCGCCCTTGCTGCAGGCAGTGGTGCGCGCAGGATACGAACATTCTTTTTGCTGGTTAAAATAGTTAAGGCCTCGTCTTCATAGTCCGGGGCAATTATTACCTCTAAAAATATTTCACTCATCTTCTTCGCTGTCTGGGCGTCTACAGTGCGGTTTAAGGCGACAATACCACCGAAAATGGAGACAGAATCTGCCTCATAAGCACATACATAAGCAGTAAACAGATCTGCAGCCACAGCAATACCACAAGGATTAGCATGCTTAACCGCTACAGCAGCCGGTTCGTCAAACTCCTGCACCATCTCCCAAGCCGCATTTAAATCATTAAGATTATTAAAGGATAATTCCTTGCCATGGAGCTGTTGGGCACTGGCTACGGTACCGACAGCAGCTTGTGGCTCACGGTAAAAGGCAGCTTGCTGGCTTGGGTTTTCACCGTAGCGAAGATCTTGCACCTTACTAAAAGGCAGTACCATCGTAGGCGCAAAACGCGGTGCCTCTTCTAACTGTTGATAAAGCCAGTCCGAAATTAGGGCATCGTATTCGGCAGTATGACTAAAAGCCTCCACTGCCAGTTGGTAGCGCATAGCCTCACTGACAGTGCCGTTGGCCTGTAGTTCAGTTAAAATATCTGCATAGCGGGCAGGATTAACAGCCACAGTAACATATTTGTAGTTCTTAGCCGCAGAACGCACCATGGTGGGACCGCCAATATCAATGTTTTCAATTGCCTGTGCCAAAGTAACATCCTTTTTAGCAATGGTAGCCGCAAAAGGATATAAATTGACTGCAACTAAATCTATCGTCTTAATTTGGTGCTCTGCCAATTGCTGCTGATGGCTTGCTAAATCACGCCGCGCCAAAATTCCGCCATGGATGTAGGGATGCAGCGTTTTTACCCTGCCATCAAGAATTTCCGGGAATCCTGTAATCTCTGCTACACTCTGCACAGGCACACCTGCGTCTGCTAATGTTTTTTGCGTGCCACCGGTGGAAATAATAGTGTAGCCTTGCGCTGCCAACCCTCGAGCAAAGCCCACAATACCTGTTTTGTCTGAGACACTAAGTAAAGCCAGTTTAGTTGTCATCAACCAGACACCTTCTTCCTTCAATCTTTAATCTGCCTGCCAGCCACAAATTAATGGCTTGCGGATAAAGTTTATGTTCCAGGACTTGAATCCGCTGATGTAAACTTTCTGTTGTGTCATGATCGTTAACCGGAATGGCTTCCTGCAAAATAATTGGTCCCGTATCCATCCCTTCATCAACAAAATGGACAGTACAACCTGTTACCTTAACCCCGTAATTCAGGGCATCGGCTACACCCTGCGTACCCGCGAAAGCAGGCAGTAAAGCTGGATGAATGTTCATAATCCGCTGCGGAAAAGCGGCCACGAAAGCTGGCGTCACTAAACGCATATATCCGGCCAGGATAACAAGATCTATCTGCTGCTCTTGTAAGTATGTAATGATCGCCTGGTCGTAGTCCTCCCGGGTGGTAAAATTCTTGCTGTTAAAGTACTTGGTGGGAATCTGATGCTCTTGCGCACGTTTCAGGGCGAAGGCATTTTGTTTATCACTAATCATCAGCGCCACCTGCGCCCCTTTGATGGTACCTGCGGCCACGGCATCGATAATCGCCTGCAAGTTAGTGCCGCTTCCAGAGGCCAGCACTGCAATTTTCTTCATTTCTCGTCTTCCCTTCCCGACTTTCTAGCTGAACTGTACCCCCGTACCGCTGACAACTGCGCCTAAAAGAACTGGTTTCTCTCCGGCTTGCTGCAGTAGGTTGATGGCCAGTTCTGCCTCTTGCTGTGGCACTATCAGCACATAACCTATGCCCATATTAAAAGTACGAAACATCTCTTTTTCCGGTACCCGACCCTGCTCTTGGATTAGTTTAAACACTGCAGGGACCTGCCAAGCGTCTTTCTTAATGGTCACCCCTAACCCCTCTGGCAAAGAGCGCGGCACATTCTCCAGCAAACCACCACCTGTGATATGAGCCATGCTACAAACTTTCACTTCTGCCAAGAGCTTAAGAACGGTGCTTACATAAATTTTAGTTGGGGTCAGCATCTCCTCGCCAAGCGTTTTGCCTAGCTCCGGCCGGTACATCGACATTGCCCAACCTGTTTTTTCTAGCAGTACTTTGCGAGCTAAAGAATAGCCGTTGCTGTGCAAACCTGTGGAAGGCAGACCAATCACCACATCGCCCACCTGTGTACAACTGCCATCAACTAAACGTGAACGCTCTGCTACCCCTACTGCAAAACCAGCTAAATCATATTCATCATTAGCATAAAACCCAGGCATTTCAGCTGTTTCTCCACCAATTAAAGCACAGCCAGCTAAACGACAGCCGGCAGCAATGCCGCTGACAATCGCTGCTACTTTTTCTGGCTGCAGCTTGCCCACAGCCAAATAATCCAAAAAGAATAATGGTTCCGCACCCTGCACCACAATATCATTAACACACATCGCCACTGCATCCTGCCCAATAGTATCATGTTTGTCTAACAGAAAGGCAATTTTAAGTTTGGTGCCTACGCCGTCTGTCCCAGAAACCAGCACTGGTTCACAGTACTGCTGTTTAAGAGCAAAAAGACCGCCAAACCCGCCAATATCTGTTAATACTTCAGCACGGTGAGTGGAACGAACATGATCACGCAGCAAACGAACTGCTTCATTACCGGCATCAATATCCACTCCAGATTCCTTATACGTGTAGGACACAACCGCTGCACCTCCCGTTATTATCATTTTCCTTAATTAATTTCTTGTCAAGAGGGCAATCGTTCACTTCAATAGGGTATTGCTTATTAAAACAAGCCGTACAAAAACCATCGGGCGCTAAGTTAGTACATTCCAGCATACCTTCAGCACTAAGAAAGCCTAAATAATCAGCCCCAATGGCTTCCTTCATTTCCTCCACCGTCATGCGGGCAGCAATTAACTCACCCTTGGAAGAAGTATCAATACCATAAAAGCAGGGAGCAACTACTGGTGGAGAACTAATAAGTACGTGCACTTCTTTAGCCCCAGCTTTACGCAGCATCTCAACAATGTGCATCGAGGTAGTACCGCGGACAATAGAATCATCCACCATCACCACACGTTTCCCTTCGACAATCTGCCGCACGGCATTAAGTTTAAGACGTACACCTAAAGCACGAATTTCCTGCGCAGGTTTTATGAAAGTGCGGCCGATATAACGATTTTTTATAAAACCCATTTCGTAAGGCAAGCCTAACTCTTCTGCTACCCCTGAAGCTGCCGACAGTGAGGAATCGGGTACTCCGGTCACGATATCTGCCTCTACAGGATGTTCTTGTGCTAAGCGGCGTCCTAAACGTTTCCTGACTAAATGCACATTACGTCCATGAATGTTGCTATCCGGTCGGGCAAAATAAATAAATTCAAAAATGCAGAGTGCTTGTTTCGCCGGCTTGGTAAAATATTCGGCATGTACACCGTCTTGATCTATGACCACCAGCTCACCCGGCTCAATATCGCGTACAAATTCAGCACCAATGGAATCAAAAGCACATGTTTCTGAAGCCAAGACGTAACCATGCGATGTTTTGCCAAGTGACAGGGGACGAAAACCATGCGGGTCACGAGCGCCAATTAATTTGTTTGGCGTCATCAGCAAATAAGTATGCGCACCCTGTAAAGAAAGCAGCGATTTCTTGACAGCAGCTACGATATCTGTTTCTCCTGAACGGGCTATCAAGTGAGCCATTACTTCACTGTCACTAGTAGTTTGAAAAATTGATCCTTCATTTTCTAGCTGTAACCGCAGCTGCTGTCCATTGACCAGCTGTCCGTTATGCACTATGGCTAGATGACCATTGCGGTAACGCATCATCAACGGTTGGACATTAGCCGGCAAGCTAGAAACATCAGCGGCATAAAGTACATGGCCTACAGCGATCTGCCCCTGCAGACGCTTGAATTTACTAGTGTCCTGAAAAACTTCAGAGACCAATCCTACGCCCTTTTCTCCATTAATTGCTTTACCGTTAGCTACGGCAATACCAGCACTTTCCTGACCACGATGCTGCAGTGCATAGAGTCCATAATAGGTAAGTTGAGCCACGTCACTGTCTGGCGCATAAATTCCTATCACACCACATTCTTCATGCAGCTTATCTGCTTCAAGATCTGTTACTTCAAATCCCATGAACGAGCCTCCTGCTAAAACGTTGTTAGTTAGTTGAGAAACTTGCCTTATCAAACAGCTGATGCTTCTTGTTTGCAGTTACACTTCTTGAGCGGCTAAATACTTTCTCCAACCTAGTGCAGAAAGCTGATCAGCTTTGACTTCCACCTGCTGACGCAATTTTTCTTTATAGTTTACCATCTGCTTGCTTAATGCTTCGTCTGCCGTCGCCAAAATTTGCACGGCCAACAAACCAGCGTTTTTAGCACCATTAATGGCGACCGTAGCTACAGGGATGCCTGCAGGCATCTGGACCATTGAGTATAAAGAGTCTGCCCCAGCTAAAGCCTTGGTTAAAATCGGCACACCAATCACTGGTAGTGTGGTAAAAGCCGCAACCACACCAGCTAAATGGGCAGCACCACCGGCACCGGCAATGATCACACGCAAACTGCGTGCGGCTGCTGACTGGGCAAACTGTTCCACCCGTGCCGGAGTTCGATGGGCAGACATCACTGCCAGTTCATAGGGCACCTTGAATTCTTCCATTATTTCTGCAGCCGCACGCATGACAGGCAAATCAGAATCACTGCCCATAACGATTCCCACCAGGGGTGGTGTTTTCATTAATCTTGTACCTCCCGTTAATTTAAGTCTGAAGTTAGTTTGTCTCAATTTGTCGCTGAAAAGACTGTCTTTAGCAAAAAACGTGTAAAGATAAAGGGGCCGTAGTTATACGACCCCTGCCTGTTGTCTTAGAGTAAAAAGTATGCAAGTGAAATTACAAAGAGAATATAGCTAAACCAATGTACTTCTTTAGCCCGACCAGCAGCTACTTTCATCAGCGGGTAGGCAATGAAACCCGCGGAAATCCCACTAGCGATGGAGTAGGAAAATGGCATGATAGCGATGGCTAAAAAGGCAGGAAATGCTTCCGTAAAGTCATTAAAATCAATTTCAGTTACCGCACCCATCATTAAGACCCCGACAATTATCAATGCTGGTGCTGTTGCTGCACCAGGCACAATTAAAGCCAGCGGCGTAAAGAAAAGTGCTAAGAGAAAAAGCACACCAGTGGTCACAGCAGTAAGGCCAGTCTTGCCGCCTTCGGAAATACCAGCGGAGGATTCTACATATGTGGTAACAGTACTTGTACCTAAACAGGCGCCAAACATCGTGCCAATCGCATCTACAATCATGGCCCCTTTGATCTGCGGTAAACGTCCATCCTTATCCAGGAAACCGGCACGAGCGCTAGTACCCATTAAAGTGCCCAGGGTATCAAACATATCAACAAAGACCAGGGAGAATATCACCATAAAGCCCAGTTTGAGGGCACCTGGGAAGTCCAATTTGAATAAAATAGGTGCTATACTAGCGGGAGCTCCAACTAAATCACCTATCGATTGAGGAATTTGGGTCACACCATTAAACATGCCAATAATCGTAGAAAGCAGAATCCCGATCAAAATAGCGCCTTTTACTTTTAAGGCCATTAATACAGCAGTAATGAGCAAACCAATTAAAGCTACCATAGGACCTGCTTCTTTAATATTACCTAAGGCAACGACAGTGGCGGGATTTCCCACAATAATGCCAGCGTTGATTAAACCAATAAGTGCGATAAAGAGACCAATGCCTGCGGCTACGGCTCGTTTCATACTAGTGGGAATAGCCTTGTCAATCTGGTCAATTATCCCGAAAACACCAAAGACAAAGAATACGATGCCGGAAATTAGCACAGCTCCTAGGGCAGCTTCCCAACCATATTGCGGAGCTACAGTAAAGGCAAAAAAAGCATTTAAACCCATACCGGAAGCCAAAGCGAAAGGCAGATTAGTAACAAGACCCATTAAAATTGTCGTAATAGCGGCGGCTAAGATTGTAGCTGTAACTAATGCCGGCTTATCCATACCAGTAGCACTAAGCATATCAGGGTTAACAAATATAATATAAGCCATGGTCATAAAGGTAGTAATTCCAGCAACAATTTCTGTCCGTGCATTGGTGTTATGTTCTTTCAGTTTAAAGAATTTCTCCATTTGGATAACCTCCTTTTATTCCTCTCAATAAAGTGGTTAGATACTTAGAAAAGCGACTGCCTGTATCTCTCACCCCCAAATACTAAAAGTCATTTACGCACAATAGACAGCAGCGGCAGAATAAATTCAGCAGGGGAACTATCCCAAATATCCTGAACCAATAGAAAAGCCCAGACAGGTAGGTCCCTTGGAGTGAAACCTACCCGACTGGGCTTTTATCCCTTCGGTGTAGCACATTGTGCCTGCGCCACTTGGACCTGCTCGCAATTGCGACGGAACCCTAGGCGCACTTTCCCCCGTAGTCAGATAATTTACGGTCATCTGGTAGAAACTTTCAGGCCATATTCCTGAACTTATACGAAGATATTAAATTCACCTTTAGATTATCAGATTCGACATAGCCTGTCAATAACCATTTATACTATTCCCACTCTCTGTTTTGACTTTTTCACGCGCTCCAGCGGGCTGTTTCACGCGGTTCTAAGGCATTATTTTCAGCTTTATCGACGCTTTTTCTCGTCTATTAAGGTCGATAGTACGCTTTTAGTACGGTTTTTTCACGCATCTCAGGCGTTAATTTTGTCTTCACTATTCTAAGTTTTGAACTATTATATTCCGCAGAGACTTCTAAATCAATTTTATTATGTTAATATCTCACCTCTCTGCCACCGCCTCTTTTGGGGCGGTTTTTTATTGAAGGAAATTTTCAAAATAAGCATTTAAAAAGAATCCAGGAGGGTCACAATGGAAAATCAATTTTACGATCAACAGTATCTTAAACTCTGCTCTATTGCAGATAAAGAAGGAAGAGCCTTCGCTCGTACTGCATTAGAATCCTTTGCCGATCGAGAAAGTCTACAAATGTTTTTAAACTCGCTGTTTTACAACCACTCCATTATGGAGAGTGATCAGTTCGCCGTTTATCTTGGCCTGATGTATGAATTCATCGGGCAGGAAATGCCGGATGATATGGACTGCTATATTGTCATGGATCAAGAGTCCAATATCTTTTT
>DASRMS010000202.1:0-1108 GCA_035647835.1 Oscillospiraceae bacterium
AGATTTCAGCCTCTTCTTATTTTTGTTTACAGCCATTCTAATCACTCTATTCCCACAAGGGCTTTATCGCCTCACACACCCTGTCCAAATCCTTATCCGTCATCTTGGTATCACTGGGCAGACAAACTCCATTCTCAAACAACTTTTCACTCACATTCCCACCAATATAGTCACAGTCGGAAAAAAACGGTTGCAGGTGCATGGGCTTCCAAACTGGTCTGGTTTCTATATTCTGAGCTTCTAATGCTTTCATTAGATCTATTGGTCTTACTTTGCCTTCCAGGGTGATCACGCTCAGCCAATAGTTTGGCTCATTCCAGTGATTGATGGGCATAAAGTCTACACCCATTAAAGAGCCAAGCTCTCTTTTATAAAATTCAAAGATATATTTCTTTTTGGCCAATCTCTGATCCAATACTTTAAGTTGGCCTCTGCCAATCCCGGCGACAATATTGCTCATGCGATAGTTAAAGCCTAATTCGCTATGTTCATAGTGCCTGGCCGGATCTCTACTCTGCGTAGACCAGAATCTAACCTTCTTAATTTTTTCTTCATCGGCGGAAACCAGCATACCACCGCCGGATGTAGTGATAATTTTATTACCGTTAAATGAAAAAACTCCCAATTCCCCGATTGTACCTGTGTGTTTGCCCTTATAATAGCCGCCTAAAGACTCTGCAGCATCTTCTATGACAGGAACATTGTAGCTATTGCAAATTTCCATGATCCTATCCATATCAGTTGATAAACCATATAAATGCACAACTAAAACCGCTTTTATCTTGGCGCCATATTTTTCAAAGGCCAGCTCCAGTGCTTGGGGATCCATGTTCCAGGTCTCATAATCACTGTCAACAAAGACGGGAGTTGCATTCTGGTAGATAACCGGATTAGCTGTAGCAGAAAAGGTAAGGGACGGGCAAATTACAAGATCGCCTTCCCCGATGTTTAAAGCTCTAAGGGCCAGGTGAATAGCCGCTGTACCGGTAGTTAAGGCTGCCGCATGCTTAGCTCCTACCTTGGCTGCCAGTTCACGCTCAAAGCCATTTACATTGGCTCCCAAAGGCGCTATCCAATTTGTATCAAACGCTTCTTGTATGTATTGCAT
>DASRMS010000203.1:0-1363 GCA_035647835.1 Oscillospiraceae bacterium
CTAGAGCGGCTTGGCTATATGGCTCATCTCTGCACGGATGGCTTCAATTATGATTATGAAGAAGAAACGGTAGCAATGCCACTTTTCATTTCTTGGGCCGCAGAATAAAAAAAATAGGGGACTGCCGCAAAGGCAATCCCCTTAATTTTATTTAGTAGAAGGTGGAGGTAGCTTTTCTTTTTCTTCAATTTCACACAGATATTTCCAGGTTTTTATCATATAGTACATAGCTTCTACACAAACTGGACACCATTTTTCTTTATCATTAAGCTCTTCTAACTCATCTACTATACGTTCTTTTAGTTCATCAATTATCTTCGTCATTGCGGCCACCCCCCCTATTTCACTCTATAAATTACAATATTTGCGGTGCTTACTACTCCCGCAGTTGCAATTACTTGCAGAGTAACTGTATTATTTACGCAATTACAAGAAGGTAGCACGTTGACAATTGTGGTAAATCCTAATGAACCCGCATTATTCTCGGCTACACTAGTGATTGTTGTAAGAGTTTCGGGCTGCGCTACTCCATCTTTATAAAGCTGAAGACTGAAAGCTGTAGTAGCGGTTGTCGCGGCTCCTACACCGTTGAAAGCAATTACATACCGTCCCGGCGCACTTATGCGAAAACTGGTCCCGTTCGTGACACGCACCCTGCAATCATCATACTTTATTGTCGGGAACGCTATGGGAGCATTGGCGGTATAAGTAGTGCTAGTGTTACTAAAAGCTTGGAACATAAGGGACACCCCCTTTAACCATTATTACCATTACCATACATACAGCCGCAGCAGCTATTGTTCCAGCCGCCATAAGCATAGCCGCCAGTGCTTGCGTTACCAACGACCACGGCTGGAACAGGATTGCTAGGCACGCGGTTCATTAGAGTATTCATACCTGTCTGCATAGGCGCTAGCTGGCTATTGATGTAATTCTGTAGATACGCAGTCTGCGCGCTATTATTGGCGTTGTTCTGTAGCTGATTAACCGTAGCCTGAAGAGTATCAATTTTATTCTGGGTGAACATATCTTTAATGCTCTGGAAGCCAGCAACCATCTGCGCAGTTTGTGCATCAATAAGCTGATGTGTTTCTGCAAAACCCGTGCGCATTCTATCGCTTAAAGTGTTAGTCTGCTCCATAGTAGCCATTCTAGTAGCGTTCGCTTGCTCCAAAATTAGAGCTTTAGTTTCGCAGCAACAGTTCATTAGTTGCTGTACAATATTCATATTACCAGTCTGAATGGCGTTAATGACTTGCTGGCCACTTAAACCAATTTGGCCGCTCAGCTTATCGATGCCGCCATTAAGGGCACACAGAGATTGCTGGATATTGCCAATGTCGGTGTTAAAAGTGTTTGCAAG
>DASRMS010000204.1:0-75922 GCA_035647835.1 Oscillospiraceae bacterium
AGTATAGTTACCCCGAACATTTGCCGATACTATAATGGATAAGATTATATAAAAAAGTTAAATGAAACTTGGTAAAATTCTGTAGGAATACTGCGTGTATTCTTGACGATCAGCCAATTGATAGAGTACAATTAACAAGTAAAAAGAATATTATGGAATATATTCTGGAAGGAGGATCTGCATGAGTCTACAGGCACGGCAAATTACTGAAGATATGACGATTGCACAAGTCTTACGCCTTAAGCCCAATTCGGTAAAGGTATTTATGGAAGTTGGTATGCACTGTTTTGGGTGAGGTGCTGCAACTGGGGAAACAGTGGCCCAGGCCGCCATGGTTCATGGCGTCGATGTTAGTAAACTAATTGCTGATTTAAATAAGCTACATTAAAAACCGCGCAAGCGGTTTTTTTACTTGTATACTTTCTAATTGACATTAATCATCACCTGCAGCTATAAATTGTCTTTTGCTCTCTGGAGATGACACGAGAGAATGCTAGAGGGAATTTAAGAAAATATTTTTCACTAATGTTAGTTTAACCTTTGTTTTAGTCAAGCTGTGTGGTATAATCGGAATAGTTAGAATAGTTGGATAATGCTTGTTCTAGCGTTAATGACAACTGGTCGCCTTTTAATTTTGGCAAAGCACATAAAAATAGTCGCATCTAAGTTAAACAGCTAGCATCCGAACAAAACCTTGTCATATTGTTAAGCTATTCCTTCTTAATGATTAGGGAAGTTAGTATGTATAAGGGGGGACGCAATGCTAAGCTAATAACTGATTAGATGACTTGTCGTTGGACTTTGAAAAATTAAAAAGGAGCGTGAGTTATATGAAAAAGCCGTTAAGCCCAGCTATCAAAACATTTTATGGGTTTGGCGACATGGGCTTTAGCTTGATGGCGTCCGTAGAAACTTTCTTCTTTGTTTATTTTCTTACCAACGTGGCTAAATTTTCCCTGCCCATGGTGGCGATTGTAGGCACCATCACTAGTGTCGCTGATGCTGCTTTATCACCTTTCTATGGCGGAATTATTGATGGCACCAAACCAATGAAGTGGGGACGTGTTCGATCCTGGATGCTGCTTTGCCCACCCATTGTTGTTCCTCTTTATATCTTCCAATACAGCAATATTGGCGCTAACGAAACTGTTGCCGCGGCCATCGTCTGCGCAGGTTCTATCCTCAGCCATATCTTTTGGAATCTACCGTGGGTTGCGAACCTTTCTTTAATTTCTGTCTTAGCCAATAATCCAGGGGAAAGAGCATTCTTATCATCAAGACGAGCAACTTGGACGATGATTGCTGGCATGCTGTTCTCCTTTATTGGTTCGACCATGGCGATCAAGATTGGTGAGGTAACTGGGAATGAAGCTCTGGGTTACCAGGCACTGGCAGGACTGATGGGGCTTGTCTTCCTCATTGGTTACTGGACAGTTTTCAAAATAACTGATGGCTATGAAGAAACAGGTGCCGCAGCACAGGCAAGTGCCGCCAAGGGCAATCAAGTGTCTGTTGGCGTTATGTTAAAAAGTGCGCTGCAGAATCCTCCTTTGCTGGTCTTATTGGTGGGTGACTTTTTCCGCTATATGGTGAACTTTATTATGTCATCCTCTGCCGCCTACTATTTCACGTATGTGGCCAAAAATATGGCACTACTGCCCATTTATTTGTTCGTCGGCTCTTTAGGCGGCGTAATTGGTGCTTATTTTGCAGGGATTCTCTGTAATAAGTACTCCACAAGGACAGTTTCAATCTGGGGTCTCTTTGCGATGGCGTTATCCTTAATCGCCTGCAAGTTTGTGGCCTTCAATATTATCCTGTTCTTTGGCTTAGTGTTAGTGGCACGAACAATGCTTGGCGTGCTATCTGCCTCGATCGTGGCCCTGTACTCGGATGCTGCTGTCTATAGTGAGTGGAAAACCGGCAAAAGTGCTGCCTCATTTGTCATGGGTCTAATGACGATATCTCTGAAAGCAGCTGTCATTTCCCGGGGCACAGTAATTCCGTTTGTGCTGGCTACAGCTGGCTTTGTGGCCTCAGCTGACCCCGCAACTGCTTCTTTAGAATTGCAAAATGCGGTTGTCAACGTTTTTGTCTTGATTCCTGGTGTCTTGGCTCTAATTTCTGCCTTTATTATTGGCCTTGGTTATCGCTTAACCAGAGAACGCCTTACTGAATTACAGGCCGAAATTGATGCGAGAAAAGCAGCAACAGCTCAATAAGTATTTTTATACATGAGGACTGAAAAAGGTTGTTAACCATGATCATGGTTAACAACCTTTTTTCTTTTCCGCAGGATGTATGAACAAGACCTTTTCTCCTAAAACTAAAGATAGCAAATTTTAGGGAGAGCAGGAATTGATGAAAAATCTAGAAGAAATTAAGCAGAAGGAAAAAAGTGTGCGTGAAACACTTTTATTTAAAACAACAGTTTTACTTGATCAACTACTAACTTATGTCCCGACCCGTTCTATTCTTGCTGTCAACGATATACCTGTGAAAGTAATCTGTGGTTATGATGGTCAAAAATCGCTGCTGATTAATAAGCGGCCGCTTTCTACTGCGGATGATTGTGAATGGGTTATTGAAAATTACGAGGCTTTAAAGCAGGCGGTTGAGGAGTTAGTGAATCCAGAAGCAGAAGAAATTCAAAAAGTTATTGAGCGAGCGGAAGAATTAATCGAAAAAGTAGATAATATCACTAAAACTTAAAACGAAGCATCTAGGCTGCTAGAACGACATTACTCCTGAGGGGGTCGTGTCGTTTGTTGTTTAGATAGGGGACGGTGGAGACGCGTTTTTATAGTACTTAGGTCCTATTAATAAAGAAATAGCAGGAAAATATGACTAATTGTCGAAAAAGAAAAAGAATAAAAAAAGATGTGTAGCCTGCAGGGGGTAATATACGTGGAATTAGAGCAAACAATATCAATGGCTATTCCCTTGTTTGCATTTTTTTTGTATACTGGCTTAATGATCTTGAGCATTAAAAGTTCCCAAACCAAAGTTACGAGGCTCTTTCAAAACTATCTATTATTGATGATGGATTGGAGTTTAGGCTCTTTTATGATGCGGACAGGCTATGCTCCGGCTCCTTTGTTTTGGAACCGGATGATGGTTGTCGGCATGACCGGAGTTCCTTTTATCTTTTATCGCTTTAGTGAAGCGCTCTTAAGCAGAGCGCAATCTCTAACCTCTAAAATAGGATATTTTTTATACGGACTTTTACTCATTGCCAATTTCAAGGGACTTCTTGTGCAGGATGTCATTTTAAGCGCAGGAGATTTAAGTTATACTATTGGTCCCTTGGCAGTACCATTTGCGCTGATAAGCGGCGGCTATGTTTTACTAGCAACCATTTTATTAGTGGGTGAGGGCTTCAAAAACCCAGCTTCTTTCTGGTCAAACCGTCTGCTTTATCCTTCCATTGGTACAGTTTTGATGTTTATCGGCTGCACACTAAACTTATTCCCAGAAATCGGCAAGTATCCCTTTGATATTCTTACCAATACCATTAATGCTTTTTTACTTACTTATGCCATCTATCGTTACCAGTTACTTAATATTACTATCTCTATTCGCAAAGGTTTAGTTTATTCTTTTTTAACGGCAATGTTGACGGGAAGTTATTTACTGCTTGTTTACCTTCTAGAGACAGTTATTCGTAATAATTTAGGCTACACAGCTTTTATAATCGCTCTAATCATGGCCGCGATTATTGCGATTATTTTCGAACCAGTAAAGAACTGGCTACGTGTGCGGATTGATAAAGTGATGTTTGGCGAGATTTATGATTATCGAAAAACACTGAAGCAGTTTAGTTATCTTAAAGCCTCTATCCTGGATTTGGATGAATTGACACATTCAACTTTGGGCCTTTTAACGAAAGCGCTGCAGGTTAATTCCCTGGCGCTGTTACTGCTAGATCAAGAAAGTAATTTTTTTGTTTATGCAAGTGTCAATATGGATGAAACTGTAGCCAAGACAGTACGAATTGATAAAACTAGTCCCATTATCCGTCGTTTAGCGCAGCATAATCCTATTTTAACCTGGCAGGAAATTGAGACGGCACCAGAATTTCAAGGGCTCTGGCAGCTGGAAAAAGACTTCTTCATTGCCATGCAAATTTCTCATTTTGTGGGCATTAAACTCGGGGGAGAGTTGATTGGCATTCTAGTTTTACCCCATAAATTTTCTCGGGATCCCTATACAGATGATGACCGTGAGATGTTATTAATGCTGGCTAACGAAGCAGCAGTAGCTATTCAAAACGCGCAGATCTACAGTGAAGTAAAACGTCAGGCGGTGCGCGATGAACTAACCAAACTTTATAATTACCGTTTCTTCCAGGAGTTCATGGATAAAGAAATTGCCCGCTGTCAGCGTACTAAACAAGTCTTTTCTGTAATTTATTTAGATCTAGATTTCTTTAAAGCATATAATGATATTTTTGGTCATTTGGCAGGTGATGAAGCGCTGGTCACCGTGGGTCGAGCTATTAGTGAATCGATACGGCCCTCAGATATAGCTACGCGCATGGGCGGGGATGAATTCGGCATTATTTTGCCCGGTGCGACAAGCCACAATGCCTTGGGGGTAGCAAAGCGCATTAAAAATGCGGTGCAAGCTTATTTTCCCGGGACTAGCAAGGATAGTGTCCTGACCATCAGCCAGGGGATAGCTACCTATCCGCAACATAGTCAGAATAAGCAGCAATTGCTTTCCTGTGCGGATACCGCCTTATATGAGGCGAAAAATATGGGACGAAATCGGGTTTGCCTTTATCAACCACAGCTGGTTAGAAGCGATGGCACCACTGCTAGTAGTACAACTGCTGAAATCGAAAGAAATTTTCTCATACAACAGGTGGAAGATGCTTATTTGTCAGTTATTTATACTTTAGCGGCAGCCATCAACGCTAAAGATAACTATACTTATCAGCACTCGGAAGCTGTAACTTATTATTCGATAGCCATGGCTGTAATATTAGGTTTTGCTGAGGAGCAAAAGAAGATTCTGCGTTATGCGGCTATGCTGCATGATATCGGGAAAATAGGTATCCCCGGATATATTCTAAACAAGCCTACTGCCCTGACTAGAGAGGAGCGGGAAGTCATTGAAAGCCATGTGCTGGTAGCTGAGGGCATCGTCAGTCATACCCCTTACCTACGAGAAGTGGCGCCAATAATTTTGCATCATCATGAATCCTATGACGGCACCGGCTATCCGCATGGATTAATAGGTGAAGAAATACCAATAGAAGCCAGAATCTTAACTATCGCTGATGCTTACCATGCTATGATCAGTGATCGTCCCTATCGTCAGGGAATGCTGCCTGATGTGGCACTGCAGCAGATGGATAAGTTATCAGGAAGGCAATTTGATCCTAAACTGCTGCCGATCTTTGCCAGCATTATCAGAGAACAGCAGAAGCGCAGGGCTGCAGGTGAAGCTTATGCCTAGTGCGGCCAGGAACATTATTGCCATGGGCGTGGCCGGGTATCTACTTCTGCTTATTTATGATTTAGCCTCATTGAGAAAACTACCTTATCGCTTTCTTTTTAGTTTGTTGGGTTATAGTATGCAAGCTTATGCGATTGTCAGCGCAGCCTTGTTCGAGCAGCAGCTGGCCGTAAGTAAATATCTCTGGTTGTTAGCGTGGCCACTGATGTTGGCTGGTTTAAGCTGGTTACTTTATTGTCTTTTCCTTTATCCGCCGTTAAGAAGGACTTATCGCGACAAAAAAGGTCCCGCCTTAACAACCGAAGGACCCTATGCTTTGTCTAGACATCCCGGTGTATATGGCTATACTTTTTTTGTTTTATCACTAGCTGTCATCAGCCGTTCCCAGCTTTTATTGTCTGCTGGCTGCCTTTGGAGTGTGATTAATCTAATTTATGTTTTCCTTCAAGATCGTTTTATTTTTATGGCTTTACTAGAGGGATATGAGCAATATCGTCGCAATACACCGATGTTAATCCCCAATTTGCAGAGTATTAAACGCTTTTGGGCAACAAAGTAATGCATTTGAGGTGTAATTATGATCACTTTGCAAGAACTACTAAATAAAGATCGTCGCAAAGATGCTTGGCTCAGACATTGTGGTTTCATAGACTTGTCGCTGGTCGAGTTTCAAGAGGTGCAGGAAAGATTACTACTGGAGCAAATTGAGATGCTTGCTCGAAGTTATCTTGGCAAAAAACTTTTACACGGCAACTTCCCTCGTAATGGGGAAGAATTTCGCAAATCTATCCCCCTGACTACCTATCAGGATTATCATCCCTACTTTAAAGATAAACAGGAAGATATACTACCGTTAAAACCAAGCTATTGGGTCTGCACTTCAGGTGCTATTGATGCTTACGAATATAAATGGGCCCCTTTTCCCCCAGGTTTAGCCCAAACCCATATTAAGAACTTTCTTGCCTCTGTTATCTTTTCTGTGTGTACTAAAAAGGGGGAGTTTTCGCTTAATGAATACGCTAAATTTTTATACGCCATGGCCCCCCCGCCTTATTTGACAGGGATGGTGCCCTATGGCTTAGAAAAAGAGTTCCCCTTTACCTATTTGCCTTCACTAGAAACAGCGGAAAAAATGAGCTTTGAGGAACGTAACAACGATGGTTTCCGTTTAGGCTTAACCCAGGGGATTGATCTCTTTTTTGGTGTTTCTAGTGTTTTAGTGAGAATGGGAGAAAAGTTTGCGCAAACTAAAAATGATTTCTCACACCAGGAAAAGTTGAATATACGAGCTTTATTGCGCATGGCCAGGGGAATGGTACGCTGCAAACTACAAAAAAGAGAACTTTTGCCGCGTGATATCTGGTCACTAAAAGGTATTATTTGTGCAGGAACAGATACTAATTTTTATAAAGAGCGGATTGAATATTATTGGGGGAAAAAGCCCTTAGAAATTTATGGCGGCACCGAAATAGGTATTGCAGGTACGCAGACCTGGGATTATGAGGGCATGACCTTATTCCCGGATGCAAATTACTGGGAGTTTATTCCCGAAGACGAGTACTTTCGCTCGAAAGCAGATCTAAATTACCAGCCTACTACCGTGCTGTTGTCAGAATTAAAAGCAGGAAAAAGGTATGAATTGGTGATTACCAGCCTGAAAGGTGGTGCTTTTGTTCGCTACCGCGTTGGTGATATGATTCGCGTCTTAAGCTTAAAGAATTCAGTCTTGTCCATTGATTTACCGCAAATCATCTATGAAGATCGTATTGATGATGTGATTGATCTCGCTGGCTTTACTAGAATCTATGAGCGTACCATTTGGGAAGCTTTAAAAGAGGCAGGCATAACCCATAGTCATTGGCTGGCTTGCAAAGCATTTACGGGAGGTCATCCCCTGGTGAAATTATACTTGGAGCTGCCTGCGGGCTGCACACAGGAGTTGATGGAAGATAAAATACACCAAGCCCTGTGTAAGGTTAATGCTGACTATGATGATTTAGGTCACATGATGGCCTATCGTCCACTGCAGCTTGCAGCAGCGCCTAGTGCTGCTTTTGCGAAACTAAAAGAGAAACAAGGACAGGCGTCGGTCGACCCCGCTATCTTTAGAAGATTTAATCCTCCAGAATACTTAATTAAGGAACTCTTTGCCTAGAAACAAAACAACCTGACTTTTTAGCTCAGGTTGTTTTGTTTTTGGTAGGTTAATGATCAACATGAACTGCTCTATGCTAAATAAGTGAGGGTTTTTAGAGAACTACAAATTATTTTACTGCTGTCTGGAGGTATTAGCCTGAAGTTGTTGAATAATTATCTATTCTTACAGTTTTCATACTAATTCTCGTTAGCCAATATTATTAGCAGGAGACGCTAACAGACTGCTTGAGTAAAGTTGATCTTGCTTACTTGAGCCGCTCAATTTTGGGCAGCTTGGTAAGTCAAAGAAAGGGGAAACTAACTAAATGACAGATATTAGGGCTTTGGAAAAAGAGCGGGAGCAAATCTTTATTAACTTATACCGCGGCAAAGTACCGACACGTGTGCCGGTAAGTAATCCCATGGCGCTTGAGGCTTGTCTTGAATATGCCGGAGCAAACCCCGTCGAAGTTTTATGGGATGTGAGTAAGACGGAAGCCGTTTTTGATCAAGTCAATACTGATTTTTATTCGGATACGTCAGTGGGGGGCACGCGCAGATATCCCTCCTTTTATCAGGTTTTAGGTGCCAGATCTTTTGTGATGAGTTCCACCGGAGCGATGCAGCATCCTAATGTGCATGGGATGGAAGCTGCAGAATATGATGATTTTATTGACAATCCCTATGACACAATCATGGAGAAAATCTTGCCCCGCTTATATACAGAACTAGCTACGGATGCTGCGACCAGAGCTGCGGTTTTAGCAAAAGCGATGAACATCCGCAGTAGTGAATTTGCGGTCTTAGGTAGAATTGGTGTCAAAATGAGAGAAAAATATGGTTTTGCAGCTATCCCCGGTAATGCCACAACCGCGCCATTTGATTTTATAGCTGATTTTTTCCGTAGTTTTACAGGGATCTGCAGTGACATTCGACGTTACCCAGAAAAGGTCATTGCCGCTTGTGAAGCTATGACCCCCATTACCATTAAAAAAGGGAGGATTCCCTTTCCGTCCAAGATCGGGGTAACAGGTATCCCGCTGCATATGGCCCCTTTTATGCGCACCAAAGATTTTGAGAAATTTTATTGGCCTTCTTTGAAAAAGGTAGTGGAAACTTTTCATGCTATGGGGATCAATGCTTCCCTTTTTGTAGAACACGACTTTATGCGTTTTTTAGACTATTTATCTGAACTGCCGGAAAACACGATCCTGCGCTTTGAGTATGGTGATCCCAAGATAGTAAAAGAAAAATTAGGCAGTAAGCAGATCATTTCCGGTTTTTATCCGGTGATGTTACTACATACCGGCACCAAACAGCAATGCTTGGATAAAGCTAAAGAGCTCATGGATATTTTAGCCCCTGGTGGTCGGTTCTGGTTTAATACCGATAAAGGCCCCATGGACATGCATGGTAATATCGCCGAAAATTTACGGGCTGTACTGGAGTTTGTTTATGACTATGGTAAATATGAACATCCTGACGAGCCCTACAATCTTGCCCATGAGCCGCAGCCGCAGGCCGATAAAGTAATTAACGAAATCAATGCTAACCTGAACTCCAAGTATTACTATACCTGGCAGGACTACCAAACCCGTTATCCCGAACTGGCACAACGTACAGAGCAAATCATTGCACGTCAACTGCAAAAAAACGAAGATGCTTTCTTTGATTTCATTATCAACCTCTGTTCTTGATAGCAAATGGGCAGCTAACAGCTAGTTAACAAGAAAAGTACGCCTTAAGAAATCAGCGTACTTTTCTTGCAGTTTTAGGAAGATGTTGATATAATGGCAAAAATAATTATTCATAAAGGAGTAGGGGCTAATGGCGGAAAATTTGAATCCCTTTGAAATTGTACAGCAGCAGATTAGCGAAGCGGGTAAGTATTTAAATTTAGACCCAGCGATTGAAGCCGTACTTAAGCAGCCGAAGCGTGTGCTGACAGTTACCTTTCCAGTAAAGATGGATGATGGCACAACTAGAGTATTTACAGGAATTCGGTCTCAACACAACGATGCTATTGGACCATGTAAAGGCGGCATTCGTTTTCATCCGGATGTGACGGTGGATGAAGTTAAGGCTCTTTCGATGTGGATGACTTTCAAGTGTGGTGTAGTCGGCCTTCCTTATGGTGGTAGTAAAGGCGGCGTAATTTGTAATCCTAAAGAGTTGTCACAGGGCGAAATCGAGAGGATTAGCCGTGGTTACATTGAGGGAATAGCTGCTATTATTGGCCCAGACAAAGATATTCCAGCCCCAGATGTTTATACCAATGCCCAGATTATGGCTTGGATGATGGACGAATTCAGTCGTTTGCGGGGTACTAATCAATTTGGTGTAGTGACAGGGAAGCCAATTATCGTTGGTGGCTCGTTAGGCCGCGATAAAGCAACTGCACAGGGTTGTGTGTTTGTAGTTATCAAGGCTGTAGAAAAACTTGGTATTGATTTAAACGGAGCGACTGTTGCCATTCAAGGGTACGGTAATGCCGGTTCGCAAGCGGCATTTCTGTTACATAAACTAGGCTGCAAAATAGTGGCAGTGAGTGACTCCCGTGGTGGTATTTATAAGCCAGAAGGACTGGACTTGGCTGCTCTTTATCAGCATAAAACTGATACCCGTTCCTGCATTAATTTCCCGGGTAGTCAGTGCGTATCCAACGCTGAATTATTGGAGCTGCCGGTTGACATTCTCATTCCGGCGGCCTTGGAAAATCAGATTACCGCCAGTAATGCCCCTCGGGTTAAAGCAAGAATCGTAGCTGAAGCAGCGAACGGACCTACTACCCCTGAGGGCAGTAAAATTCTTTATGAGCATGGTACCACAGTTATTCCTGATATTCTGGCTAATGCTGGTGGTGTTACGGTTTCATATTTTGAATGGGTGCAGAATTTAATGAATTATTATTGGTCAGAAGAAGAAGTTTTTGAAAAATTGCAGGTGAACATGGATAATGCTTTTGACCAGGTATATGCAATTAGTCAGCAGCATCAAGTAGATTTACGCACAGCCGCCTTTATTGTTTCCATTAAAAGAGTAGCGGAAGCAATTAAAATTAGAGGGATTGTGTAAGCTTTGTAGTAAAACAAGACCATGGCCTGGAAATTTGTGCCATGGTCTTGTTTTTTTAGTTGGTCTGCCTGAGGCTGCTTTCTTTCCTAGCCGCTAAAGGATATAATATTATAGTATGGTTGGGAATAAAATAGTTTGTGAGGTAAGTCAGGTGACAGCCTATGTTTATATAGTAAAATGTGCGGATAATACCTTGTATACTGGCTGGACAACGTCGTTGGTGCGCCGTGTCAGGGTGCACAATCAAGGCAAAGCGGCTAAATATACGCGGGCTAGGCGTCCCGTAGAGCTGGTTTACTGGGAAAGGCTAGATTCAAAAGTTGCTGCTTTGCAGCGGGAGTGGGAAATTAAACAACTGACCAGAGCGGAAAAATTAGCTTTATGTAATATGAAGCTCAAGTATTTATTAAGGGAACGCGGTGATGAGACAACATGAAACAGATCATTAAATTGGTGCTCATCGTCATTGGATCTTAAAGAAGAAGATATTTTAACGGGAGAGGAAC
The DNA here is from genome assembly GCA_035647835.1 of Oscillospiraceae bacterium. Taxonomy (GTDB): domain Bacteria; phylum Bacillota; class Dethiobacteria; order Dethiobacterales; family Dethiobacteraceae; genus UBA9865. The sequence goes on from DASRMS010000204.1 coordinate 11,181, forward strand.
CAGTGAATGAAGCAGAATAAAAAATTGGTGTGGGTTTTAGTATTTGTTTTAACAGCGCTGGAGCAGGGTATAAAAATTATTATAAATCGCTATTATCTACAGGTAAAGGTCCCCCTGGTGCCGCCATGGATTTATTTTGCTCCCTTATTTAATCGAGATTACTCTTGGATTAATTCGCTGCTGCAGCTGGGTGTGGGTAAAGTAGTACATATAATGATTGTAGTAGCAGCTATAATACTTATCTACTTTTTTTACCGTTACGTTGCCGATCGCTATAAAGTTACCGCCTTAGTCGGCATATCTTTTGCACTTTTTTTTGCGGGCGCACTTTGTTCTTTGCTAGACAAAGTTTTTTGGGACGGGAGTTTAGACTATCTACTTGTGACGGGCTTCTTTACCTTTGATTTAAAAGACGCTTATCTTAATGTGGCTGTAGCCTTGATTGTGTTGATGTTGGCTATTGATCATCAGGGAATGCGCACCGCGGAATTCTAGTTTTGTTAGATCAAGGACGGCTGCCTCTTGAGGGAGTTGAAGGGGCGGTGATGATGCTGGTTAGTGATAAGACATCCAACTCGCCCAACGTGGGCGAGTAAAGAAAGACGCCGATTTACAATCGAGGCGTCTTTCTTGCATTATTTTGGCTGTGTTGCTTATATTAGTAACGACTATTAAGTAATGATGAGGTGAATAGATCCTAATGACTAAAGTAACAGCTTTTGAACAACCTCCCCATCCCTATTGGCTGGCCTCTAGTCCCCAAACTAACTATCCTCGTTTAGAGGAAGATGTCACAGTGGATGCAGCAATTATCGGCGGCGGTATTACAGGGATTACTTGTGCCTACTTATTAAAAAAGGCAGGTCTTACCGTGGCAGTTGTGGAAGCAGATCATCTGGCTCAAGGAGCTACCGGTCATACGACGGCTAAAATTAGCTCGCAACATGGCCTAATTTATCAAAAAATCAAGCAGCAAATGGGACAAGCTGCAGCACAGCAATATGCTGAGGCCAATGAAACAGCTATCCGTCAGTTTGAGAAGATTATCAAAGAGGAAGAAATAGCGTGCGATTTTTCACCACAAGCTGCCTATGTTTACACAGAACGGGACGGTTATAGAGAAAAAATAGAAGCAGAGGCCGAGCTGGCGAGCAAACTAGGCATTGAGGCCACAGTAGCAGAGACAATTGCTTTACCTTTCCCCGTAAAGGCAGCATTACGTTTTGCTAAACAAGCACAATTCCATCCCAGAAAATTTTTGTTACCGTTAGCAGAGAGCGTGCCCGGCAATGGCAGTTATATTTTTGAACAAAGTAGGATTGTAGGTATAGACAATGACCATAACTACCTGTTAAAAACAGCTGATGGTAATAGGATTCATGCTGAAAAGGTGATCATTGCTACGCACTACCCCTGCTACAATAAATCTGGGTTCTATTTTACCAGAATCTATCAAGGGCGCTCTTATGTCGTGGCAGTCAAGGCTCAGCAGCCATACCCAGGGGGTATGTATATCACGGCGGAAGAACCGGGCCGCTCCTTTCGCTCTTTGCCCACGGCTGAGGGTGAGCTAATTATGGTGGGCGGAGAGCACCATAAGGCGGGCCAAGGGGCTGATACCAGAGAACACTACCAAGCTTTAGCGCAATCTGCTGGGGAGATTTTTCCACAGTCAGCTATTTGCTGCCGTTGGTCAACACAGGATTGTATTACTTTGGATGGCCTGCCCTATATCGGTCAGTTTTTGCCCAGCACACCCAATTTGTATCTAGCAACTGGTTATCAGCGCTGGGGAATGACTAATAGTATGGTCGCCGCGATGCTCCTGCGAGATTTAATTACCAAGGGTGAAAGTCCTTGGCAGGATGTTTATAACCCTTCACGGCTAACGCTTGCTGCTTCAGCGAAACCCTTTGTTACTGTCAACCTCAATGTGGCTAATCAACTAATTAAGGGCAAACTGGCTACTGCGCCAACGGAAGTTGAGCTTAAGCCGGGCGAAGCCAAAGTGATGATGGTTAATGATGATAAGGTGGGCGCTTACCGTGATCAGCAGGGTACTCTACACCTTGTGGATACAAGCTGCACACATTTAGGTTGTGAACTGCAGTGGAATGCCGCTGAATTATCCTGGGATTGCCCTTGTCACGGCTCTCGCTTTACTTATAAGGGAGAAATTATTGAAGGTCCGGCAATAAAGGCGCTTAAGGCAGGCCAAGAGCATAGAATAAACCGTAAAGAAAAATCCTTGACCTAGGTCAAGGATTTTGTTCATTGTAGGCCGTATATGTTTTGTTCACTAATCGGGCGTCCTGTATCTTCTAATTCAGCAAGGGGGACAGTTATTTTGCGGTTGGTGCCTATAATTGAAATATCTGCTGTTGAACCCTGGACATTTTCAATCCATACTGGAACATCCTGATACTGGACTTCAATTTTTTCACTAGCCTTGATAATTTGTTCTGCTCGTTGATTGTCCACGAGATCCCTCCTTTTGTTTTAGTATGTGACAAAGGAAGAGTGGACTATGCAGCTTTTGTTTTTTTCTGTCCGTCATGCTCTTGCTAAGCAGCAGAATTAATTGTATAATATATTTAGAATATTGCGGGTATGGCTTAGTTCATTATCTGCCGGCCTAAAAAGAAGACCTAACTGCTGAAAAGCAGGCGTTATTCTTGTGAAAGCTCTTGTAAATTGAAGGTAACAACTATATAATATATTCAGAATATTAAGAAGAAAGGCCCTCTTTCTCGATCGCCATAGTCTAGCACTTAAAAGGTGGTTATGTCTATGAAAGTGTAAATCATCATCATGTACAAGCCTTATTTGGTTGTGCCTTTATCTATGCAGCGAGAAGAACTTTAGTTCAGCAGTAATGCTGCAAGCAGCTGCGATTAGGCAGCGCTAACCCAATTTTCTTTTTACATTAAGTATCTACTGAAGAATGGTATCAATAAGAACAAGGGGGAATTTAAATGTCAACAAAAGAACCATTAAGTAATAAGGTTATTAACTTATTTAGCATTGGTTTGTCTCCGTTTATGCTCTTTATGGGCCCTGTCATGGCTTACTATCCTTATTTTCTGACTGATATTGCCAAAATATCCGCAACTACAGTTGGCGTAATACTTGTAGTCACCCGGATCGTTGATGCTTTTGCGATAATCTTTGTCGGTGGTACCATTGAAAGATCAAACTTAAAGTGGGGCAAATATGTATCCTGGATTTACATTGGTGCACCTCTTACTCTGGTCTTCTTTGCCCTCATGTGGGTAAATCCTGGTGGCATGGGTATGGCAGCTAAAGCTATTTACTTCACGGTGATATATATTGTGGGTCATATTTTCATGAACTTTGCCTGGAGTGGCGCCTCGAGCTTGATTCCCTCGATGACGGCTAATCCCATGGATCGTGTTAAACTTTCAGCCAGACGTACACAATTTCAAACAGTGACGATGCTAATCTATAGCGCTAGTCATATGCCCATCATTATGTACTTTGGTCGAAATAACGAAGGTACAGGTTATCTTACCTTTATGCTGATTGCCTTAGTAATACAGTTAGTAGGCTACCTGCTCTCGGCCAAAATAGCTAAACCTTATGATACTACGACAGCATCTGGTGCTGCTGTACCTTCTATTGGTGATATGCTCAAGGGGATTGTCACTAATAAACCACTACTTATTTTAATGCTTTATGGGCTCTTTAATTTCTCCGTGCTATCTTTAGCTAATGGTTTAAATATTTATGTCTTTAAATATGTACACAATAATGTGCTTTTAATTTCTCTTTTCCTCACGGTTAACTCTTTAGTTAATTTAGCTTCTTCCTTTATTGGCCAATTTATTGGTCAAAGAGTTAGCAGTAAACGTACAGTAATGATGATTGGTACTGCGGTTGCCATGTTTAGTTTCCTTGGTGCCTTTTTCTTCGCCAGAAACACCATCGTCTTTATGATCTTCCGCTGGATCAGTGCTCTGTCAGGTATGGGTATGGTCGTTAACTTCGCAGTTTATGCTGATGCTGCTGACTATGCTGAATGGAAAACTGGCAAAAGCGCTAAAGCTTTAATTATGTCCGTAAGTTCCTTGCCTGCGAAAACTTCAGGTGCGCTAGTTGGCGCTGTTACCGGTTTCGGTTTGGCCGCCATCGGTTATACGGCAGATGCTGCAGCTACTCCTGAACTAGTACAGGGACTTATTTACCTTTCGACGTTACTGCCGGTTGCTTGTGCCTTCATTGCCCTGATAGCCTTGTCTTTCTATAAGCTAGACAATGCCACAATGACAAAAATTAATGATGAATTAACTGTGAGAAGGGCAGCAGCTGCAAAGCAATAGTTTATGGTCTAAACGTAGGGTGTCGGTTTAACCGGCACCCTATTGTTTTTGCCGGCAGTAAAATAGAATTTAACGATTAACGAAGCTGTTTAGATAGCCAGGAAAAAGCGTAAGCTTTTTTTGCAGGGCAGCATGACTTATGGTTAAGCCTGCAGGATAATTCACAGCTGAGGGAGAAAAATAGACTTGAGGTGGTAGACAAATGTATCGTTCTGGCTTTATAGCTTTAGTTGGCCGGCCCAATGTGGGTAAATCCACTTTAATGAATGCCCTAGTGGGCGAGAAAATGGCCATTATCTCAGATAAACCGCAGACAACACGCAATCAAATTCGCGGCATTCTTACGACAGAAGATTATCAAATGATTTTTCTCGACACGCCTGGGATTCACAAACCACATCATAAATTAGGCGAAAAAATGGTGCAAATCTCTTTGCGTACTTTGCGTGAAGTTGATTTGATACTCTTTTTAACAGATGCAGCTGCTGGTCCCGGTAGGGGTGATGAGTTTGTGATACAAAAAATGCAAGCAGTGGACACGCCCGTGATCTTACTGGTGAACAAAGCGGATCGCAGCGGCCCGGAAGAGGCTCAACATTTAATAGAGCATTATCGCCCCATGTATCCTTTTGTCGGCGCTTTAGCCATTTCAGCCCTTGAGGGAACAAATTTAGCTGGTTTAACGGAGCTGATGTTAAAGCATATGGCAGAGGGTCCTCAGTATTATCCTGAAGACATGATTACTGATCAACCAGAGCGCTTAATTGTCTCTGAGTTAATTAGAGAAAAAGTTTTGCAGTTTACCCGGGAAGAAGTGCCTCATGCTGTGGCGGTGGAGATTTCCTCCATGTCTGCACGTAGTGATCGTGATTTGGTGGATATTCAAGCTAATATTTATGTGGAGCGTGATTCGCAAAAAGGCATTGTTATTGGAAAGGGCGGCTCCATGCTGAAGGAAATCGGCAAATTAGCACGCCTGGATATTGAAGCATTTTTAGGCAGCGCCGTTAATTTACAGCTATGGGTGAAAGTAAAAAATGATTGGCGTAATAAAGAAGGAACTTGGCAGGCATTGGGTTTAGAACTGGAATAGGGGAATAGTTGATGACAGAATTAAGATGTCAGGCTGTAGTGCTGCGTGTGCGCAGCTTTAAGGAAGCCGATAAGTTGGTGACGCTGCTGACGCGTGATGCCGGTCTCATTACCGCGGTAGCACGAGGAAGCCGCAAAACAAAAAGTAAATTTTCCGCCTTGGTGGAGCCCTTAACACTAGGGCATTTTCTTTTGTATCAAGGACGAACTCTTTATACCTTTATTCAAGGTGAAATAATTAAAACATACCGCAGCCTCCAGGGGGACTTGGCACGTTTCGCTTATGCCCAGTATTTTTGTGAGCTGTGTGAGCGTTCTTTACTGGAAGGAATGCCTTCTGAAGCGATCTATATGTTGTTGGTAACAGCATTGGAAGCTCTGGAGCAGGACCATGACCCGGCACGTGTAGCTCGTTGCTTTGAGCTAAGTCTCTTGGTAGAATTGGGCATCAGTCCGATTTTAGATGGCTGTAGTCATTGTGGCAGTACAAGCGGCCCTTATCATTTTGATCCCACAGAGGGCGTTTTAAGCTGTCGGGCCTGTCCGCAATCTGTAGAGAGTTTCCCCGTTAGCGCGGCGACTATTGCGATTACGAAGCGTTTGCTGGAAATGGGATTTCATAAGCTTTCCGTCTGTGTGATTCCGCCGACAGAAAGTAAAGAGATTCACCGTCTGGCTGCGGATTTACTTCAGTATTCCCTTGGTATCGGTAAACTAAAAGCGCTTGATTTTTTACAAAAAACCGGCTTATGGTAATGACGGCTCAATAAAATTAATTGTCAAATATTTTTACTGCCCTTGTGACAAACTAGCAATATTAATGCCAAAGGAGGGCAGAAAAAATGGAAATAACCCTACAGAAAATTGAGCAGGTTCGCGAACGCAGCGGCTTAAACTACACGGAAGCACGGGAATTACTAGAAGAAGCCAAGGGTGATGTCGTCCAAGCACTGGTCATTTTAGAAAATGAGGAAGGTGATTTGGGCATGGATATGGAGATGGATGAGATGAAAGGTATGGTTAGTCATAGTGTTGTTGATCCAGTGAAACGTGTTTTTCATAAAAGTAATCGCACGCGCATCCGTGTCAAAAATGAGGATGGCACTTTACTGGAAATCCCAGCCACATTGGGGATTGCCGGTGCTCTTTTAGCCCCTCGGGCCACCGCAATTAGTACGATGGCTTTGTTAATGGCGCAGTACTCTTTAGAAGTAGATGTGCCGGAGTACGTAGCGCTTGACGAGCCTGAGTGGACTTAAGGTAAAGAGGTATTGTCTCTTGGCGTAAAAAGCTTGACGTCTTGTCTGGTTTTTGTTACAGTATTGTCAAATGAAAACACCGTGAGAAGAGGAGTACGATGCGGACCAGTCAGCGAACCGGGGAATGGTGCGAGCCCAGTCTGGGATAAGCATGGGAAGGCGCTTTTTAACAGCGGTGCAAAATGCGAGTGGGCATCTAAGATGCCAAGTAGGGTGGAACCGCGGGAACTTCCCGTCCCTATGGGACGGAGTTCCTTTTTTTTATCCTGACAGGAAATTTACATAGCTTAATTTAGCAAGCGCGCTAAGAAAGCCAGTATAAAAGCTGCAGTTTGCAACTGAAAGCGCAAGTTTATTTAATTAAATTTAGGAGGGTATGGAGAATGGATTTTCAGACTATGATTCTGAAACTACAAAATTATTGGGCCAGACAAAACTGTGTTTTGGCGCAGCCTTATGATGTAGAAAAAGGTGCTGGGACGATGAACCCTACTACCTTTTTGCGTGCCTTAGGCCCTGAGCCTTGGGCTGTCGCCTATGTGGAACCATCGCGGCGTCCGACAGATGGACGGTATGGCGAGAATCCCAACCGTCTGTATCAGCATCATCAGTTTCAGGTGATTATGAAGCCAGCACCAGATGAGATTCAAGCTTTGTATTTAGACAGTCTGCGAGAACTAGGCATTGTTCCTGAAGAGCATGATATTCGGTTTGTGGAAGATAATTGGGAATCCCCTACTTTGGGGGCCTGGGGTTTAGGTTGGGAAGTTTGGCTTGATGGTATGGAAATCACTCAGTTTACTTATTTTCAGCAAGTTGGCAGTATCGATGTAGATGCAGTGTCCTCAGAAATTACTTACGGTTTAGAACGTATTGCCATGTATCTGCAGAATAAAGAAAATATCTATGATTTAGCCTGGGTTGACGGTGTGATTACATATGGCGAGATTTTTCACCGGGCAGAAGTAGAACATTCTTGCTACAGTTTTGAAGAAGCTGATATAGAAATGTTATTTACCTTGTTTGCGATGTATGAAAAAGAAGGCCAGCGCTTACTGAAAAAAGGGCTGATTTTACCTGGCTATGATCAAGTTTTAAAGTGTTCACATACTTTTAATGTTCTAGATGCTCGTGGTGCCATTAGTGTGGCGGAACGGACAGCTTATATTGGTCGTGTGAGGCATCTGGCTAGATTGGCAGCACAAGGTTATTTACAGCAGCGAGAAGCATTAGGTTACCCCCTCTTGCGGGCGGAAAGGAGTGCTAAAGGTGCGTAAGGAGAGTTTTCTGTTAGAAATAGGTACAGAGGAAATTCCGGCACGTTTTATTAGTCCTGCTTTAGCGCAGTTAGCGGAGGCAGCGGCGGCGGAAATGAAACAGCAGCGTCTAGCATATGAAGATATTAAAGTTTATGGCACACCGCGTCGTTTAGCGCTTTTAGTCTCAAAAGTGGCAGAAAAACAGCAAACATTAGAGGAGAAGAAAAAAGGTCCTGCAGTAAAGGCTGCTTATGATGCCCACGGTAAGCCTACGCCAGCAGCACAAGGCTTCGCACGGTCCCAAGGAGTGGCCGTAGAGGAGCTGTTCACTGCAGACGTGTCTGGAGTACCTTATGTTTTTGCTGTGCGCAGGGAGGCTGCTCATGACGTACAGACCATTTTACCTCAATTATGTGCAAGGTTAATTCGCAGCTTAAATTTTCCTAAACCAATGTTCTGGCACAGTAAAGATGTTCGTTTTGCCCGTCCCATTCGCTGGCTGACAGCACTCTGGGGTTCTACCCCTATCCCCTTTAGCTTTGCGGGTTTAACGGCGGCAAATGTGACCTACGGCCACCGTTTCCTAGCAGCAGAAGCTGTTAAGCTAAAAGAGGCAGCAGACTATCCACAGGTGATGCAGCAAAATTTTGTTATGGCTGAACCGCAAGAGAGAAAAACAAAAATAGCAGCTTTAGTAAAAGAAGCTGCCAGAGCACTTGGTGGTCATTCGGTTCTTCATGAAGATCTCTTAGAAGAAGTAGTAAACCTCGTCGAATATCCGCGTGTGATCACTGGTGAATTCGCCAGTGCATATTTAGAAGTACCTCAGGAAGTGTTAATCACGGCGATGCGCACGCATCAACGTTATTTCCCTGTATTTGGTGAAGATAACAAGCTTTTGCCTAACTTTATTACCATCAGTAATGGTACCAGTGAAGAATATGCCAAGAATGTTCGTGCCGGTAACGAACGTGTTTTGCGTGCCCGTTTAGCAGATGCGCGCTTCTTTTTTGAGGAGGACCGCAAACAACCACTAGCAGCTTATGTGGACAAGCTAGATAAGATCGTCTTTATGGAAGCATTGGGAACCATGAGGCAAAAAACAGCAAGAACCATTAAGTTGGTACAAAGACTAGCAGAGGAATTAAAGGTAGACGCCTCTGTGCGAGAAGCTGCCGAGCGCGCCACTTTCTTGGCTAAAGCAGATTTAATGACGCAAATGGTGTCTGAGTTTCCTGAATTACAAGGAACTATGGGCATGCATTATGCCCGCTTGTCCGGTGAAAGTGCAGCAGTAGCAACAGCTATTGATGAACATTATGCGCCTCGTTTTGCAGGCGACACCCCACCAGCCACTTTGCCTGGAGCGCTTGTTGCGCTAGCAGATAAAATGGATACTTTAGCGGCTTGTTTTGCTCTTGGCTTAATTCCTACCGGCTCACAAGATCCCTACGCTTTACGACGTAGTGCTGCTGGGGTAGTGGTTACTTTAGCTGATCATAGCTTACCAATAACCATTGAGCGCTTATCTGAACTGGCACTGAGCGAGCTGCAGGCAAACTTAACGCAGCCTGCAGCCGAGGTCACAGCACAGCTGGCAGATTTTATGCTGCAGCGTGTACGTTACACGTTTGTCGAGCAGGGATTGCGCTATGATGTCATTGAAGCTGTTTTAGCAGGCGCTGTGCATAACTTGCCCGCTTTATGGCAAAGAGCGCAAGTGCTGCAGGATAAACTGAACTCGCCTGAATTAACACAGATTCTCATTCCCTTTACACGCGTAGCAAATCTTTCCCGTAGTGAGCACAGCGAGGTCGTGCAGCCAAAGCTCTTGACGGCGGTTGCGGAGAAGGAACTTTATCAAGCTTTACTCACTGCTGAAAAGAGCGTACAAGCTGCGGCAGGACGTAGTGACTTTACGGCGGTCTTTACAGCACTTGCGCCACTTTATCAGCCGATAGAAAACTTTTTTGCCGATGTGATGGTGATGGCAGAAGATGTGACCGTACGGCAGAATCGCTTGGCCCTACTTGCACAGATAAAAAAACTATTTTTAACGCTGGGCGATATTTCCACGATTGTGCCGGAAAAAAAATAAATTTGTCAGTTTGTCAGGCAGGAAACTGAATATGTATATAGTATATACTATATGAAGTTTTTTTGAGATATAGTGTATACTATTTGACGTGGGGAGGGTCCGATAATCGAACTAAATAATAGGCAAAAGGAAATTTTGGCGATTGTAAAGCAAGATGGGCCCATTTCGGGAGAAGAAATTGCCGGTCGCCTCAATCTGTCTCGGGCTGCTTTGCGGCCGCATCTTGCTGTCCTCACGACTTCAGGTTTACTAGACGCACGCCCACGTGTAGGCTATTTTTATACGGGCAATGTTTTAACTGGAATCTCGGAAATACTTACACGTTTTACCGTAGGTGATATTAAAAGTCGTCCTATTGTGATTCGGGAAGAAACCTCAGTGTACGACGCTATTGTGACCCTCTTTTTAGATGATGTTGGCACCCTATTTGTAGTCGATGAAAAAGGCAATTTACAAGGTGTGGTATCACGCAAGGATTTTCTCAAGACGGCATTGGGTGGTGTAGATCTGCATAAAATGCCGGTAGGTGTAATTATGACGCGCATGCCGCAAGTCCATACTGTGACAGAAGAAGAAACAGTGCTGGAGGTAGTTAAGCGTATCAGTGAGCACGAGGTAGATTCTTTACCTGTAGTGCGCATCCAAGACTCACAAACATATAAAGTTGTGGGGCGAGTTACAAAAACAAATATAGCCCGTCTGCTGCTGGAATTGAGCGAAGGCCGCTAAAGAGGTGATAAAACGCTTGGCAGAAATAAAACGTAAACCAATCGTCTATGTGGTTTCTGATTCTATTGGTGAGACAGCAGAATTTGTCGTGCAAGCTGTGGCGAGCCAATTTAATTCAGGACATGTGGAAATTCGTCGTATTCCCTTTGTCACAGATCTGGAAACGATCGTTGATGTCGTAGAAGAAGCTTCACTGGGTAATGCGATGATTGCCTATACCTTGGTTTTACCATCTTTAAGAGAGGCTATTCGCGAAGAAAGTGATCTCCATGGTTTAATTGCGGTGGATGTGATGGGGCCGATGATGGATGCTTTCAGGCGCCTAATGCAGCTAGATCCTCACCAAGAACCAGGCTTAATCCGTCGTCTCGATGAAGAGTATTTTCGCCGCGTAGCGGCCATTGAATTTGCTGTAAAATATGATGATGGCAAGGATCCACGAGGGATGTTGTTAGCTGATGTCGTTTTAGTAGGTGTATCCCGTACCTCCAAAACACCTTTATCGATGTATCTTGCTAACAAACGTCTTAAAGTGGCCAATTTGCCTTTGGTACCGGAAGTGGAACCCCCTGAAGAATTATTCTGGGTGCCGGCCTCTAAAGTGATAGGTCTCACGATTAATCCCCGTCAACTTAATGAAATTCGTCAAGAAAGGCTTAAAGCGCTAGGGTTACATGCCCAAGCCAACTACGCTAGTATGGAGCGCATTCTGGAAGAATTAGACTACGCAGAAAAAATTATGCGCAAAATAAGGTGCCCTATTTTTGATGTTTCCAACAAGGCTGTCGAGGAAGTGGCCAACAAAATTCTACAATTAGTTAGGGAGGAAGCTCGGGATGGAGAATAAGCATGTCTATTTATTCAAAGAAGGAAATGCTCAAATGCGGGAGCTATTGGGTGGCAAGGGGGCAAACTTGGCCGAGATGACCAAGATTGGCCTTCCCGTACCACAAGGTTTTACAGTTTCGACAAATGCCTGCCTGGAATATTTAAAACGTGGCGAGCAAACCATCTGGGATGAGCTGCGGGAAGAAGTAATGGCAGCGCTGCAAACTTTAGAAGTAATTTCCGGTAAAAAATTTGGAGACAAAGAAAACCCCCTTTTAGTTTCAGTGCGTTCTGGCGCGGTGATTTCAATGCCGGGCATGATGGATACAGTACTTAATCTAGGCTTGAACGATGAATCAGTTTTAGGGTTAGCTGTGGCAGCTAATGATGAGCGTTTTGCTTACGATTGCTACCGTCGCTTTATTCAAATGTACGCTGACGTGGTGCAAAACATTGATCATTACAATTTCGAGCAGAAACTAGAACTGAAAAAGCAGTCTTTGGGTGTCAAGTTTGATACTGAACTGGATGCAGCTGCTTTAAAAGAACTTGTCGAAGAATATAAAGCAATCGTTTTGAAAGAAACGAAAAAACACTTCCCGCAAGAACCAGTTGAGCAGTTAATTTTGGCTATGCAAGCTGTTTTTGCTTCCTGGAATAATCAACGTGCTATTATCTATCGGCAGATTCATAAAATATCTGACAGCTTAGGTACTGCCGTTAACGTGCAAATGATGGTTTTTGGTAACCTTGGTGATGATAGCGGCACCGGGGTGGCTTTTACACGTAACCCTGCTGATGGCACTAATAAACTATATGGTGAGTTTTTGGTTAATGCTCAAGGCGAAGACGTCGTGGCCGGTATCCGCACACCACTGGCCATTAGTAATATGGCAGAATACTTGCCTGAAGCTTATCAGGAATTTACTAAAGTCTGCGACTTACTGGAAAAGCACTACCGTGATGTACAGGACATTGAATTTACGGTAGAACGCGGCAAACTGTTCTTGCTGCAAACCAGATCTGGTAAAAGGACAGCTGCGGCAGCTATCAAGATTGCTGTTAATATGGCGGAAGAAGGTTTAATCACTAAAGATGAAGCCCTGCTTCGTGTTGACCCTGCTCAGCTTAATCAACTATTGCATCGCCGTATTGACCAAGATGCTAAACCGGAACCAATTGCTAAAGGCTTACCGGCTTCACCTGGTGCTGCCTGTGGCGAGATCGTCTTTACAGCTGATGAGGCCGACCGTTTAGCCGGTGAGGGCGTTAAAGTAATCTTGCTGCGTCCGGAAACTACCCCTGATGATATCCACGGTATTGTGGCTGCACAAGGCGTCTTAACCAGCCGTGGCGGCATGACCAGTCATGCTGCGGTAGTAGCGCGCGGTATGGGCAAATGCTGTGTATCCGGTTGTGAAGAAATAAAAATTGATTTATTAGCTAAAACCATGACTGCTGGCGAGCATGTCTTCAAAGAACGGGATCTCATCTCCCTTGATGGTTCTAATGGTGAAGTTTATGCGGGCACGGTTAAATTAATCGCCCCAGAATTAACTGATGAATTCAATACGCTTTTAGCTTGGACCGATGACGTTAAAGATTTAGGGATACGTGCCAACGCTGACACCCCAGAAGATGCGCGTAAAGCGCGTGAATTTGGCGCCACAGGAATTGGTCTTTGCCGTACTGAACATATGTTTATGGCGCAAGATCGTCTGCCTGTCGTGCAAAAGATGATTTTGGCTAAAAATGAAGCAGAACGTGAAAACGCTCTTGCTGAACTTTTACCCATGCAGCAAGGCGATTTCGAAGGTATCTTCCGGGCCATGGACGGGCTGCCCGTCACCATTCGCTTATTAGATCCTCCACTGCACGAGTTCCTGCCTAACCAAGAAGACCTGTTAGTTGATGTAACCTTGTTAAAAGAGCGCGGCAATGATCCGCAGCAGCTGCGTGAAAAAGAAGAACTCTTAAAGCAAGTACGTGGCCTGCATGAGATTAATCCGATGTTAGGTCATCGTGGCTGCCGTCTCGGCATAGTTACACCGGCTATCTACCGGATGCAGGCATTGGCAATTTTCCGTGCTGTTGTTGCTTTAATCGCAGAAGGCAAGACCATTATTCCAGAAGTAATGATTCCTTTAGTTGGTCTGGAAACAGAATTAGAGTTAATGCGTGCTTTAGTAGTGCAGGCTGCTGATGATGTGATGGCCGAAGCGGGAATTAACTTTGACTATAAAGTGGGGACAATGATTGAGCTGCCTCGTGCCTGCATGACTGCTGATAAAATTGCCGCACATGCTGATTTCTTCTCCTTCGGGACAAATGACTTAACACAAACTACTTTTGGCTATTCTCGTGACGATGCGGAAGGCAAATTCCTCCTAGACTATCTGCAGCAAAAAGTACTGCCGGAAAACCCCTTCGCAGAACTTGACCGCGAGGGTGTCGGGGCTCTGGTAAAAATAGCTGTAGAAAAAGGTCGTGCCGTCAAGCCAGGCCTTAAACTTGGTATTTGCGGTGAGCATGGCGGTGACCCAGCTTCAATTGAGTTCTGTCACTTAGTAGGGCTAAACTATGTTTCCTGCTCACCCTTTAGAGTTCCCATCGCCCGCCTTGCCGCCGCACAGGCAAAACTAAAAAATAAGTAATAAGTAACAACAAGAGCTGTGCCCACTAACCGGCACAGCTCCTTAATTTAAGGAAAAAAAGCATAGTAAGCGAGAGATAAAAAGAGGTGCAATCCAATAAAGAAAGTAGTATTATTTAGTCAACAACGCTATGGATAGATCGTTTACAAGGTAGAGGAGGTTTGTATATTTTGATTGCGGTAGTTTATTTTTCTCGCGATAATAATACAAAAGCCGGGGCGGAATTTCTGGCGGCCTCGCTTGAAGGGACGTTGGTAAGTTTAGTGGAGGAAAAGCGAAGTAGTTTTATGGGCGGGGCCTGGAAGGCATTGAGAGGAAAACCAGTAAAATTAAAAGGTGAGCCATGGCAAGAAGTGCAAGCGGTGGAAAACATCTATTTGATGACGCCTATTTGGGCCAATAATGGTGCTCCGGCAATCAATGAGTTTTTGCTAAAGACCGACTTTTCTGGTAAAAAAGTAACGATTATTACTTTTCAGGCGGATGCTAGCTTTAAAGGCAGCGAACTAGCACATCAGACGATAGCTGCATTGATTGAAAAAAAGGGCGGCATGGTGCTCGCTTGTCATGCTTGTCATGGGGCCAGGCCTGGCGCCTTTGCGGGTAAAGAATATATAGAAAGACAAGTAGCTCAAGTAACCCTACAGCAGTGATAGTAACGCAGATAAAAGCCTCTTACCCATGGGTAAGAGGCTTTTGTGATAACAATTTAAGCTCGTTTAATTAAGCCACGGATAAAATTAGCGATACTGCGGAAGAAGCGGACAAAGATATTGGCTCGCGGTACCTTGGTGGCGGTGACCAATGGCTTGCTGGCAATAGTCTCGCCGTCTAGCTGTACCAGCAGCGTTGCTGCCTGACTGCCCTGCTCTACTGGTGCTTGCAATGTTTTTTCTTCAGCAACAACAAGCTTTAAATCACCTGCACGATTTGGCGGTGCCAGCACGATTAAATCTTCAGTGACTGTTAAAGCTACTGTTTGCTTTTTACCATCTTTAACTGGAGTCTCGCCTAGAGCATCATCCTTGGCTGCAGGCTGCGTGAAAACAAAATTACGAAAACCGTAGTTCAGCAACTCTTGACTGGCAATTAAACGTTCTTGATCACTGCCTGTATTCAGGGTGACAGTGATTAAGCGCATGCCATTTTGCTCTGCTGTCCCGGCTAAACTGTAGCCTGATTCAGGTGTCCAGCCAGTTTTTAAACCATCTGCCCCTTGAAAGCGACCTAAAAGCGGGTTGCGGTTTTGTTGTTTAATATTATTGTAGGTGTATTCACGCTGCGACTCGAATTCTAAGATCTTGGGGTGTTTGACAATTAGCTCGCGAGCCAAAATGGCAATATCACGGGCACTCATATAATGGTTCTCTGCGGGCAGACCGGTAGCGTTTTGAAACTGGGTATTAGTCATGCCAAGTTCCTGGGCTCGCTGATTCATCCGCTGCACAAAAGCTTCCTCACTACCAGCTAATAGTTCAGCCATGGCGATACAACCATCATTTGCCGAGACAATGGACATGCCGCTAATTAATTCTTCTACAGAAACTTCAGTATCTACCTGCAGAAACATGGAGGAGCCTTCTTTTTGCCAGGCTCGTTCAGAGACAATGGTTGTGGTATCCCACTGGATCTCGCCGCTTTCTATTGCTTCAAAGGATAACAAGAGTGTCATCACTTTAGTAATACTGGCGGGTGGACGAGGTTCGTCAGCATTTTTCAAATACAGCAATTGTCCGGTAGAAGCTTCCATTAGGGCAGCCACACCGGCAACAGTATTAAAATCTTGTGCAGCTGCAGGTACAGAGAGTAGGAACAGCAGTATAGCAAGTAGTAATGAGAGCACACGTTTTTTTGTCATTTAATACGCCTCCTGGAGCAGAAACTTTTACATACGTATATCTTATACGAAAACATAGGGAAGAATCCAGAGCTAAAGCAAGGAAAGTAAAAAATTTGTCCGCATTACCTAAAAAAAATGCTAAATTGTGAAGCTTGTCTTTATCATGTATAATATTAATAATTAATTATTCAGCAGGGAAAGTAGGGAGCGGGCTTGAGTGAGGGTTTAATTCTAGTTGTTGATGATGAGGAGCATATTCGTGAACTAGTCCGTCTTTATTTAGAAAAGGCCGGTTTTGCCGCAGCCCTGGCTGCGGACGGTGAGGAAGCGATACAAAAAGTAAAAAGTCTTGTACCACAATTAATCATTCTTGATATTATGCTGCCCAAAATGGATGGCTGGGATGTCTGCCGTGAGGTGCGAAAAATTGCCGAGACACCCATCATCATGCTAACGGCTAAAGGTGAGGAATTTGACAAAGTGTTAGGGTTAGAACTGGGAGCAGACGACTATCTGACCAAGCCATTTTCACCACGGGAACTGGTGGCCAGAGTAAAAGCTATTTTACGCCGGGTTGTTGTAGATGATATCGCCGCAAATGAAGATATAATCTCTTTACCAGGTCTGAATATTAACCAAAGCTCCCATGAAGTTCATGTGCGGGAGCGTGAAGTGAACCTGACTCCTAAAGAGTTTGATTTGCTCTGGTATTTAGCAAAGAACACCGGCAAAGTTTTTACCCGGGAACAACTGTTGACTGCCGTGTGGGGCTATGATTACTACGGTGACTTGCGTACTGTAGATACGCATATCAAACGCTTACGTGAAAAGGTGGAGCGGGAAGGAACAGGAACAAACGCTTATCAGATTAAAACTATCTGGGGCGTTGGCTATAAATTTGAGGTGCAGGACGCATGAAGTTAAAGATTTTCTCAAAGCTGCTGACGACATACTTGGTGATCATTCTGATCACCTTATTTGTTGTGGGCTTAGCACTAACCCAGCTTTTGCAAAACTATTTCTATCATGCCCGTGAGGGTGAATTACAGGCCAAAGGGCAAGAACTGGCAGACATTTACGCAGCGCAAATGCTAGGTTTTCAGGATCCACGTGTTACCAGCGACTTACTATTTGCGCTGGATCGTTTTCTTGATGCTCGGGTCCAGCTGGTGGACAGATCGATGTTGGGATTGGCGACTTGTCCTGGTTTTGAAGACCTGGGCCTGCCATTAACGACGGCAGAACTTGATCTGCTCTTGAACGGCCATACTATTACCAAACGCGGCTATCATTCACAGTCAAAGCTGCAAATGGCAACAGTGGTGGTGCCCGTGGCAGCTCGGCAAGAAGTTTTGGGCGCCATCTTCCTGCACGCACCCCTAACCGGGATTACACAGACGGTGAAGCAAGTTCAGGAACTTATTTTTTATGCAGCTATTTTAGCTAATATTTTGGCCATGATCGTGGGCTACTATATGTCTAAATCTATTTCTCATCCTCTGCAGCAAATGACCCGTGCGGCGCTGGAAGTAGCCGGTGGTAATTATCAGCAGCAGGTAGAAGTACCCTCAGCCGATGAGGTGGGACAGCTGGCTCAATCTTTTAACCACATGTCCGCTACACTTTACCAAACGGTGGAAGCTCTCTCTCAGGAAAAAAACAAACTAGAAAATATTATGGTCAGCATGAATGAAGGGGTGTTGGCAATTGACCAAGACGCACAAGTTTTACTGGCCAACCCTCAGGCTAGAGAGCTTCTGCAACTAGAAAGCCTGGATCTTGCCGGACAAAAGATTACGCAGCTCTTGCCGCACGCTGCTATGGATGAACTTTTTATGGCCGTGATCACCAAGGGCGAAGGGCAAGTGCAGGAATATGCTGTTGACGGGGGACGAATTTTGTCACTGCAAATAGCACCGCTGCAGCGTGGTAAAAAGCTTTGGGGAGCAGTAGGTATTTTGCAGGATGTGACTGAAGTACGGCAGTTAGAAGAAATGCGCCGCAATTTTGTCGCCAATGTCTCACATGAACTACGTACGCCGATGACGTCTATTCAGGGTTATGTAGAGGCCTTATTAGATGGCTTGGCGGAAGATAAGGAAAGTCAGCAGCGTTATTTACAAGTAATTTTAGATGAAACAATTCGTCTTAATCGTTTAGTCAACGACTTATTAGACTTATCCAGGCTAGAAACGAGACAACTAGCTTGGCCCCTAGAGCCAATCGACCTGCGTCCCTTATTAGAGGAAGTCTCTGCCAAATTGCAGCCACAATTTGCCCAGCTAGAGCTAACGACAGCTCTAGAAGTACCGGTGCAGTTACCTTTAGTCGTTGGTAATCGTGATCGTATCCAACAAGTGCTGATTAATTTACTGAGTAATGCTATCTCCTTTACTCCTGCTGGCGGTACAGTTACTCTTGCTGCTGCAGAAGCAGGGAAGTGGGTGCGTGTCAGTGTGCAGGACACTGGCCTTGGTATTCCCGCTGCCGAGCAGGAAATGGTGTGGCAGCGTTTTCATAAGGTGGACAAAGCCCGCACACGTAAGTTCGGCGGCACAGGCTTGGGACTATCTATTGTCAAGCAGATTGTGGAAGCGCACGGTGGTTCTGTGGGGCTGGAGAGCGCTGTGGGGCAAGGTTCCACTTTTTTCTTTACGATACCTTTAGCTCACTAGTTACAATAACACATAAAGAGAAAAACTACCCCTTGTTTACAGAGTGGGTAGTTTTTTTGCGTACTTTTGCTGTTCCCAACTTGGCAAAATTATCTCAACATCTGTAATGAAGGAATTTAAGACTAATCAAAGAACTATACTTTGAGGAACGTTTCCTTATTTTATTTCCTGGCAGCAGGACAAGCACTGAATTACGATATTTTTGTGAGCTAATAAGAGCTTTGTTAACTCAGGCCGTGGAAAAATGCATAAACGCTAGCAATTCTGCAATAATTCGTATAATAAGCAGTAATTGGTATATAATATTTGAAGCATCTTCGTCTTTATCACTGATAAAAGAAGGAATCAATCAAGCAATGTAGAATTAAAAATGTAGTAATTACTGGCTAAGTTTGACACAGTTACGGGTGTTAGACAAGGGAGGAAAAAGAATCAGCACGGGGTGCAGAGAGGCCTAACGTTGGTTAAAACGCTAGACGAGACCTTGTCTCTCGAATTAGGGATGAGGTTTTTTAAATGGTTACCTCTTCTTACAGCGTTACTAGCAGGATTTTATTCACTAATGGCGAAATAAGTAACCCTTGACTAGCCTAGCCTAAAAGCGCGACATGCTTGATAGCAGTTATTAGATGTAGCTCCTCCTACAGGGCAGATAAGAAACGCAGGTGAGACAGGTGCAAAAGCTGCCAACTGAGTTTATTGACGAACTGCGGACTCATTATGATATCGTGGAGCTAATTGCTCAATATGTGCAGCTGAAAAGATCTGGCCGTAATTACTTTGGGCTTTGTCCTTTTCATGCTGAAAAAACACCATCTTTTAGTGTTTCACAAGATAAACAGATTTTCCATTGTTTCGGTTGTGGTGAGGGAGGAAACATTTATTCCTTTTTAATGAAAATAGAAGGTCTGACCTTTCCAGAAGCGGTACGCCAACTAGCGGAACGTGCAGGGATCCCCTTGCCGCAGATCGCTAGCTCACCCGTCTTGCAAAAAGCAGAATTAGCTAAAAACCGTCTTCGCCAAATTATGCAGCTGGCTAACCGCTATTTTCAGTACAAACTACAGCAGCCTGGAGGAGAAGCGGCGCGTCAATATCTGCAAACGCGTGGAGTTACTGAAGCTGCAAGAGAAAACTTTGCTTTAGGCTGGACACCAGATGCCTGGCGGGAACTAAAAACATTCTTATTACGTAAAGGATATCAGGAAAAAGAGTTATTAACAAGTGGTTTGATTATTGCCAATAAAAATACTGCCTATGACCGCTTTCGCGGTCGCATCATCTATCCCATCGCTAATCCGCAAGGTGAGGTGATTGCCTTTGGTGGTCGAGCGCTAGGTGATGAGCAGCCTAAATATTTGAATTCTCCAGAAACCCCGATATTTGATAAAAGTAAAACATTGTATGCCTTGCATCTTGCTCGCGATGCCATACGCCGCAATGAGCAAGCTATAATTTTCGAAGGTTATATGGATGTCATTGCGGCACACCAAGCTGGCATCAGGCAAGCAGTAGCTTCGCTTGGTACCTCTTTAACAGAGTCACAAGCAAGACTGTTACGCAACCAGGCAAAAGAAGTAGTGATTGTTTATGACGCAGACGCTGCTGGACAAGCCGCTACTTGGCGTGGGTTGCAAATTTTACGAGAAGCTGGTTGTTTGGTGAAAGTGGGCATTCTGCCACAAGGATTGGATCCTGATGATTATCTGAGACGTTTTAGTGGTGAAGCATTCCAAAAAGAAGTTATTGAACAAGCTCTGCTGCTCGTTGATTATCAACTTAACAGTTTGGCTGAACAATATAATATTGAAAAAGACGATGAGAGGATACGTCTCTTTGTTAAAATTATAGACGTTTTAGCCGCTGTTGACAATGCCATGGAGCGTGAAGATTATGTGCAGAAGGCGGCTAATTTACTCCAGCTTCCTCCCACAGCGATACGTGAAGAATTAGCTAAAAAGAAACAGCCTGTCACACGGCCGCAGCAACAGCGTAAATCTTGGCCAAAACAGGCAGCCACGGAAAAAGCGCCTTTACAAATCCTCGTATTATGGGCTCGCTTTCCCTTCCTGATTGCAGAAACTGCTGCTAATTTAGACAGCGAGAGTATTCCGGAAGAACTGCGCGAAGTCTTTACCGCAGCACAAATAACTGCCGCTTTTTCGCCCGCGCTTTTACTAGATTTATTGCCCTCGCAAAAATACCGGCAACTAATCAGCCGTTTGTTGATAGAAGATGATTATGATGAAAAGACTGCCAGCAAAGCATTAGCGGATTGTGTGAAATATTTGAAATGTGTCCATATCGCGCAACAGCGCAAGGAGGTTGAAGCGCAAATGGCGAAATTGGATGCTGTCGCCGCGAAAGGGGAAATTACCGAGTTGTCAAGAAAATGGCTGGAATTGCGTAAAATGGAAGAAAGCATAAATCAAGCCAAGGAAGGAGGGACAGGTGTTGGATAAAAAAGTTACACAAAAGACGGAAAATGATAAAAATCAACAGTTAAAGAAAATCCGCGAGCAACTAATTATAAAAGGCAAAAAAAGTGGACTTCTTACCTATAAAGAAATTATTGAAGCGCTGCAGGAATTGGATTTATCGCCTGAAGATATTGATGATTTCTATGACCACCTCTCCCATCTTGGTGTAGATGTAGTCGATGATACAAGTGAAGAAGAAGGCGTAGAGCCTCCCGAAGACGACGACAAAAATGAAGACAGCTCCGAAACCGTTACGAAAATTACAGCAGCTGAGGGAATTAGCGTTAATGATCCTGTACGCATGTATTTAAAAGAGATTGGTAAAATCCCACTTTTAACTGCTGAACAAGAGATAGAACTGGCCTTGCGTATGGAGCAAGGGGAAGAGGAAGCAAAACGTGCTTTAGCTGAGGCTAATCTGCGTTTAGTGGTTAGTATTGCCAAGAAGTATGTTGGCCGGGGGATGCTCTTTTTAGATTTAATCCAGGAAGGTAATTTAGGACTAATTAAAGCAGTAGAAAAATTCGACTACCGTAAAGGTTTTAAGTTTAGCACCTATGCTACTTGGTGGATTCGGCAAGCTATTACCCGTGCAATTGCCGATCAAGCTCGTACAATTCGTATTCCTGTGCATATGGTAGAAACAATTAATAAATTAATTCGTATTTCCCGTCAGCTTGTACAAGAGTTGGGTCGTGAACCTAACCCTGATGAAATTGCTGAGGTTATGAATATTACCGAAGACCGAGTGCGTGAAATCCTGAAAATCGCCCAAGAACCTGTTTCTTTAGAAACACCAATTGGTGAAGAAGATGATTCTCATTTGGGAGATTTCATTGAGGATCAGGATGTCCAGGCACCAGCTGAAGCCGCAGCATTTGAATTGTTAAAAGAACAGCTTGATGATGTGCTGGAAACTCTGACGCCACGCGAAAAAAGGGTGCTAACGCTGCGTTTTGGTCTCGAGGATGGTCGTTCCCGTACCCTGGAAGAAGTAGGGCAAGTTTTTGGGGTTACCAGAGAACGT
Organism: Oscillospiraceae bacterium; assembly: GCA_035647835.1. Lineage (GTDB taxonomy): Bacteria > Bacillota > Dethiobacteria > Dethiobacterales > Dethiobacteraceae > UBA9865. The sequence continues at coordinate 33,462 of DASRMS010000204.1, forward strand.
ATCCGTCAGATCGAAGCCAAAGCCCTACGCAAACTTCGTCACCCTATGCGCAGTAAACGACTTAAAGATTATCTCGAATAGATCCCAGAAAACACCTGAACTTAAAGGGTTGACTTGTACGGTATTTATACGCTATAATAATCAATGCACCACATGAGATAACTTTCCTCGATAGCTCAACGGTAGAGCGACCGGCTGTTAACCGGTAGGTTGTAGGTTCGAATCCTACTCGGGGAGCCAAGGGCCCATAGCTCAACGGTTAGAGCTCCCGGCTCATAACCGGTCGGTTCTAGGTTCGAATCCTAGTGGGCCCACCAATTACAAATTTGGCCCCTTGGTCAAGCGGTTAAGACACCGCCCTTTCACGGCGGTAACGCGGGTTCGAGTCCCGCAGGGGTCACCATATAAGGGCGATTAGCTCAGCTGGGAGAGCGCCTGCCTTACAAGCAGGATGTCGGCGGTTCGATCCCGTCATCGCCCACCATTGTAAATTTAAGCAGCCATGATGGCTGCTTTTTTAGTGTCTCATTAAACAGGCTACGGTCCTTATACAATCTTAATATTTTAACGGCAAATCTTTGTAGTTTACTTATATTTGAGGTGATGGTCTTTACACAATCTTAATATGGAAAGGGGTAGAATGGGGGCAGATAGGAAGTGAGAAGGTGAAAACATGTGGCTTCTGCTAATTATGCTTTTTCTATCCCCTTTTATTGTCATTGGTTATCTTGTCGCTAGGTTAGATCGATTTTTGGCTGGCGGTGGCATCGTTAAGGACGAGGTGGAGGTTCATCCAGCGGCGATTGTTTTCGGCCAGAGCAGCTTAGCCCAAGAGGTTACAAAAATATTGCATAAAAACAAAGTAAGAGTTTTCACCATACAGGAACCATTCATCTTAGCACACAAAGATAATGTTCAATTCTTATTTGCCTTATCAGAGAATGACGCCGATAATCTTGTTTTATGCAAAATTGGCAAAAGGATCTATGGGATCGAGAAAGCGATTTGCTTGTGTAACGAGCAGATTAACAAAAGATTGTTTGGCAGCGAAAAGATTAGTTTTTTATCTGGTGAAGAAGCAACAGCCTGCTTGTTTTATCAAACTGTCTTACACAAGGCGGAGGTGAAGCCGTGAGGGAGCTGCAGCTAAAATTAAAATTGAAATCGTTCACTTATCCGCAAATGATAGCCCTTGGTTATTTAATCGTGATTACCATAGGCACATTGTTACTGTCTTTACCGCTGGCAAACTACAACCACCAATCACCTGGAATTTTCAATGCTCTTTTTACAGCGACCTCCGCTACTTGCGTGACCGGATTGATTGTTTTTGACACCTATACTCAATGGTCCCTTTTTGGGCAGTTAGTAATTTTGCTGCTCATCCAAATAGGTGGTTTAGGCTTTATGACCATCATTACAATGTTTTCCTTTCTGCTTAAACGCAAGATTGGGCTTAAAGAGCGAGGGTTATTGCGTGAATGTGTTAACACCATCTACATCGGTGGGGTGGTACGTTTAACAAAAAGAATACTGCTGGGGACTTTATTGTTTGAAGGACTCGGAGCCGTTATTTTAGCCATTAGATTTATACCAAAGATGGGAATAGCAGCAGGAATTTATAATGGCATCTTTCATGCAGTTTCAGCTTTCTGCAATGCCGGCTTTGATTTGATGGGTAGGTATGGACAATACTCGTCACTAACTGCGTATGCCTCTGACGCTGTTGTTTGTTTTACTATTATGCTGCTAATTATTATTGGTGGTATTGGATTTTTCGTGTGGGATGATTTAGCGAAAAATAAGTTTTACGTCAATCGATATCAACTGCACACGAAAATCGTACTGGCAGCCACTATCAGTCTGATCATGGCGGGCTCACTTTCCTTTTTCCTCCTAGAAAGAAATAATCTATTTGCTCACCTGGGAGTAGGGGAACAAATCATTGCTTCATTCTTTGCGGCTGTTACCCCACGAACAGCGGGTTTTAATACTGTTGAGGTGGCAGCGTTAGCACCTGCTAGCAAACTATTAACTATGGTCTTAATGTTTATCGGTGGCAGCCCCGGATCCACGGCTGGTGGGATTAAAACAACAACATTTGCGGTAATCTTGATTTCTTTGTGGTCAAGTTTGAAAAATGCTAGGAGTGAAAACATTTTTGGGCGACGGTTAGAAGAAAATGCGTTGAGACGAGCTTCGGCCGTCGTGAGCTTCAATCTGTTACTAGTCTTTAGTGCGGTGCTGTTAATTAGTGCCACAAATGTGTCTGTACCGCTCAGCAATGTGTTGTTTGAGGTCCTTTCTGCCCTTGGTACAGTTGGTCTATCCGTCGGGGCGACAAGTATTTTTAATCCTGGGGCCCGTTTAGTATTAGTTTTATTAATGTACTGCGGCCGTGTTGGTAGTATCTCTTTTGCTTTGCTATTTACAGAGCATCTCAAACCGTCATCTGTGCAAAAGCCGACGGCAAAAATAAGTATAGGTTAGGTGTGGCATATGAAATCAATGCTAGTGATTGGGATTGGCCGTTTTGGAAAACATTTAAGTCGCAAACTAATTGAACTTAGCAATGAGGTTATGATTGTCGATAAGGAAGAGGAAAAACTTACGGAACTGTTGCCGCTGGTTACAAGTGCCCAGATAGGTGATTGCACAAATGAGGAGGTTCTGCGCTCACTGGGCATTAGTAACTTTGATGTGTGCTTTGTTTGTGTCGGTAGTAACTTTCAAAATAGTTTAGAGATTACCAGCCTCTTGAAGGATCTAGGGGCTAGGCATGTAATTAGCAAGGCTAGCAGGGATATTCATGTTAAATTTCTCTTGCGCAATGGTGCAGATGAGGTTGCAGACCCGGAACGGGATATTGCGGAAAAGCTAGCAGTACGCTATAGTGCAAATAATGTCTTTGATTATATTCAGCTGACAAAAGATGTTTGTATTATTGAGATTCCACCCTTGGATAAGTGGGTCGGCCGGAGTATCAAAGAGGTTAATTTTAGAGTTCGTTATCAGGTTAATATTTTAGCAACTAAAGTTGGTGAAATGGTTTTGCCCTTGCCCTCAGCAGACCATATCTTCAAGGCTGATGAGCATCTGATGGTGCTGGGCCACCGCAGTGATGTGGAAAAAATATTAAAATTACTAAATTGAGTGGTACAATAGCTGTGAGGTGGCACGATGAGAGTAAAATACTATTTACGCTTGTGCGCGATTATTATTGGTACAACGATTGCTTCTCTTGCCTTGAGCCAATTAGGGGTCAACAAGGAAAATATTCTCATGGTCTTTATCGTGGGCGTATTGCTGGTCACTGCTGTCACTAACGGTTATCACTATGGTATCGTGGCCTCCTGTGTCAGTGTGATGATCTTTAATTACTTTTTCACGCAACCCGTGCACACTTTCGCCATTTCTAATACTAATGATCTGGCATTGATATTTTTCTTTTTAAGTGCTTCGGTCATCTCTTCTAGCTTAACCGCCAGGTTTCAACGTCAGTTATTAATTTCACAAAAGAATGAAGAAACTGCCAAGTTATTATACGATGTTGCACAGCGACTGCTTAATGTCACAGGTGAAAGCAACATCATTCAGCAGGGAATGCGCTGTATTAAGGAATATACTGGCGATGACAGTAAAGTCGAATTAAATGGGAACAACCAAACTTATTACAGTCCCAACTTTGCGCCTGCACAAAATGAAAAAAGTATTGAGCTGCCGATTATGGGGTTAGCAAAAAGGTTGGGCACACTGATGGTATATAATGTTAAGCTTACGATTAAACAAGAATGGCTGGTTAAAACAGTATGTGCGCAAATGGGTATCGCCTTAGACCGTGAATTTGTTTATAATGAACGCGAGACGATTCGTATTGCGATGGAACGTGAACATTTAAAAAGCAATCTACTGCGCAGCATCAGCCATGATTTGCGTACACCGCTGACAGGTATTGCCGGGGCCAGCAGTTATCTGGTACAGCGTGGCAGCAGTCTGGAGCGAGACGATTATGAGCGTTTAGTTAAGGATATTAATGAGCAGGCAGTATGGATGACAACTTTGGTAGAAAATATGCTTAATATGACAAGGATTGATAACGGTAAGTTAGAGGTCAAGAAAGAAATTGAAGTGGTAGATGATGTCGTCGGTGAGGCTATTTCCCATGTCACCGGGCTTGATGAGAGGCCGTTTAAGGTAACTTTACCCCAAGAACTAGTTGCCCTGCCCATGGATGGTAAAATGATCGTGCAGGTATTAATAAACCTTTTAAATAATGCCGTCACGCATACACCCAAGGGTACCCCGATCGAGTTGTCAGTAAAACAGGGGGAGAGTTATGTCGAGTTTAGTGTTGCTGACGGCGGTAAAGGCCTAGCATACTTAAGCGTGGATAAAATATTTAATTCTTTTGTCACTAGCGGTAAAGTAGGTGCCGACGGTAAAAAGGGTATTGGTCTCGGTCTAGCTATTTGCAAAGCTATCGTCCAGTCGCATGGTGGTAGTATCCAAGCGGGTAAGTCTGAACTGGGAGGAGCGTTGTTTAGTTTTATCCTGCCCACGGAGGTGGAATAATGACGGAGCATACTACAGTACTCGTAGTTGAGGATGACAAATATATCAAGTCTTTAGTAACAATGTTGTTAAAAGATGAAGGTTATAAAACTTTTACGGCAGCCACTGGTAAAGAAGCAATTGCTTTGTTTTATGCCAACAATCCCGACATTACATTGCTTGATTTAGGGTTGCCTGATATTGATGGCATGGAAGTGATTAGTCAGATCAGGGAAAAAAGTAATGCACCGATTATTGTTATTTCCGCGCGGGAAGAGGAAATTGATAAAACTAGTGCGCTTTACTGCGGCGCTGATGACTATATGACTAAACCATTTTATCCCGGTGAACTAGTGGCGCGGATTAGGGTTGCCCAACGGAAAATGAATAATGCGATTAACCCAGATAATGTGGAGCAATTTACCTTTGATAATTTAACTGTAGATTACACTAAAGGACTGGTCTTTGTAGATGAACAAGAAGTGCATTTAACGCCCATGGAGTATAAACTATTAAGGATATTAATTGCCAATCGCGGTAAGGTTTTAACACATAATTTTATTATTAAGCAAATTTGGGGTTATGGAGAAGCGGGCGACGCCAAAAATTTACGTGTTTTTATGGCAAGTCTGCGCCGTAAAATCGAAAAGGATACTGCTAACCCCCGCTTTATTTTAACTCAAGTTGGCATTGGGTACCGTTTTGCCAACAAATAATTCTCACTATCCCAACTCGCTGTTGTGATGCTGCGATATGGTGAGTGCGCCGAATTCACATGTGATGCATAAGCTATTAGCATAGGCAAAAGCTTATAGTAGAACATGCGAGGGGGTGTAGGTATGAGAACGATACCGGCACTAATAGTCAAATATGTTTTAACTCTGGCTGCGGCTTACCTTGCTAGTTATTTTGCGGGAGGCGTTTATTGGGGTCTGATTATTGTTCTGGCACTGTTGGCTGCTATAGCAAACTATGTACTTGCTGATTTAATTGTCCTGCCGGTGGCCAGCAATTTAGTCGCCTCCCTGGTCGATGGAGGGGTAGCAGCGCTGCTGGGCTTCTTTATGCTAGCGAGAGATACTTCACTTAACCTAAACACAGTTTGGTTTGTTTTTACTTTTGCTTTGATAGTTACAGGATGCGAATATTTCTTCCATATTTATTTGCAAACGCAAGAAAAGAGCACCAACTCAGAGTAGTAAAGCGCCTTGGCTGGGTAAAAAGTGAACAGTGGCTCAAAAGAATGGGCAAATACTGCACAGTGGTTTAAGCAGGGGGGAACGAACCCCCTGCTTTTTTGGTGGGGCTAAACTTACTTTGCGGAGGAAGAGCAGGGCCGCAGTTATTGCTGGCCTAGCGACGGGGTTAAGCGAAATATCCCTTATTTTCAAGGTCTTTGTCACATTAAGCTGGAGCAGTGTTCTGTCCTTTTAAGGGCGGCAAAGGATACACTTGACCAATTAGGTAAGTTTTATTTTGTTTGGCATGAAACTTGCACTATAAGTTAATGAAAGATAATGAAGTCCACTGCTAGTGTTAAGAAGGGGGGATGCGGCAAAGTTTCGTTTTCAGTGCAAGACAGAGCCCTATCGGTGTCCTAGTAGTGACTGCAAATGTAACTAAGAAAAAGATAGGTGGTGCATAAGCATGACAGATACAAAAGCTTTAAAAGAGGAAAGAATTAGTATTTATCACGATGTGGCTGATAACAAGATTCCTAAGAGGGTGCCCATTGGTGTTTCAATCGGTTTTGAGGCAACTATGCAATACTTTGGTTATGATTTAAGAAATATTTACTGGAACCCTAGCTTATTGAATAAGGACGAACAGAAAGCTGACGAACTGTGCCAAAAGGTATATTCTGATACTCTACCTTTCTCCACATCCTCGCTGCGTTTCCCTACTCTGTATCAATTTATTGAGTCACAATCATTTGTCATGAGCTCCAGTGGCTTCATGCAGCATCCTGAAGTTGTTGGTATGCTGCCTGAAGATTATGATTATCTGATTGAAAAACCGTGGGATTGCATTTTAGAGCGAATAATTCCGCGTCACCATAAGGCCTTTAATACTGATGAGCCTATTAAAATGGCCTTGAACTTTACTAAAGGTATTTTGGGTTATCTCAATGATCCCCGCGAAGGGGCAGCCCTGTCGGCAACAATGCGCGAAAGATACGGTTATTATCCGGGTGCACCTGCTGGTTCTGGCGGTTTTACAGCGATGCCTTTTGATTTTCTTGCTGACCAACTAAGAAGCTTTAGCGGCATTAGTACAGACGTCAGAAGAAGGCCAGAGCAAGTTGCCGAAGCCTGCGAAGCACTTTATCCCATCGTCTTCAGACGTGGTTTGCCCAAGGTTGTTTCTAATTATGGTACGGTGTCAATTCCTCTGCATATGCCGACCTTTATGCGTGAAAAAGACTTTGAAAAGCTGTGGTGGCCGACTGCAAAACGTTTAGTTGAAGAGTATGCTTCCATGGGTATTCACTGTAACTTATTCTGTGAAGATGATTGGATGCGTTATCTGGATCATCTGTCCGAACTGCCCACAGACACTACCCTGCGTTTTGAGTTCGGTGATCCCAAATTAGTGCAAGAGAAATTAGGCGATAAATTTATCATCAGCGGCCTGTATCCTATGCAGTTAATCAAAAACGGCACCAAGCAGCAGGTCATTGATAAAGCTAAAGAAGTTGTTGATGCTTTAGCACCTGGCGGTAAGTATACCTTCGGCTTTGATAAAGGCATTCAAGTTGGCGCCGATTTAAACGTGGAGAACCTAGCTGCCTTAACAGAGTTTCTCCAGGAGTATGCTGTCTACGATAATCCAGGAGAAACAGCAGGAAAACAGTTTAATAAAAATGATTATAAAGCACCGACTGCTGCTTCTTATAAGATTGACAGTAAATATTTCAGCACCTGGGAAGAGTATAAAGCTCAATACCCCAACATTTCTGATTTTGCCCAAGACAAAATCGAGAATTACGAAAATCAAATGCTTACTTTGCTCACTTGGTTGTTAATGTAAGAGTAAGCTGAATATAAGATTCTCCATCTAACATGTACAAATGCTGTACAATTGTTTACAACAGGGGACCTTATCCCCCTGTTGTAGCAATTGGCAAAACTGATCACTAATTGTTTACATGCAAAAACGGCAGCGTATCCCGAACATTAATCACTTTAGCTGACTTTTAATTAACATCAATGAGGGAGGTCATACCATGTCTTTTCTAACGTATGGCGTAGGCGATAATAAAAGATGGTATTATCCTATGTCTGCTTTTATGATGGGCGCAATGCGCATTGCACCTTGGGCACTATTTTATCCGCATGTCCAAACTGCATTTAATTTAGAAACAACGGCGAATATTATTTTGGTTTCTACTTTTACAGGACTAGGTTCGATGATTCTGGGGCCGCCAATTTCTGGTACGATATTAGATAAATATGGCCCTAAAATCCCCTTTGCTTTATCTGGTATTTTTTCCTTAGCTGGTTACCTGACCTTAATGGTCGTGTTAGGCAAAGAAACTTGGGCAGAGGCCCAAACCCTGTGGTATGTCGGCGGCTTTTTAATTGGTCTTGGTGCCGGCTTCTATGCTGGCAGCTACACAGCTACAGTGGCGAAATGGTTTCCGGATCGGCTTGGCGTTGCGATGGCGCTTGGCGGCTCGGGAATGAGTATCGGGACTATGATCCTGACTCCACTGATTGCCTCGTTTATTGTGAGATACGGTTTTACCGGCAACATCTTTATGATTTTAGGTATTGTTGGTTTTTGTGCCATTACTTTGCTCGGAGCGATTCCCTGGCGGTTACCGAAAGCTGATTGGAAGCCAGAAGGGTTAGGCGCTAAAGCTAAAGCTTCTGGGAAACCTGTGCAAGAACAAAAACAGTTTACTTTTGCGGAAGCTGTTCGTGATAGAAGATATTGGATTCTAGCTGGGGGTTTCTTGGGAGCGGCATTTTCCAATATGCTGTTCTCACAAAACGTCACACTAATTATCATTGAAGGCCTCACCTCTGTAGGCATGGGACGTGCAGATATCATGGCCACAGTTGTTCCTTACTACCTTTCCCTGACCTCCTTTGCCGGTATCTTTGGTACATTCCTGTGGGGTTGGGTGCTGGATAAATTAGGTCCGTTTGTCGCCCTGCCGCTAATGTACTTCATTTCTGGGGTACTAATCTGGGTTTTCTATATGGGCTATACCAGTGTTACTTTTATCTATGTTGTGGGCGCTATTCTAGTGTTGGCCATGCGCGGTGAAGGAACCCTGCATTATGCCGCGGTACCAGCAGTCTTTGGCCGGCAGCATATTGGTAAAATCATGTCCACCTTGAACTCCATGTCTGTTGGTATCGGTATTGCCTTGGGGCCGTTTCTTGGCTCCTATATCCGAGATATCACTGGTGGTTTTAAAACTTCACTGATTCTCGCTGTCTCGTTAAGAATGATGGGCACAGCTTTTGCTTTAGTTGGCTACTTTTTAACCAAGAAGGAAAAAGCGAAGAAGGATGTTACAGCATAAGCATCATAATGTGTAGGACCCTGCCAATAGCGGCGGGGTCCTTTTATATCATCTGTAAAAAGTAGGTCTAGTACTAACATTGTGGGAATAATTATCAAGTATGTTGAAATGAATAAAGGACTTTCCATGAAGGATATAGAACATTTACTAAAGTTCGAACCTTTATTGATTAAATCTGTGGAGCATTAACGATGCGGTAATTGAGACGTACAAGCGTAGATGATAGGAGTGCTGAAAGATGTCTCTGGATTCACTTCGTAAACATGTAAACCGCGTTAAACAAGAATGGGAAAACTTTTTCGCTGGTAAAGAGGTTGACGGAGAAGTTATCCCTAATGTGATCAAACGATCTTGGGTGCGTAGTCGCGCTTATGGCGTAGATCCACTCAGTACGCTGAATGACTCGTGGGAGCCTGAAATAAAGTGGGCGGCTGAATCTAATCCGCTGCTGCAGTTAAATGTTAATTTTACTAACCCTTATGATAGTGCGGGCTACATCATCCAATTATATGATGCAGCAGGTTACCCCCTAATTAACTCCAAGGCCACCGCTCCCATGATAGAAAAAAGAATGGGTACTAATTCGGTTTGGCTGGCTTTAACCCAAAACAAGTTAGTATCTGTGTTTGGCTATGAACACTATCGCGCCAGCTACCACAACACTTATGGTGCAGCAGCACCAATTCATGGAAATGATGGTCAGGTTCTTGGTGTGATCAATGTGGTATGCAATGAGCTGGAATTAGCACCGAATATTGCATCAATGGCCTCACAATTTGCCGGCGTAGTGGAAATTTCCCTATCTTTACTAAATCGCAATGGTAAGCAATCTCCGTTAGAAGCATTCTTTTATCAATTTCCGCAAGGCATCGCCTGGTATAGTGAGAATAAATTAATCCGCTATAATCAAAAGATTTTAGATATGCTGCAGATTAATGAGCAAGCGGGGATACAAGCAGCGCTTGAGAAACAGCTGTCAATTTGGCTTAGCGGACGCTTGATTAACCGTAAATCGGTTAGTATGAATATCTTGGGTCAGAAAAAAGAGTTCTACTTTACCTCCATGCCTATTGCTACTGGCCCGGGACGGGGTAAAGAGAAATTCCTGCTGTTAGAGGAAAAAGGTAATCCCAAAGGAAGCCAGCAGCTTGTCCAGCATGGTACAACTCTGGTTGAATTTGATAGTATTATTGGCGAGAGTAAACAACTTGAAGCGACAAAGCGTACTGCCCAAAAAGTGGCCAGTGCCGATGAACCAGTACTGATCATCGGGGAAAGCGGTACAGGCAAAGAGCTCTTTGCGCAAGCCATGCACAGAGCAAGCATGCGTAGTGGTAAGTTTGTAGCTGTTAACTGTGGTGCTATTCCGGCAGAATTAGCGGAGAGTGAATTGTTTGGCTACGAACACGGTGCCTTTACAGGTGCCTTAAGAAATGGTAAAGAGGGGCTGTTGGAATCGGCTTCTGGAGGAACCATCTTTTTTGACGAGATTGAAAGTATGCCATTATTTATTCAGGTAAAACTTTTACGTGCCATTGCTACAGGGCGGATTATGAAGGTGGGCAGCAGCCAAGAAACGCCTATTGATATACGTGTTATTTCTGCTACTAAAAAAGACTTATTAAAAGAAGCAGATGCTGGCAATTTTCGTGAAGATCTTTATTATCGCCTCAGTACTTTTATTTTGCATCTCCCAGCCTTGAATGAACGAGGTAACGATATTATTCTTTTAGCACAGCATTTTATTAAAAAGACACAACAAAAATACGGAAAATACCCATTGAAAATCACCAGAGACTTCTGGCGAGCTTTAACCTGTTATCACTGGCGGGGAAATGTTAGAGAGTTGGAGAACATTATGGGCAGAGTTGTTTTTATGGCCGAGCAACAAACAATAACTGCGGCTGCCTTGCCTGCGCCGATACAGGAATCATTGAAACTGCAGCCTGTGCAAGCAGCTTTGGCTGAAAGCGCAGATTTAGAGGAACATGCAGACGGACTATTGCAAACAGGTGAGGAAAAGATTATTGCCGCAGTATTACAAAAAACAAACTTTAACATAAGCCAAGCTTCCCAGATCTTAGGCATCAGCCGCAAAACCCTTTACAACCGTATTAATAGTAGTGAGCGATTAAGTGACTTAAAGTCTCTTAAGGCAAAAGTGTAGGCAGCGAGCGTAAATTAAAAAAATCTCGTAGAAGAATAAAGGATAATCTTCTTTTCTAGCGAATTGTATAATTGTTATTATATAGTAACAATTTGCACTACTTTTAATTTTTAGATCGTGTTTGATTAGCGCCCATAGCTGTTGCCAAAGCGACAGTGTATATAGGTATGGGTCTCAGCGTGTGCTGAGAACAACAGCGCCTTGTGCGTGCAAGTTAAAAAAGGAGGATTGTACATGTTAGATCTTAAAGTTTTAACAGAAGCAGTGGGAGAACTGGATGAGGAAAAGGTAGTTAGTGAACTGGAAGCATTCGTAGCTAGCAACCCAACTGAACAGGAAGCACAAAAAGCGGTTGCAGCCTGCCAAGCTGGCATGGCTATTGTCGGTGATTTATTTGAGCAAGGTGAATACTTTGTAGGTGACTTAATTTTTGCTGGTGAATTACTTACAAACGCTATCAACGTTCTCAAGCCTGTTCTAGGCAGCGGCACTACTGACAGCATTGGTACCCTCGTTTTAGGTACAGTTGCTGGTGACTTACATGATATCGGTAAAAACATCTATAAGAGTATGATGGAAGCTGCTGGCTTTGAAGTACACGATCTGGGTATTGACCAGCCTGCTAGCGCATTTATCGAGAAGATCAAAGAAGTTAAGCCTGATGTTGTTGGGATGAGCGGCGTGTTAACATTGGCCCTTGAGTCAATGAAAGAAACCGTGGATGCACTGAAAGAAGCTGGCGTTCGTGACAGCGTTAAAATCATCATTGGTGGTAACCCTGTAACTAAGGAAGCTAGTGAGCAAATCGGTGCTGACGCCTTTACAACTAATGCGGCTGAAGGCGTTAAAATTGCCCAAGGTTGGGTTTCTTAATTAGTATAGCTAGCTAATAAAGTGACAAAGGGAATATTCCCTTTGTCACTTTTTCTTACTGCTGGGAAATTTTCTTGTTTTACACTTACACTGATTGTTAGCAGTAGAGCACCATGGTTCCCCTCGACTGTTGGCAGGAAATACCTGTCTCTAGCGAGAAAATAGATGTATACACCTATAAACCTAAAAAGATAATATGAATTAATATATAATTTTAGGTATAAGTGGAAAAAATGAAGGTGGAGGTGTATGCACATTGAAACTCACCCCGCGTTTACAGGCAATTGCTGAATTAATTCCACCGGGAAGTGTCATCGCGGATATTGGTACAGATCACGCTTATTTACCTATATATCTGTTGCTGGAACAAATTAGTCAAAGTGCGGTGGCCGCAGATATTAACGAGGCACCATTAGAACAAGCACAAGAAACAGTGGCAGCTTTTAATTGTCATCAAAAAATAGATTTACGACTTGGTGACGGCTTGGAGATTTTGCAAGAAGCTGATGGCGTGGATACTATCGTTATTGCCGGCTTAGGCGGACGAACTATTGCCTCCATTCTAGAAACAGGAAGCGATAAACTCCGACAACTTAAGCGGATTATTTTACAGCCAATGAATGAAACAGGTTATTTAAGATTGTTTTTAGCTAAAAATGGTTTAGCTATTGTGCATGAAGAGCTAGTTTTAGAAGGTAAACATTTGTATGAGATTATTTTGGCTCACCCTGGCCAGGAAATAGAAGAGGATCCTTTCAAACTTTCGCTGGGACCTCGCTTGTTAGAGAAAAAGCCTCCCCTTTTACCATTATTATTAAAAGAGAAAATCCGCAAATTGCGTATTGTTTACCATAGTTTACAACGTGCAAAAAAGAAAGATGTTTCGGGCAAAATCCGTGATGTGCAGAAGGAATTAGATTGTCTGCAGGAGGTGTTAGCAGGTGCAACTCAACGTACAGACACTGATTAAAATATTGGAAGAGCTAGCACCTAAACATTTAGCCCTGGAATGGGATCATGTCGGCTTGCAGCTTGGTAGTATGCAAGGCACTGTCAAGAAAATTTACGTAGCTTTGGATGTTAATGCAGAAGTTTTAGCTGAAGCTGTGATGAAGGGTGCTGATTTTATTGTCACCCATCACCCATTTATCTTTAAGCCGTTGACGACTATTCGTACTGATCAAGAAAAGGGTAAATTAATTCAGCAAGCCCTGCAAACAGGCATCCGGATTTATGCTGCTCATACCAATTTGGATATAGCATTTGGCGGCGTTAACGATGTTTTGGCGGCACGACTTGGCTTGCAAGGTACACAGGTTTTACGGATCACGGACCAGGAGGAGCTGCTGAAAGTTGTGGTATTTGTGCCCCAGCGTGATGAGCATAATGTCCGTACTGCGATGGCGGCTGCAGGTGCTGGGTGCTGGGGAAATTATAGTCATTGTAGTTTTTATACCACTGGTACGGGTACCTTTATGCCCCAGAAAGGATCGAATCCTTACCTTGGCGAGCAAGGCCAGCTAGAGAAGGTTGAAGAAGTACGGCTGGAAACTATTATCCCTGCCAGCTTAAGTAAGCGTGTAGTGCGAGCGATGCTGAAAGCACATCCTTATGAGGAAGTAGCGTATGATTTGTATCCCTTAGCAAACAAGGGAAAAGAGTACGGGTTAGGTAGAATTGGTAATCTACAGCACTCATTACTATTATCAGAATTCTGTCATTTGGTTAAAGAAAGGTTAGAGATTCCTTTTGTGCGTGTGACAGGTGATACAGATAAACTAATTAGCAAAGTGGCTGTTTGTGGCGGTGCCGGCAGTGACTTAATTGCTGCTGCTTCTTTTGCCGGGGCTGAGGCCTTGGTAACTGGAGATTTAAAATACCATGAAGCCCAGGAGGCGCAGGTCTTGGGCGTGGCAGTTATTGATGCGGGGCATGATGGGACGGAACGTATTATTGTGCCTGCCCTTTGTGATTATCTGCAGCAACAGTTGGCTGCTGCCGGTTATCACATTGAGATCATCGCTTCGTCAATTGATACAACACTCTGGAACTTATTCTAGACAGGTGAATAACCTGTCTTTTATTGTGCTTCTATGCTTATACCTTTTGCCATGAAGTGATGCAGCATGGGGACAGTAAAAAATAAAAAGCTTGCCCTGGGAAGCTAAAAAACGCAAGCTTTTTAATCTAAATAAGGAGGTTGCTAGGATGGGAGAATTACAAAAACTTTACGAGCTGCAGCAAGTTGAATTAAAGATTGAGAGTTTGCAAAAAACCTTAAAAGAACTGCCCGTTTTTGCTGCATTTAAACTGTTGCAAGCTGAAACAGCGGATGCTAAAGAAGCATTGGGGTGGGCTGAAACAAAACTAACTGAACAGGATAAGCGTCTTCACCGTTTAGAGATGGATCTACAGGATGCTGAAGCAGAGCAGGAGAAAGCACAAACTCAGTTGTTTAGTAATAGTAATCAGAGCAGTAAGGGGTTAGAACAACTAGAGCGGCGCAGTGATGCTTTAGGCAAAGAACGTCTGGAAAAAGAGGAAATGCTGCTCTTGGCGATGGAAGGGAAAGATAATCTAGCGCAAACACTGCAAAAATCAAAGGATGATTATCGGTCACGGCGGAAGAAATTGCGCCAGTTACAGAAAACAGGTAATGCTGAAATCCAAGAGTTGAAAAACAAAATTAATGACTTGCAAGAGCAACGGAAGCAGCTGCAGGAACAAATCAGTGAATCCCTTTTAAAGGATTACCGTCAGCAGCGCCCACGTTATAACGGTAAACCTTTAGCGCATCTGGAAAACGATTGCTGCAGCGGCTGCCGTGTGATGGTTTTTAAGACGCTGAAAAGTAATTTAAATCAACCAAATAGTAAAGTCTTTTGTGAGAATTGCGGCCGCCGTTTAGTGCCCTAAAGTGTAAATCCATTCATTTCCTTTTGACTTTTGGACAAAGGAATGCTAAACTAGATAATCCTGAGACAATTTCATATAAAGTAGGTCGGATAGTCGCGGGGACAATTGTTCTCGAGGAAAGTCCGAGCTCCATAGAGCAGGGTGCTGGGTAACGCCCAGTGAGGGTGACCTCAAGGAAAGTGCCACAGAAAGATACCGCCTTCGTGTGAGGTAAGGGTGAAATGGTGCGGTAAGAGCGCACCAGCAGTCAGGTGACTGGCTGGCTAGGTAAACCCCACCTGGAGCAAGACCAAATAGGGGAGAGTTGACGTTGCTCGCCGATCTCCCGGGTTAGGTCGCTAGAGATGTTAGGCAACTAACATCCCAGAGAGATGGCTATCGTCCCGTAAGGGAAACAGAACTCGGCTTACAGACCTGCTTTATACAAAGTTCCATAGACACTACGCTTTAAGCGTAGTGTCTATTTTGTCATGGACATAGAAGCAACTTTATAAGCCGAGTTTGAGTTTCAACAATTCCTGTTGGGTAAATTCACCTTTGTAAAGCCTTGTTAAAAAGGCGCTGTAAACACCGTATTTTATATATTTGCACACATTATTCTTGGGACATTTTTACTCCCCAAATTGCAAGTAGATTTAA
Organism: Oscillospiraceae bacterium; assembly: GCA_035647835.1. Classification (GTDB taxonomy): domain Bacteria; phylum Bacillota; class Dethiobacteria; order Dethiobacterales; family Dethiobacteraceae; genus UBA9865. The sequence goes on from DASRMS010000204.1 coordinate 49,145, forward strand.
GATTGGCATTAGGTCTTCACAGGCATCCGTTAAAGAATATTCTACTCTCACGGGAATTCCATCATACTGTTTTCGGTATAATAAGCCATCATTTACTAATTCCTTCAAAGAACTGGCCAACATTGTGTTCGTTATGCCGCGAATTTTACGTTTTAGCTCATTATATCTTGTTGTTCCGTCGTGGTGTAAGGCACATAAAATGGGTGTTTTCCACTTTCCGCCTATCAACTTCAATGCGTTCCCTAACGGACAGTAATTTTTACAAGGGCAATTATTGCTACTGAGACTTTCATAGCAATTATTTAGTTCTGTAATCATATTTTCCCTACCTACTCATTATATTCTGCGTAATTGAAAATGAACTATTGCAGTAGTATTATTATACCAGGTAGTAAAAGCAAAGTTAAGAGCTGCCAAACAATTTTAGGAGGTAAAATTATGGTTATTAATGAGGAAGTAAAGGAAGTTCTCGAGGGTTCGGCATTTCTAACGCTTGTTACGGTGAATGTAGATGGCACCCCTCACCCTATTATTGCGGGAAAAGGACAAGTTGTAAACGATACAGTAGTCTTTGGTATTTACAAAATGGTGATAACGCAGAAGAATTTGATGTCAAACAAAAGTGCCTGGGTTGTAGGGGCGACAAAGGCTGAAGGTGCTAAAGGTTATCGACTCACAGGTACAGCGGAAGCGAAGGATAAGCAGCTTATTTTCACTCCGACAAAAATAGATGTTCTGCTCTAAATATTAATAAACATATATCAAAAAGGGAAGAAGATACTATCAAAACAACTAGAGTACTTCTTCCTTTTTCTTTGTTATGATTTAACATGACAATGTTTATGTTGCCGATGATTTTAATAGGAATTTCTTAAAAAGGAATAAGCAGGCATCTTCTGGCAAACAGAAAAACCTGCTTATTTTTTGTGCGACCAAAGCTTTCTGCTTGCGCTGCTAGACCAGACAGTTCCTATTTTGTGGCTCACAACTTGCTCAGGAAGTAAATAATTATGGAAAAGGTAACAGCCCTTTATCAAGGCGACAATTAGTTAAGCAGGAAGTATCTGAAATTCGTGGAATTGAGTAATAACTGGCGAAAGATGAGGGAGGTTTTTTATGCTGGAGACTATACTATTAGTATTTGCAATTCTCAATTTAGTAGTTGTACTGTTGATGCTGCAAAAAATGGGGCACGTGGATAATCGTGAACTTAAGCAGATGATGCGTGAAGAGATAGCTGCTTTGCGCAATGAAATTACTTTGAGTGCGCGTCAAAATCGCGAGGAATTAAACGCCTCTGTGAGGGCTTTTGGGGACTCACTTTCTAAACAAAGCATGGAGATGGCGATGCTGCAAAAAGTTCAGCTGGATACACTGACCGCCAGTAATGAACAGCGGTTGGATGCCCTGCGCAAAAGTATGGAGGCAAAGTTGACTCATTTGCAGGGTCAACAAAATACTGATGCTTTGCAAAACCGTACTGAACTGGCAAAATCGCTGCACTCATTTGAGGAAAAGTTCCATACCAGTGTCAATGAGTTGAATGCTACGCAACGACAGAAGTTTAGTGATTTGGCGGAGCAGCTGGAGAAGCTTGTACAAACCAGTGCAGATAAATTAGAAAGAATGCGTGGTACTCTGGAGGCAAAACTACAAGAGCTGCGCACAGATAATACAGAAAAACTAGAGATGATCAGAGCCACAGTGGAAGAAAAACTGCAGGCTACGCTGGAAAAACGTTTAGGTGAGTCTTTTAAACAGGTCAGTGAGCGGCTGGAACAGGTGCATCAGGGGCTAGGTGAAATGCAAAATTTAGCCACAGGTGTGGGTGATTTGAAAAAGGCTTTAGTTAATGTTAAAGTCCGCGGTACGCTGGGTGAAATTCAGCTGGCGAGCATTCTTGAGGAAATCCTAACGCCAGAACAGTATGCGGTTAACGTGGCTGTGCGGCCGGGCAGGAATGAGCGGGTTGAGTTTGCGCTGAAGATGCCCGGTAAAGATGAACATCCTGTTTGGTTACCCATTGATGCTAAATTTCCCATGGAAGATTATCAGCGCCTGTTGGATGCTTATGAGAGTGCGGACTTGGCGCAAGCAGAAGCTTGTGCGAAACAGCTGGAAGCAAGTATTAAGAAATGTGCCAAGGATATTCGCGATAAATATCTAGACCCGCCGGCAACAACGGATTTTGGCATCATGTTTTTACCCTTTGAAGGGTTATATGCCGAGGTTTTACGCCGTAATGGCCTCTTTGAAACACTGATGCGTGATTATAAAGTAGCAATAACAGGGCCTACCACCTTAGCAGCTTTCTTAAATAGCCTGCAAATGGGTTTTCGCACCTTAACTATTGAAAAACGTACCAGTGAAGTTTGGTCACTGCTGGGGGCTGTTAAAACTGAATTTGGTCGTTTTGGCGCTTTGCTCGATAAAACTAGAAAAAAACTGCAGGAAGCCAGCAATACTATTGATGTTGCTTCCCGTAAATCTCGTACTATTGAACGGAAGCTAAAAGATGTGCAAGAATTACCTGATTTAGAAAGCGAACAGGTATTATTGCCAGTTGAGGAGAATAGTTGAAGTTAAAATATTGTGCCAGAGAGAAAGTTCAGAAAGGTCAGTAAAAAGTACTGCTCTTGTGCAGGAAATTGTTAGCTTATGTCGAATCATAGCTAATGCGCTCTTGCCAGAAGCAGAATTTAGGAGTTTATCATGATCAAAAAAGAACTAGTTAAGTTATTGTTTGATGCAGCGAGTATTCAGCGCTGGAATGATCACAATCGTCCCTATAAAGGTTTTACGGAATTAGATAAGCAAGCTCAAAAGATGGTTTACGCTTATTTGCTAGCTAAATTTGAACAGTCAGACCATGATGTTTGTGTCAATTGGCGTCAGTTAATCGAAGGTGGATTTTTTGAATTTTTACATCGCATTATTTTGACGGATATTAAACCACCAATTTTCCATAAATTAATGGCCGAAAAAGGTGATCTTTTAAATCAGTGGGTCATTACACAGCTAACGGAAGCATTAGCAGGGGTAAATGACAATTTTTTAGAGAAGTTTAAAGCTTATCTGTTTCAGCCAGAGTATAGTGCGCTGGAGAAAAGTATTCTTAAAGCTTCGCATTACTTGGCGACTAACTGGGAATTTAAACTGGTCTATACTTTGAATGCTAATCTCTATGGTTTGGAAGAGACCAAAGCTACCATTGAGGATGAGATCGAGGAACACTACCATTTAGCCGGTGTGCAAAAATTACAGCTTGGCAAGAAAACAAGTCATTTTATGGATTTAGTAGGGCAGCTGCGTTTTCAACAGCGCTGGGCGCAGACAGCTAGGCTGCCGGAAACTTCTGTCATGGGTCATATGCTGATGGTCGCGATGCTTTCGTACTTGGTGAGCACCGAGTTAAATACCTGTGATCAGCGGTTAGTTAATAACTATCTGGCAGGACTTTTTCATGATTTGCCTGAAGTGCTGACTCGTGATATTGTCTCCCCCGTGAAGCGTTCTGTTGTTGGCTTGGACGAACTAATCAAAGATATTGAACAGCGTCAGGTAGAGGAAAAGCTGCTGCCTTTACTGCCTGCAGCATGGCACAAGGAACTGCGCTACTTTACAGAAGATGAATTCGCCAATAAGGTCATTCTTGACGGAAAGGTTACTATTGTTGAAGGCAGCACCATCGGTAACCAGTATAATCAGGATCGATATTCTCCGCTTGACGGTCAGCTAATCCGCGCTTGTGATCATTTTGCTGCTTACATGGAAACCTACCTATCGATTTCTCATGGCATTAAGTCTCATTTTCTCGAAGAAGGATACCAACAACTTTTGCTGCAATATCAGGATAAATCAGTATCTGGTTTTCCCTTTTGGCAATGGTTCAACTACTTTCGTCACCCAGAGACAAACTAATTGTCTCTTAATTACACTAAACAAACTACACTGGAGGTTTTACTGCTATGTCTAATGAATCGTTTAACCTTGAAGCCTATTTTAAACGCATTAATTATCAGGGGAAAACAGATGTTACGGCGGAAACACTCAAGGGTCTGCACATTGCACATACGCTGAATGTGCCATTTGAAAACTTGGATGTTCATTTTAAGAAACCTATTCGTTTAGACCGTGAATCTCTGTATCAAAAGATAGTAGAGAATAAGCGCGGTGGTTATTGCTTTGAAATGAACGGCATGTTTTCTTTTGTCCTGAAAGAGATGGGTTTTAAGGTGCTAGATGTCTTAGCGCGGGGAACCAGAGACGGCAAGGAATTTTTTTCTCAATCCCACCAAGTGATGGTTGTGGAAATTGGCGACGAACTATGGCTAGCTGATGTTGGTTTCGGCAATGATGGTATTACGGCACCTGTTTTATTAGAAGAAGGGGTGGATCAACAGCAGTTCACTCATACCTACCGTATTTTAAAAGACCCCAAACACGGTTATATTTTACAATCTAAAGTAGACGGTGAGTATAAGTATATGTATGCTTTTCACCTGATCAATTGTCACCCTATGGATTTTGAAATGGCTAATTATTTTATGGCCACCTATCCTAATTCCTTCTTCAGTATTATGAAAATGTGCACGATGCCGACTAAAGAAGGGCGGGTTACCCTGACAGATATCAGAAATGAAAAGAAATTTAAGCAGCTTGTCAACGGCCAGGTGACTGAAACTAATCTCAATAGTGAGGATGAATTTAAGGAAAAATTACAACAGTATTTTGCTCTGGATTATGAGGCAATTAAGCAGTCTGCTGCAAAATAACCACAGCAGATCAAGAGAGTTTAGTGCGCCTAGCGTAACAACAAGAAAGCAGATAATAATTAACGGAGCGCAGCCGCGCTCCGTTAATTTATGGTGTGATGGTTAGTTATGTCAGATTGCCCTAGATGGCCATGTGTTAAGAGACCGTAAAGGTCAAGCCGTCGTCACTAGCATCTACCAAGACGATACTATGTTCTGTCAGCTCGCCGGCAATTAGCCTGCGGGCTAAAGTTGTTTCCATTTCTTTTTGGATATAACGTTTAAGAGGACGTGCCCCATATACAGGATCATAACCAGCTTGGGCCAGCCTCTCTTTGGCCGCTTCCGTTAACTCCAGTCCTATATAGCGTTCTGCCAGCCGGTTACGCAATAAAGTCAGCTGCAGCTCCACAATTTGTTTGGTTTCTGCCAGAGTCAGAGGTTTAAAGAGCACAATGTCATCGACGCGGTTTAAAAATTCAGGGCGGAAATGGCTCCTTAATTCAGCCATGACTTGCTCTTGAACTGTGTCGAGAATTTCACCGCTGCTGGTAACATTCTCTAATAAGTAGATGCTGCCAAGATTAGAGGTCATGATGATGATGGTGTTTTTAAAGTCCACAGTGCGTCCCTGACTATCTGTAAGCCGGCCATCATCAAGGATTTGCAGCAGTACATTAAAAACATCATGGTGAGCTTTTTCAACTTCGTCCAACAGTAAGACACTGTATGGTTTGCGGCGCACCGCTTCTGTGAGCTGGCCGCCTTCTTCGTAACCAACATAGCCGGGGGGAGCTCCGATCAGGCGGGCTACAGTATGTTTTTCCATATACTCACTCATATCAAGCCGAATCATATTGTCCTCACTATCAAACAATGCTTCGGCTAAGGAGCGGGCTAATTCAGTTTTACCAACACCGGTGGGTCCCAGAAAAATGAAGGAACCAATCGGTTTTTTCGGGTCTTTTAGGCCAGAGCGGGCACGTAGCACGGCGTCGGCAACTGCTTGTACTGCTTCCTCTTGTCCAATCACCCTTTTGTGCAGTATTTCCTCTAGGTGCAAAAGTTTTTCTTTTTCGCCTTCTACTAGACGGGAAAGGGGGATTCCTGTCCAGCGGGCGACTACTTCCGCTACATCCTCTGTTGTGACTGCCTCGTTAATTAGTTTGGCCTCGCTGCCGACTAGCTTGCTTTCTGCTTCTTGCAGCTTCTTTTCTAGTGCTGGTATCTTGCCATACTGATATTCGGCGACCTTATTTAAATCATAGTCACGTTGTGCCTGCTCCATTTCAGTCCGCGCTTTTTCTAGTTCCTCACGTAAGGCACCCAAGCCGCCAATGGCCTGCTTTTCATTATCCCATTGTGCTCGTAAAGTATCGCGTGTTGTCTTCAGTTCAGCTAATTCTTTTTCTAAGGCTGACAGACGCTCTTGGGAGGGCTGGTCCTCTTCTTTACGCAGTGCTTCTCGTTCAATTTCTAATTGTAGGACACGACGCTCCAGTATTTCTAGCTCTTCGGGCATGCTTTCCATTTCTGTTCGCAGCTTTGCGGCTGCTTCATCAATTAAATCAATCGCTTTATCGGGTAAAAAGCGGTCAGAGATATAACGGTGGCTAAGCAGGGCAGCGGAAACAAGCGCTGCATCTTGGATGCGTACCCCGTGGTGTAATTCATAGCGTTCACGTAAACCTCGCAAGATGGAAATAGTGCTTTCCACTGATGGTTCTTCAACTAATACTGGCTGAAAGCGACGCTCTAGAGCAGCATCTTTCTCAATGTGCTGCCGATATTCGTCCAGGGTGGTAGCACCAATACAATGCAATTCACCTCGTGCTAGCATTGGTTTTAGCATATTGCCGGCATCCATAGCACCTTCTGCTTTCCCTGCACCCACCACGGTGTGTAATTCGTCAATAAAAAGAATTATCCGGCCTGCTGACTTTGTAACTTCCTCAAGGACGGCTTTCAGCCTTTCCTCAAATTCGCCCCGAAATTTGGCGCCAGCAATTAAGGACCCCATATCTAAAGCCACTAGACGTCGGTCTTTAAGGCTTTCAGGGACATCCCCAGCCACAATGCGGCGCGCCAGTCCTTCGACAATGGCAGTTTTGCCTACCCCAGGTTCCCCAATTAAAACAGGGTTATTTTTGGTGCGGCGAGAGAGTACTTGTATCACGCGGCGAATCTCTTGGTCACGACCAATCACCGGGTCTAATTTGTTTTGTGCGGCCATCGTCGTAAGGTCACGGCCATATTTTTCTAAGGCTTCATATGTTTCTTCTGGGTTAGCGCTGGTGACCCGCTGGTTTCCCCGCACGGCAGTCAGGGCTTGGAGGAAGGTGTCACGTGTTAAGCCTTGTTTTTTAAAGATTTTTGTCATCGCCGTATCATCAAACATTGCCAGCACAAGATGTTCCACGCTGACATATTCATCCTTCAGCCTTTTTGCCTCCTCTTGTGCCTGCACTAACAGTTGGTTGAGTCGCTGCGAAATATAGGTCGCTGCGGCACCGGTGACGGCAGGCATTTTAGAGAGGGTTTGTTCAAGAACCTGCTGTAGATTACTAACACTAGTATCTGCTTTGGTTAGGAGGCGTGGGATGAGCCCATTTTCCTGCAGTAGTAATGCCAACAAGACATGCTCCACGTCAAGGGCTTGGTGACTTCTTTGCACCGCCAAATCCTGCGCCCCTGATAACGCTAATTGCGCCTTTTCGGTAAACTTATTAAGATCCATACGCCACACTCCCTTTTTCTAATCTTCTAACCTAATCGTAAGTATTATTCCACATCTTGTCAATTAACAAAAGCTTATCTTTTTGCTTAATCAAGATTCAGCACAAGCTTGAAGGGATGAGAATTTGCCACCCCTTCGTCGGCTCTGCGGGTCCTGACCACCCCGCAAGATTAAAAGGGAATCGCCTGAAAAACACCATCGGCTAAGAAAGATGCAATTCAAGGTTGATATAATTTTTTATCCAATAAGAAAAGCTCCCTGCTGGGAGCTTTTCACTTGAGAGGAGTGCGTCTGCTTAAATTTCATGGAAGCAGGAGCCGCCGATGAACTCGCGCAGGATAGAGTTATTAGGGATGCCCTGTAGTTCCAGCGATGCAAAGCAGGACAGAAAAAGCAGCAGTCTTTTCGCATCGATGTATTCCGGTTCAGTGTGACTGATTTCTTGTAAAAGGGGCGTAGCAAACTGTTTTAGGATCGCCAGCTCGTAAACTAGGGAAGAATTAAACATAATATCTGCTTCCTCTTGTAGGTGGAACAGATTGCGCTCTTCACCGCGGCGTACAGAGGGCCAGCGGCGAATAGTTTCCAGGGCGTCATAGCTGCGGAACTGATGATCGCGAATGATGCGGCGTAATAAACGCGTGTCAGTAGTGTGGATGCGGGTATGATTATCTACGTTCAGTGCGGTTAGGGCGGAAATATAGATTTTATATTTGTGGCGACGCGAAATTGCTTCCGTTAGGCGTTCGTTCAAGCCATGAATTCCTTCGATCAGGAGGAGTTGGTTTTCTTGCAGCTCAATCGTGTGACCATGATATTCACGTTTTCCTGTATGAAAGTTGTATCTGGGGATTTCTATTTTTTCTCCGTCAATTAAGCGGAGCAGATGATTGTTAAATAGTTCTAAATCAATAGCTTCCAGATGCTCAAAATCAGGTTGATTATTTTCATCCAGGGGCGTATGTTCACGGTCGACAAAATAGTCATCAAGTGAAATGGGGAAAGGGCGGATTCCGTTAACTAGCAGCTGAATACGTAAGCGCTGCGTAAAAGTTGTTTTGCCGGAAGAGGAGGGACCGGCGATCAAAACAATGCGCAGTTCGTCTTTACGTGCTGCAATGGAATCTGCAATTTGGGCAATTTTTTTCTCATGCAAGGCCTCATTAATGCGCATAATTTCCGGTCCTTGCCCTGCTTCAATGCGTTCATTGAGAATACCAACAGTATGGAAACCCAAAATTTCAGACCATTCTTCAGTTTCGCGAAAGATTCCGAAGAGCTTGTGTTGTTCAATATAGGGGGGAATGGTAAAAGGATCGGCGGCGTTAGGAAAACGCAGCACTAAACCCGGTGCACGAAAATGTACGGCAAACCACTGCAAAATTCCTGTGCGCGTAACCATATAACCATGTAGTGAATCCGTTAATGCTCCTAAAGAGTAGACAGTTAGTGCCTCTGTCGGCCAGTTTTTATAGAGACGTACTTTATCATCAAATCCTGCTTGCTTAAAACAGTCAATTGCTTGCTGAAGCGGTATTTTTTTCTTTTCAATAGGCAAATCAGCTAAAACCAGCTCCCGCATTTTGTGCTGCAGGGCAGCCACATCTTCAGTGGTTAAGGCAGGGGTTTTATTAATCTCACAATAAAGCCCTTTACCCAAGGAATGTTCCACACTGATCTGGGCGTCAGGAAAAAGAAGCCTCGTCGCATAAATGAGCAGGAAGGTAAGACTACGCTGATAGATTCTGGCTCCTTCTGTAGTGCCTAAGTCGAGAAACTTAACTACGGAAGAAGGTTGCGGCAGATGTGTCAAATCTTTCATTTTATCATTAACGATGGCCGCTACGATGGGCGAAGCATAATGCTCTGCCACTTCCTCGCTGATTTCTAACAAGCTCCGACCTGCTTCTTTAGTTACGCTGGTTTGATCAGGTAGGATAATCTTGATCGTTGTCGTTTGTTCTATATCTGTCACTGTAGATCCCTCTTTCACAAGTATTATCATTCTGCTGTCCTGAGAATATACGGCACAACAATGGCGATGCCTTAGTATCTGAAAAAATGAAGTTTAACTAGGTTAAACCTGACTCCAAGTTAGAGCACTAGCTCGACAATATCTTTGTCCTGCAGGAGGTAGTCACGGGGAACGGCTTGGCCAGCAAAGCGAGCTGAACCCCAGACGAGGGCGCTTTTGAGCTTTTGGGGAAAATCACGATGCACCTGTGCGGCTAAATCAAGCACTGTAGAACCGCTTTTCAGAATAAAGGGACGCTCTCGATCCGCTTTTTTCCCCGGTGCTTTGCCATAAATGCGAATCACATCCAGCAGCATAAAAATATTAGCTCTTAAAGCTGTCAAATCGTGATCAATAGAGAGAGGTTGTATCTGAATGTCGGGACGTAATTCCTGCAAAATTTCCAGGTTGCTTGTGGCATCCGGCAGGTCAGCCTTTAAGCCAAGCGTCAGGTAGGGCAAGGCAACAGGGCTCTCACCGCTTGGATCTATGATGCCTCGCTCTTCCAGCAGTGACAGCGTAGTTTCTGCCTGTTCCAGGCAATCACCTGTGCTCAAATCAATTAGCAGTAGCAGCGCATCGGCATTGCGTAAAGTACCGATTAAGCCGGCAGGGAGATTATCGTTAGTAAACGGCGGGGTGTCCACTAGTTGAATTAAAATATCTTCGTACTGCATCATGCCGGCTGCGGGAATTGTGGTTGTATAGGGATAGTCCCCGACTTTAACTTTTGCTCTGCTTAAGGCCCCCACTAATGCTGATTTACCTGTATTAGGGCAACCCGTTAAGACAACCTGCCCTGCACCTTGTTTCTCCACATGAAAGGGGTTGTAAGTTCCTTTTTGCTGCTTTTTTTGTTGACTTTCCTCCCGCATTTGCGAGAGACGCTTTTTTAAATCAGCTTGTAGTTTTTCTGTACCTTTATGTTTGGGAATGGTGGCCAGCATTTCTTGCAGTGCTGCTACTTTATCTTCAGGCAGGCTGGCTTTTTTATACTGTTCTTCAGCGGCATAGTACTGTGGGGTTAAATTTGCGGGCAATTTTATCACCACACTTTCCATGTTCTGGTGTTATTCTTTTTCTCTTTGGGTCTTGGTGATTCCTGCTGAGCCTTAGTTAGTTAATTCACATCTTGAATCTCAGGAATGCCTGCGTTACTATGAAATAGTATATATTAATGTGGATTAGACTAATAAATAAAAATGGGAGGTTGACATGACGGCAGCAAGCAAGAAATCGACGGTAAAAGTATTAGTGCCTGTTTTATTACTGGCCTTAGTTTTTGGAGTCTGGTATGTGAAAAATGCTCAATCAGATAAAATTCCCACCGGGGGAGTTAACCCAGATTTTGCTTTAGCAGTTACGGAAGAGTTCGATCTAGAACACCTAAAGTCATATGGACTGCCAATTATGCTTGACTTTGGCTCTGATGATTGTGCACCTTGCCAAGCTATGGCTCCCGTGTTAGAGGAATTAAATCTGGAATTGCAAGGTAAAGCCATAATTAAATTCATTGATGTTTGGAAATATGAAGAGTTAGGGCAAGATTACCCTCTTACTTTAATTCCTACACAGGTGTTTATCGATGCTGAAGGTAAGCCTTACACGCCAAGCAATCCGAAAGCCATGGAAATGACACTATTTACGCATCGTGAGACTAATGAGCATCTGTTTACAACGCATGTTGGACCAATGACTAAAGAAGAAATACTGGCAGCTTTAGCGGAAATGGGGATGAAATAATGGACAGCAGTCAGTGGCTGCAGTCGTTGGCCACGATGATTGCTGCCAAGATGTGGTTGGCACCACTCTTTGCTTTTGCTGCTGGTGTGCTCACCTCTTTTACCCCGTGTGCGCTCTCTAGTATTCCCTTAGTCATTAGTTATGTTGGCAGCAGTGGCGAAGGTGATACAAAAAACGCTTTTTGGCTTTCTGCCATCTTTGCTCTAGGGAGTGCTGTGACTTTTACAATTTTAGGTGCTGCTGCCTCGCTTTTGGGTAGATTAATGCAAAGCGTCGGTTCCTGGTGGTATCTGGTTTTAGGGGTGTTAATGCTTTTAATGGCGCTGCAAACATGGGAAATTTTTAGTTTTATCCCCTCTTCGTACGCAGTAAGCAGAAATAAGCAAAGGGGTTTTGGGGGGGCCTTTGTCGCTGGTATTTTAGGGGGCTTTTTCTCTTCACCTTGTTCCACACCAGTGTTAGTTGTCTTACTGGCCTTCGTGGCACAAGAAGGGAGTCTGCTGTGGGGAGTGGTTCTCTTATTACTGTACTCCTTAGGTCATAGTTTGTTGGTGCTGCTGGCCGGAACATCGATTGTTTTTGTCCAAAAGTTGTCCCGCAGCGATAAGTATGGTAAGTTCAGTAATATTCTAAGAATCCTCATGGGTACCTTAATGACCTTGATTGCTCTGTATATGTTTTATCTTGGTTTCTAATTTATTGAGGTAAAGGATAGTTGTAAAAAATGGTTTCCCCTGTTTTCTAGTGAGACATTATCGCATGTGAATCACTCTCAGATCCTTAACCGCACAAAAAAGTGTTGAAAAAAATAGATTTCTATGGTACTATGACGAAAGTATAATATTTTTAAGCTGGTACAGAGATGCCGACAAGATATTAATGCTAAGGTTATAGCTAGGAGAATAGCCTTATATTGAGGTATAATCTTGTCCGTGCGCTCGGGCAAGTTTTTTTTGTGCCCAGATGGAGGAAGATAGCAAACTGTATTGCTTGGGTATCAAATAATTAGTAAGGGGATGTTAAGATGCAAAACAAAGAATTAGTAAACGGTTACCTCCCAGATGAGAACCCACCTGTTTGGCAGCTCTTCTTGTATGCTATACAGCAGGTTATTGTGATGTTCCCCGCCACAGTTGCGGTGGCGATCATTACAGGTTTCCATATTTCAACGACGATTTTTGCCAGTGGACTAGCAACAATTGCTTTTGTGCTCGTCACCGGCAGGAAAATCCCACTTTATTATGGTTCGAGTTTCTCTTATGTGGCCGCTATTGGCAGCCTAATGGCCTCTGAGTCTCTTGCAGGATATCCCCTGAATGACAAAATTGCTATTGCCCAATTCGGGATTATCATGTCTGGTTTCGTTTCAATTGCTGCAGGTATTGTTGTAAATAGATTTGGCCGGGATGCCATTGAAAAGATTCTCCCAGCCTCCGTTACTGGCCCTATTGCCATGGTTATCGGCTTAACGCTGGCAGCTACCGCTCTACAGGATGCGGCTTCTATTGCTATTGACACTGCTGGCACCATCAATGTGGCAGAAGCACAAATTGCGCTTGCCAGTAATTTTGCCTGGACTATTTCCTTAGTAACCTTACTTTCCACAATCTTATTCTCGGTGTATCTTAAGGGAGTTTGGGGACAGCTGCCACTGCTGCTTGGACCTGTCCTAGGCTGTATCACTACCTATATCATTAAACTGGCGACAGGTATTAGTCTCTTTAAGGTTTTACCGGCGGCGGCAAATACCAGCATCTTTGCTTTGCCCATGTTTACTTTGCCCAAAATATCATGGCTGGCAGTGGCTGCCATTATGCCCATTGCTATTGCCACAATTCCTGAATCTACAGCGCATGTTTATCAACTAGATATTTATGTAAATGATTTAGCCAAGAAAAAGGGATCAAGCAAAAGATATAACATTGCGGACAAGCTAGGGCTTAATTTGATCGGTGATGGTATTGGTGACATTGTTTCAGGCTTAATTGGCGGTCCCGCCGGCACCAACTATGGTGAAAATATTAGTGCGATGGCGATTACTAGGGTCTTCTCCGTACCAGTGTTAATTGGGGCTTCAATAATCGCGATGATTATTGCTTGCTTCACCCCATTGATTAATAGTATTTACGCTATTCCCACGGCAGTTATTGGCGGCCTGGAAGTCTATCTGTTCGGTGCCATAGCGGCACAAGGTATCGCTATTATGGTAGAAAAAAGTGTTGATTTATTTAGCTCTAAAAATATTGCCATCATTGCTACAATTATGGTCATTGGTATTGGCGGGCAATACGGTTTCGGCGGCAACATTCCATTCTTTGGTCTGCAGGTGCCGACAATTGCCGGCGCTGCCATCTTTGGTATTATCCTCAACTTACTGCTCAGCTTTGGTAAAAAGAAAGATGCTTAAGTAGAAGCAGAAAATAAATAAATCAGTTTTTCACAAAAAGGAAGCCTTGGGCGATCAAGGCTTCTTTGCATCTAGACTATTGTCTTGGTGTGTTACTCGTTGACAAAAAAAGCTGTTAATGATACATTCGAATGAAGATTTAGAAGGGGGCAGAACCGTGGGAGAGAACTTGACACGTAAGATTATTGGCGAGCATTTGGCTGCAGGGGAAATGCAGGCAGGAACAGAAATTGCCCTGCGTATTGAGCAAACATTAACACAAGACGCTACGGGTACCATGGCTTACTTACAATTTGAAGCCATGGATGTAGCTCGTGTTAAAACGCAGCTTTCCGTCTCCTACATTGACCATAATACACTGCAAACTGGATTTGAAAATGCGGATGATCACCGTTATTTGCAAACGGTGGCTGCTAAATATGGTATTTATTTTTCACGTCCAGGTAACGGTATTTGCCATCAAGTGCATCTGGAACGTTTTGGTGTGCCAGGTAAAACACTACTAGGTTCAGATAGCCACACGCCTACAGGTGGCGGACTGGGTATGCTCGCCATTGGCGCGGGTGGTTTAGATGTGGCTGTGGCGATGGCCGGCGGTCCCTTTTATTTAACCATGCCCAAAGTAGTGCAGGTGAAACTAGAGGGTCAATTACAGCCGTGGGTTTCGGCCAAAGATATCATTTTGGCCGTACTGCGCTGTCTCAGTGTCAAAGGCGGTGTAGGTAAAATTATTGAATACACTGGTGATGGGGTAAAGACTCTTTCTGTACCTGAACGGGCGACCATTACCAACATGGGGGCAGAGTTAGGGGCGACAAGCTCTATTTTCCCTAGCGATGAAGTGACAAGAGCGTTCCTCGCTGCCCAAGGGCGGGAGGAGCAATGGGTGGAATTGCTGCCTGATGCCGATGCAGCTTATGATGAAACTTTGACCATTGACCTATCACAACTAGAACCCCTGGTGGCAGCTCCCCATAGTCCCGATGCTGTGAAAACAGTACAAGAACTCGGTGAGCTTCCTGTCGCTCAGGTGGCTATTGGCAGCTGCACTAATTCCTCCTATGCTGACCTAATGCAAGTAGCTAAAATAATTAAGGGTAAAAAGGTGCATCAAGACGTCAGTCTGGTTATTTCGCCCGGTTCACGTCAAGTGCTTACCATGCTGGCCCAAAACGGTGCTCTCGCAGACCTAATTACTGCCGGTGCCCGGATTTTAGAATCAACCTGCGGCCCTTGTATTGGTATGGGGCAGGCACCAGCATCTGATGCAGTCTCTGTAAGAACGTTTAACCGCAACTTTTTGGGACGTTCCGGCACTGCCAGTGCCAGCGTATATTTAGCTAGCCCGGAAGTAGCGGCGGCGACAGCTTTAACAGGTCGACTTACCGATCCACGCACCCTGGGGACTTACTCGCCCATTAGCCAACCGGAGCAATTTCTGATTGATGACGGCATGATTATTCCTCCGGCAGCGTCAGGAGAAGGTGTGGAAGTAGTACGCGGACCCAATATTAAGCCGCTGCCTGTTAATAGTCCATTACCGACTGATTTAACTGCCCCGGTACTCTTAAAAGTGGCGGACAATATTACAACTGACCATATCATGCCAGCTGGGGCTAAAGTACTCCCTTTGCGCTCCAATATACCAGCGATTAGTGAATTTGTTTTTGCCGCCATTGACCTTGATTTTACCAGCCGCGCTAAAGCAGCAGGCAAGGGTATGGTAATTGGCGGCCACAACTATGGGCAGGGCTCAAGTCGTGAGCATGCCGCACTAGCCCCAATGTATCTAGGGGTAAAAATTGTCCTGGCCAAATCCTTTGCTCGCATTCACTGTGCTAATTTAGTGAACTTCGGTATTTTGCCGCTGACCTTTTGTGAGGAAGCTGACTATGAGGCCCTTAAACAGGATGATATCTTATCAATTACTGCCCTGACAACACAGCTGCAGGCAGGTAATACCATCACCGTGACAAATGACACCAGCGGCGTTAGCTTCAGCGTTAAGCATGAGCTGACGAACCGCCAGATACAAATTATCCTCGCTGGTGGTCTGCTAAACTTTACGCGAGGTCAGGCTTAAGCGAATTAAACTAAAATTCTGGCGCAGCAAGCGCCAGAATTATTTTTTCCGCTTTGATTTACATCACAGTTTACTCTGCCAAGCTGTGTTATACTTTGTTTAAAGCAATTTTGGGAGGTCAAGACAGATGAAAAGAGCAATTATTCATATTGATGAAGAAAAATGTAATGGCTGTGGATTGTGCATACCTTCTTGTGCTGAGGGCGCATTGCAAATTGTTAATGGCAAAGCCAAACTAATTGCCGATAACCTTTGTGACGGGCTGGGCGCTTGTCTTGGTGATTGTCCCCAAGGAGCGCTAATCATTGAAGAACGGGATAGTGACGCCTTCGATGAAGAGGCTGTTGAACAATTTTTAGCGGCACAAAAAGAGCAGACACCGCCAACTTCAACTCCCTTTATTGGTTGTCCCGGTTCGCGGACACGTGTCTTAAATACGCCCGCCCCAACGGAAACAGCAGTCGAGGGAGAAGAGATTCCTTCCGCTTTAGGGCACTGGCCTGTGCAGTTAAACTTAGTCAATCCCATTGCCCCCTATTTTAAAGAGGCTGATCTGTTAATCGCCGCAGACTGTGTGCCTTTTGCCTATGCTGACTTTCATCGTCAGTTTCTGCGTGGCCATGCTTTAGTAATTGGTTGTCCAAAATTGGATGATGCGCCGCTTTATGTGCAAAAGCTAACTGCATTGATTCGCAGCAATAACCTAAAAAGTATTACCATTGTGGTGATGGAGGTGCCGTGCTGCGGCGGACTGCATGGTATTATCCGTGAAGCGATGCGACGTGCCGAGTGCACCGTCCCCGTTGAAGTCGTACAGGTTTCTGTAGACGGCAAGATTAATTTTCGCTCAAAATAGCATAAGTTGTTTACTAGGGGGGCGAACATAGTTCGTCCCTTGCTCATAGGTATGACTATGGGTATCAAGATTAGGATATAGTAATGAGTGTATAAACCCAAAAATCAGTCACTGGAGGGACAAGCTTGTCATCCATTCTAGAGAATACTCATGACTATACCCTTATTTTGCCTTATGTCACGCGCATTTTTCCCCTTGTCGACAGGGAACTAAATGTATGGTTAGCAAAAGCCAGCACCATTCCGGACCCAGAACTGCGCAAGCAAGCTTTAGCCAGTATTGATAAAAAGCGATTCCACTGCCAGGGTGGTAGTATTTATGCACTTTATACGCGAGAGAAGAGTACCGAGTTGATCCACTTTATTGTGGCATTACAAACGATTAGTGATTACTTGGATAATTTATGTGATCGTGTGCCTGGCGCTAGTGAAGAGAGTTTTCGCCGGCTTCATCAGGCAATTTTAGCCGCGGTAGATATCGAGGAAACCTGCCAAGACTGGTATGAACATTATCCATTCTGCAATGATGGGGGCTATTTAAAACAGTTAGTAGCTAGGACCAGGGAAACACTAGTTCGTTTGCCTGGTTACCAGGATGTACGCACAACACTGCGTAGTTTACTGCAATTATATGTGGATTTACAGGTGTACAAACATATTGAAGAGCCCTTACGTGTGGAAAGGCTTGTACACTGGTATTCCCAGAATCATAGTTTAGCTTCGGATGTCTATTGGTGGGAATTTTCCGCCGCTTCCGGTTCAACTTTGGCTGTTTTCCTGCTAACAGCTATGGCGGCTGCAGGGCCGGTCAGCAAAAGTGAAATCGAGCAGGTTTTAGCCTGCTACTTTCCTTGGCTGTGCGGCTTTCATATCCTTTTAGATTACTTCATAGATTTAGATGAAGACCAACAGCATCATGACCTGAACTTTGTCGACTGTTATCCAACACCCTTAGTCGCAGAACGGGGACTGTTGAACTTTTTGTCTGCAGCGCTGCAGAAAACGGCCGCCTTACACCGCCCAGCTTTTCATCGTACTGTAGTTTACGGTTTGTTAGCGCTCTATCTTTCTGATCCTAAAGCAAATGTGCCGGAACGGAAAAAATTATCGCAGCAATTGCTGCGAACTGGTGGCAATGAGGCGCTGTGGCTGCACCGCTGCTGTTTGTTATTACGGAAGCTGGGTAAGATTTAAGAGGAACGGCTCACCACATAATCGGCTAATCTTGCGAGCAGCACTCGTGCCGGTTTAAGCGGCAGCTGCGTAAGATTTTCTTTGGCCTGGAGGATCAGCGCCCGGGCTTTTTCGTATGTCTCTTTAATAATACCGCTGTCGTGCAAGCTCTGACAGATAAAATCTAGATTTTCAGGAACAAACCGTTTTTCTGCAATAATTTGCTGGGCGCGCCAGCCATAGTCAGGATGCTGCACTAGTTTGATTAAAGGTAAGGTCAGATATCCTTCCCGTAGATCTTGTAAGACTGGTTTGCCCGTTGTTTTACTATCACTCGTGATATCAAGTAAATCATCAATCAGTTGAAAGGCTTGCCCTAGCTGCAAACCAAACGTGGCTAGACACTGGCTGAATTCCTGCGGCAGGCCGCAGACTTCTGCTCCCGCTGCACAGCAGGCAGAAAGAAAGTAAGCTGTCTTTTTATAAATATAATCAAAGTAGTCGTCTTCTTGCAGCTGGCAGTTGAAGAGTCTGCTAGACTGCTCAATTTCCCCTTCACACATCAAACTAATGGCGCGTGTCATTTTACCTAAAATACTGGCCAGGCCATGTTCAGTTAAGATGGAGAAGGCACGGGCAAATAAGAAATCACCATAAAGGACAGCTTGCTGCGTGCCCCAGGTGGCAGAGATTGTGGGGCGCCCCCGCCGTAAGGAGGCGTGATCAATAATATCGTCATGTACGAGGGAGGCGGTATGGATTAATTCTGCCGCCGTTGCGGCATCTACTAACTTGCTTTGTCCGACTGGGTAAAACGAACCACACAACAAGACTAGTGCTGGACGTAAGCGTTTGCCGCCAGTAGTGACAGCGGCTGAGAACTGGGGTGTCCAGAGATCAGTGCCGCGGCTTAATTCCTGCAGACGGGCTTCGACCAGTTTTAAGTTGGGTAGAGCTTGCAATTCCATTAAGGGTGTTTTGGCTATGGTCACATTTATCACCTATTATTGTAATTACAATTTATCCTCACCCATTTTCTGCTGATTATTCTCCAGGGTATAATTGTCAACCAGTAATCATTCAAAAAAAATTCAAGATTTTTTCACATTGATTTGGTATAATGTAATTTGTATCGAAAGAAGGGGAACCACATTTGCGCTCCTTGCTTGACTGCTAAAAGTGCCAAACTCCCCTGCTTTAAGCTGTGAGTCTTAACAGCATCAGCTACATGCTTTTATTTCTGAACTAGCCAGGTAAAAAAGGGAGGTCTTTTTTTGCAAAATATAAAGAACAATAAACCATTAGTGAAGGTGATTGTCTTACTGATCTGTGGGGGGTTAGTCCTTTCCTCGGTGGCAGCAGCGATTATTAGTATCACAGAACCGCAGCCGACTGAAGATCCCTCAGCGATCTATCGCAGTCAGCTGGCGCAAGTAGAAACTGTAATTGTACAAACTGAAAAGAGTCTGGAGGAAAAGCCAGGGAATGTTGCGCTCTTAAAACAGCTGGGGAACGCTTACTATACTGCGGGACAACTCCAGGCAGCGCTAAATGAGGCAGAAAAGTCGCTGGAGAGTTTTGCGCAGGCTTTAGAGCCCTACGGTAAAGTATTAGAGCAGGAACCGGATAATGTTGAGGTGCTTGTTGATCGTGCTGTGGCCGCCTATGCTTCAGAAAACAATGAAATAGCGCAAGAGGATTTCGAAAAAGCCATAGCTGTAGCTCCTAATCATGCCAAAGCTCGTTTTAATTATGGTGTTTTCCTTTATTTTGGCCTGGCTCAGCCCGAAGAAGCACTTGCTCACTGGCAGAAAGTAGTAGAACTAAATCCTGAAGATGAGCAAGAGCTGGTTGCCACGACCAAAACCTGGATTAAAGCGGTAGAAGCAGAGTTAGCAGAACAAGCCGCAGAGCTCGAAGCAGAAACAAATGAAGAAGATTCTGCGAAAACAGACGCAGAGTAAAATAATAACCTCTGCGGTTAACGTCAGCAATGATAAAAAGAAGCTTTATGACTGGGAATAAATTCCCAGTCATAAAGCTTCTTTCTTTAAGTAAACAAACTTTAAGTAAACAAAAAAAATAGCTTCTGACAATAGGAACATTTTAACTGTAAATAGTGGTATGTAAAGGCAGATAATTTCAGATAATAAGACAAGGACGGAGGTATATAATGACAGTTGCCACACAACTTAAACAAACACTAGTCTCTTTAAAAGGGGCACAGGCTACACTGCGTCTGTATGAACAACTTAGCCGACAGCAGGAAGTGCGCCATGCCTATCAGCAAGCGCTGCAGACTGTGGAAGCAGTGGTTGGTGATTTGGAAGTAAGAACAAGGGAAATTGAAAGCCAAGAACCACAGTATCAAGGCTCATAAAGAGGTGAAAAAATGCCAGCTTGGTTAATGGTGTTACTGCGCTCAAGTGTACTGTTTGTTTTAGTTTTCTTTTTCATTCGTGTGCTGGGAACCAAACATCCTGCCAAAATGACACCTTTTCGTTTTGTCAACTATGCGGTAATTGCTGTGATTATCGGTTTACTAGCGTCTACTGCTATCGACAGTTTCATTTTAGGTCTGGCAGCACTCTCGGTGTGGTTAGTTATGCCTTTTGTGCTCGACTATTTAGAACTACGTAGTAAAGCTGTTCATGATCTGCTGGAGGGTAAGGAAGCAATAATAATCAAACAGGGAAAAATCATGGAAGAAAACCTCAAACGTGCTCGCCTGACTGGGGAAGAATTATTGCGAGATTTACGCGCTAAAAATATCTTTAGTATCTCTGATGTGGAATTTGCGGTTTTGGAAGCTAATGGGGAGCTTAATGTGATGCTCAAATCAGATCAGCAGCCACTGACAGCACATGATTTGGCATGGCAGGTGACGCCGCAAACGGAACCGCAAACTGTCATCCTGGATGGCAATATCCTTAATGATCCCCTGACTGAGCTAGGTCTCAATAGTGACTGGCTGCAAACCGAATTGGTAAAAGCGGGCGTTTCTCTGGACAATGTCTTTCTTGGTCAAGTAAATAGTGTTGGTGAGCTATATATAGATTTGTTTAACGATGCCATTAAGGTCGAGAATCCATCTGTACGGCAGGCCCTGTTTGCTACCCTGGAGAAAGCACAAGCCGATTTAACAAGCTTTTCCCTGGAAACACAGCAGGAACAGGCAAAAGCAATGTTTGCCCGCAATGCTGCCGACCTGCAAAGTGTGCTGGATGGTTTGCGACCGCACCTTTTACGCTAAAGAAGGGAGCTAAAAATGTCAAATAAGAAAAATAAAAAGTTATCGGCTGCACAGCAGGAATATCAAAAATTTGCTAAAGATAGAGAACCGAAACGGCCATTGCTAACTAATTGTCTGCATGCCTTTATTGCTGGCGGCCTGATCTGTACGCTTGGTCAATTCTTTCAGTGGTTCTATATGACTTACTTTAATTTTACCGAAATCACTGCCGGCAGCCCAACCCAAGCGACACTAATCATTATTTCTGCCCTCTTAACTAGCTTGGGCGTCTATGACCATCTGGCACAATGGGCTGGTGCCGGTACCATCGTGCCGGTAACAGGTTTTGCCAATACGATCACCTCTGCTGCCATTGAACACCGTAGTGAAGGTTATGTCTTGGGCGTAGGCGGCAATATGTTTAAAGTTGCCGGCCCTGTCATTACCTTTGGCGTTTTTTCAGCCTTCGTGGTGGCCATCATCAAAATTATCATCCAAAAGTTAGGTGGTATTTAAAATGCTGCAGGGTCATCAGAGTTGGGTATTTGATAAACATCCGGTCATCATCAGTACTGGTGTGGCAGGGGGTCCTTTTGAGGCCGCGGGAGCTTTAGCTGACGATTTCGATATTCTGCATGATGACACATGGCTAGGACAGGAGAGTTTTGAAAAGGCCGAGAAAAAGTTGCTGGAAGAGGCCTGTGAAAAGGCTATCGATAAAGCAGGTATGAAAAAAGAAGATGTGCACTTCTTTTTAAGCGGTGACCTCATGAATCAAATTATCTCCTCTAGTTTTGCCGCGAGAACATTGGGTATTCCCTATTTAGGCCTGTTCGGTGCCTGCTCCACCTCCATGGCCGGTCTGGCAGTAGCTTCATTTATTATTAATGCTGGTGGCGCCAGCCATGTCTTGGCTGCTGCTTCCAGCCATAACAGTTCTGTTAACAAACAGTATCGCTATCCTACTGAATATGGCGCACAAAACCCACCCACCGCACAATGGACAGTAACAGGAGCAGGAGCAGCTTTAGTGGCAGCAGCAGGTGAAGGACCGCGGGTGACAGGTGCGACAATTGGGCGCATTGTAGATCTGGGTATTTCTGATCCCTTTAATATGGGGGCAGCAATGGCCCCGGCAGCTGTTGATACTATTGAAGCACATTTCCGAGACTTTAATGTTGATGCCTCCCATTATGATTTAATTGCGACGGGGGATTTAGGAAGAGTAGGTCATAACATAGCGGGCGATTTACTGATAAAGCACGGGGTAGATATCCCTGAGGATAAGTTTACCGACTGCGGTTTACTGATTTATAAGGATAATCAGCCAGTAATTGCGGGCGGCAGCGGTTGCGCCTGTTCAGCGACAGTTACTTATGGTCACCTTTTAAATCGTATGCGCCGCGGCGAGATAAAAAGAATTTTGGTGGTTGCGACTGGTGCTTTGCTGTCACCATTATCATATCAGCAAAAGGAAAGTATCCCCGGTATTGCCCATGCGGTAGTAATGGAGCGGGAAGGAGATTAAGATGGAGAAGTATCTAATTGCCTTTGTCATTGGCGGTACTATTTGTGTCATCGGTCAAATAATGCTTGATGTTTTCCGCCTGACCCCAGCCCATATGACAGTCACACTAGTTGTTACCGGTGCTATTTTAGGTGGCTTGGGTCTTTATGAGCCGTTAGTTAAATTCGCCGGTGCCGGTGCGTCAGTGCCCATTAGCAGTTTCGGTAATTCGCTGGTCAAAGGAGCGTTATCTGAAGCCAAAAGCACTGGACTTGTGGGGGTGTTAACAGGAATTTTTGAAGTAACCAGTGCCGGTATTTCATCTGCTATTATTTTCGGGTTTTTGGCCTCCTTGTTTTTTAAACCAAAAGGTTAGTGACCTAGGGAGGGGAAAGGAGGGAGCAGATGACAGTTGGCACACAACTTCAGCAGGCTATTGCCGGTATCCAAAGTGCTGCAGCCAGTATGAAAACCTTTGCCTTAGAAACACAGGACACACAGGCTCAACAAACTTTTAATCAGTTGGCACAAACACTAGATACTGCTGTGGACACACTCAAGCAGCGTCAACAGTATGTCCAAAGCCAAGAACCACAGTATAAAGAATAAAAGCAGAAAGCTGGAGGCCTCGCCGCCTCCAGCTTTTTCTGTTTAAGACTAAATTCGAACGCACTCCTGCAGCATTGTTTTACGCTAACCGTGCTATTTTGTCGTAGGCAGGGTTAAATTATTGACATATGACTAAAATAACAGTAGAATGAATATGGGCATATGCCAATAATATAGTAAGGATTTAGTGCAGACATATTTAATTAACGAGCGGGAGGTTAGCGATGAAAATAGCGATTTTAAGCGGCAAAGGGGGCACAGGGAAGACAACGGTAGCGACTAGTCTTGTTGCCTCACTACCTGCATGCCAGTACATAGATTGTGATGTGGAAGAACCAAATGGTTACATATTTCTTAATCCAGAAGTGACCAACACCATTGCTGTTAATGTTAGGGTGCCTAAAGTTGATCAAGACAAATGTTCAGGTTGCGGCAGCTGTGCCGAAGCTTGTCAATTCAATGCTTTAGCTGTAGTCAAGGACAAGGTGCTTGTTTTTCCTGAAATCTGTCATCACTGTGGTGCCTGTCTGCTTGCTTGTCCAGAGGGTGCTATCTCTGAAATAGACAGGGAAATTGGTGTAGTAGAAGCCAATGCAGATAATACCTTTTTACAGGGTAGATTGAATATAGGTGAACCCCTTAGCATCCCAGTTATTCAGCAGTTAAAAAAACACCTGCATGGTGAGTTGCCGATAATTCTCGATTGTCCGCCTGGTGCATCTTGTGCCGTTGTACAGTCAATCGAAGACTGTGATTACTGTATCTTGGTGGCAGAACCCACGCCGTTTGGTCTCCATGATTTACAAATTGCTGTGCGGCTGGTAAAACTAATGCAGATTCCCTGCGGTGTTGTGAGCAATAAAGCTACACCAGGTAATAATACGATACAAGATTTCTGTGCGGAACATGAGCTGGAGCTCCTTATGGAAATACCCTTCTCCAGAGAAATAGCTGCAGCTTACTCCCGGGGTATTTTGCCAGTAACGACCTGCCCTGAGTGGCAGGAGAAGTTCTGCGCATTATACCAGAAAGTAGAGAAGGGGGCACAAAAATGAAGCAAATTGCCTTTGTCAGTGGTAAAGGTGGTACAGGGAAAAGCACTTTGGTTTCCTCACTCAGCTTACTTGTAACAGATAAAATGTTAGCGGACTGTGATGTCGATGCCCCTAATCTGCACCTTTTAGTGGCAGGAAATGTCATCAAGGAAGATTACTTTTTCGGGGCAAAGGAAGCTATAATTAATGCGGAAAAATGTCAACAGTGCGGCTTATGCTCTGAGACCTGCAGGTTTGGTGCCATTAGTGACGAATTAGAAATTATACCTTTAAAATGCGAAGGTTGTGGTGCCTGTGTTTTGGTGTGTCCTCATGAGGCTATCCGTTTGGAAGAAGTGAAAACTGGCCGTACTTACCTGACAAACACGACCCAGGGTACGTTCTCACATGCGCTGCTGGATATTGGTGCCGAAGGTTCAGGTAGACTGGTAACTGAGGTTAAAAAAAATATCCTTGAGAGCTATAAGCAGGAGAAATGGCTGCTTATCGACGGCTCTCCCGGCATCGGTTGTGTAGTTATTGCCTCTATCACAGGTAGTGATGCCGTGGTCGCCGTTACAGAACCAACAAAATCTGGCGTAAGTGATTTAGAAAGAGTGTTGGGTGTAGCGCACCACTTTCAGATTCCTAGCTTCGTCTGTATTAATAAGTATAATCTTAACCTGGAGATTACGGCGCAGCTGGAAGAGTACTGCCAACTGCATAATTGTCCAGTGATTGGCAAGATACCATTTGATGAGAGTATTGTCGCAGCTCTGCAGGCAGGTAAAACACCTGTTGAAGCTGGGAACAATAAAGTTACCCAAGAAATAATACAATTATGGCAGCGGTTAACCGCAGCTTTGGCTGAAGAAGAACCCCTTCTTACCTCTATAGGGGAAGAAGGGTGATAGAAAGGGGATTAATCTGCCTTGGTAAGACCTACAAAATGGCGTAAAGTTGAGTTTATACCAGACCATCAGCTTTTCCGCCCCATGGATATAGATGTAACCCTAGAGAATGTTTTACAAATTGAAGAATTAGAAGCAATTCGCCTAAAAGACCTAGAAGGATTGGATCAAGAGGAATGCGCTAAAAGAATGGAAGTATCGCGGCCTACTTTTCAACGTATTCTGAGCGCAGCTAGATTAAAAATTGCTGACAGTCTAATTAATGCTAAAGCAATTAGAATCGCAGGGGGCAATTATACTCGTAATATTTGTCCCGTTAAGTGTCTTAACTGCGGCAAGGAATGGGAAGAAAGCTATGAGAACTTTGAGAAAGTCTTAAGTGGCAAGTATAACTGCCCTGATTGTGCTTCGACACAGGTTGCCTGTGCACGGCGTGAAAAGAAAAAGTTTTGTCAGGGTCACTGCAGAAGACATGGTTTACAAGACTGATAAAAAGCTAAAAGGGTTGAGTGCTGACTCAACCCTTTTAGCTTTGTAATGAGGGGAAAATTATAACGCTGTTATGTTAGTTGTCACACCTTAGTGGTCGCAGGTATTGTCGCTTAGCTTCAAGGTGCTCTGAAGAAAGCTCTTAACCACTTCCTCTGGCTTGATGGCGGGAGCACCAGTCAAAACTTGTACACCTGCGGACTGAAAAAGCTGTTGTGCATGGCCACCCATGCCGCCTGTTATAACCAGCTCAGCACCTTGTTCCCTAACCCACACGGGAAAAAGGCCTGGTTCATGAGGTGGTGGCACCAACAATTTTACCCCTTTAATAGTTTTTTCTGTAGTGTCTACATCAAAAAAAGCAAACTTCTCACAGTGGCCAAAATGCAGACAAAGCTGGTCTTCTACCATCGGTACAGCAATAATCATATGTATCTCTCCCTCAATAGTGTTTTTATTTATACCCAATGATCTTCTACATCGTTAGTTTCAGCTGTTTCTAGAGTACCCTCTTTAAAGCTGGTAATAGCCTCTTGTACAGTAATTTTCCGTGCTAAATGAACGGAAACATCAGTAGATTTTAATACTCTAAATGCTTTAGGTCCCACATGCCCAGTAATTATCGCCTCCGCTCCAGCATTGATCACATTTTGTGCAGCCTGAATACCTGCTCCCTGTGGGGCATTGTAAACTTGTTGGTTGTCTAATAACTTATACGTCTCATCTTCTAAATCATAAATAATAAATCTTGCTGCTCTACCAAAGCGTTCATCCATGGGATCATCCAATGTTGTTCCTTGTACACTGACAGCGACTTTCATATTTACCCTCCACCCAAGTAGTAATTAGCATATGCCCACAATCAATATACCATAGTATTGAGCATATGTCTATAACTTATTCGTAAATTTTTGCCAAAGTTAATAACTTGCGTTAGATCTCTTTCCGCAGACATACAACATCTTACATTCCCTTAGTCGCTGCTTCACACAGAATTGTTTGCCGCCGGAGAAAAAAGGTTTGATCATGGGATTAAGTATGAAAAGTCGATGGTAAGTATCAACTTCCGTCGACTATTACTATTTAATGGGTAGCTTCCTTCTCGATGGTAGGCTTAAACTGTATAAGTTAGGTCCATAGATCAAACAAGTCCAGCTTGAATCCTACATAAAAACGTAATTATTTAAAATTAAAAATATAATGCTTGTGTTTTCAAAATAGATGCGATAG
>DASRMS010000205.1:0-3472 GCA_035647835.1 Oscillospiraceae bacterium
ATACATATCCCCGAGTTAGCAATACATAAATAAAAAATAAACTGCATATTTAATTAATGCAGCTTGTC
This sequence comes from Oscillospiraceae bacterium, assembly GCA_035647835.1. GTDB lineage: Bacteria > Bacillota > Dethiobacteria > Dethiobacterales > Dethiobacteraceae > UBA9865. Next base: position 69 of record DASRMS010000205.1, read on the forward strand.
GAAATGTCGAATTCTTGATAAAGTTAGATTTGTGGCGGTCGAAGTAACCCGCCTTATCAAAACAAAGGAGGTAATTCCATTGAGTCAGTCGGATTTTTATGCTTTGGGTAAAGTGGTAAAAGAGCCTACCCGCAAATTAGATGTCTTCCCCAAACCAGCAGGTGTGCAAACAATAGTGATGGAAAGTGACGAGGTGACAAGTCTCTGTCCCATTACTGGTCAGCCGGATTGGGAAACTGTAATTATTGAGTATCTACCTGACCAACTGTGCATTGAAAGCAAAAGTTTAAAACTTTACTTTTGGAGTTTTCGTCAAGAAGGCGCTTTCTGTGAAGCTTTGGCAGCGAAAATTGCTAACGATGTGGGTGCGGCCTGCCAACCGCATAGTTGTCAAGTAACCGTGATCCAAAAGCCGCGCGGCGGCATTACTATTCGTGCTACTGCGTGCTACGAGAAAGGTAAAGTTGCTGAAGTCAAGCAGGAGTCTTAATTAGATGACAAGCACACTCTCACGTCAAGCTAAAGTTTTTCTCTTGTTAAGTTGTTGTTTTACCGTCTTATTAGTCGTTAGTAACATAATTGCTGGTAAAATTATTATTGTTGGTACTTTAATGGCACCAGCAGCTGTAATTTGTTACTCTTTAACCTTTGCCATTACGGATACCCTCGCAGAAATTTGGGGCAAAGAACGCACGCAATTTGTTGTCAATTTGGGTTTTCTGACGGTCATCTTGTCAGCAGTTTTTATTCGCCTAGCCCTGGTGCTGCCATCCGCTCCGCTTTGGCACGGGCAGGAAGTCTTTGCTGCCGTACTTGGTAGTAATTTACGTATGGTCGCAGCTAGCCTCACCGCTTATGTCATCAGTCAGTACCATGATGTTTGGGCCTTTACCTTTTGGAAAGAAAAGACTAATGGTCGACACTTATGGCTGCGTAACAACCTATCAACAACTGTTTCGCAACTTTTAGATACAGTCGTTTTTATTACGCTAGCCTTTTATGGCACAGGAGTATCATTATGGTCTATGATTGCTGGGCAGTATCTAGTTAAAGTGATCATCGCCTTTTGTGATACACCCCTGGTTTATGCGCTGGTCTACCTAATCAAAAAATATGCGAAGTTCGAAGAATTAAATTCCCCAGCGAAACAAACTTAAGCAAAAAGCGGCCAAATGGCCGCCTTTTGCTTTTAAAATTGCTATTTTCTATCAAAGTAGTGTTTATTTTTTTGAGACGGGGAAAATTTAGATTAAGATAATCTTTTGCGAGCGAAAGGAGTGTTTTAGTGACGATTATTCGGATGGAGATGGGACCCAGGATTGATGCCCGCGATTTAGAAAACTTACGCAATCATTTGGCTAATCTAGACCGTGGAGATGAAATTACAATTCGTGTTGAGGCCCATGATACAGAGCTAATTGCCTCGGCACTAACAGAACATGGTTTTAACTGGCAGCCGCATGGCAGCCATAGCGGACAGGATTATTTTTTAACTGGTAAAAAGATCAAACGCCATTGATTTAACTAACAGAGCCTTCCCTTTAATAGGTGAGGGCTCTGTTAAGTTTAATCACAATCTGGAATATCTTAAAGATAACCAGCAATAGACTATAGTTGAATGAAGATTACAAAAGCATTAACCCTGCTATTGCTGGCAGGAAAAATCAGTTTTGTGGCGAATTTTGTATTAAGTAAGGAGATGTATTATTTCCAGGGTTGGGGAAAATATTTACAACCATGGGAAGCAATCTCAAACTGTAAGCAAAAAGGAGGGCTATACAATGGAAAGTTATTTTTATGACCAAGATCTGGCCATGGTGTATAAGATTAGTCCCGTTGCGGCTACCGTAGTAGAAGACGAGGATAAAAAGGTCCCTACCGCTATTCTGGTGCATGCGAACGTCAAAGTGACTAATTTTAAACGGGAAAAAGTACGCCGTACCATATCTGAAGTGTATCCCTACGACCAATATGATTTCGATACTGCAAAAGAAGCTTTCACTAATAATGTGCTGCAAAAAGTGTTAGGTAATGCTACTGCGATTAGTGAAGAAGAATATAATGTCATAAAACAGCGCGTGGAGCCGGCTTCTCATTGTACTAACTAAAGCTGAATAGTAACCTCTAAACAGACTTGTCCTTTGTGCAAGCCTGTTTTTCTTTGTAGCTAGGAAATCTTTTGCCGCTGCAACGTGGAACTTTTAAGTATTATGCTCGTCTATACTTAGATAATAGTGTAAACAAGGAGGCCTACCGATGAGACAAACAGTGGTTATTTTGCTTTGCTTACTGCTTGCTATGCCACTTGTTGGCTGTAGTAAGGGTACAATCCCGGGGAAGAAAGCTGAAGCAGCTGAACGCGTAGATTCGCGTCTGGTAGCAGGCAATACCGATTTTGCTTTCCGTCTTTTTACTCAACTACGCCAACCTGCAGGTGATACTAACACCTTCTTTTCTCCAGCCAGTATCGCCTTTGCGTTGGGCATGGTCTATAACGGAGCAGCCGGTGAAACACAGGCAGAAATGGCGCAAGTGATGGGTGTCGCCTCACTCACCTTGGAGGAACTCAATAAAGCTAATGCAGATCTCTTAACAATTCTGCAAAACCCCGATGCCAAGGTAGAAACAAGTATTGCTAATTCCCTCTGGCCAGACGATGATGCTCGCCTTAAAGCAGACTTCATGCAAAGAAACCGCGACTTTTATGCTGCTGAAGTAGAAACTCTTGACTATGCACAAGCTGGTGCGCATAAAACAATCAACAGCTGGGTTGAAAAGCAGACTAATGGTAAAATTAAAGATCTTTTTGATCGCCTAGAAGGGGATACACGACTGGTACTGGTTAACGCCCTTTATTTTAACGGAGAGTGGACAGAAGCCTTTGACGAGGAATTAACGCAGGAAGCACCTTTTACTCTTAATCAGGGGACGCAAAAGGATGTACCTCTAATGCATAAAAAAGCTGCTTTTGAATGTCTGGAAGATGACTCTTTTACTGCTGCACGCCTGCCTTATGGCAAAGAACGGTTAAGTATGTATGTTTTTGTTCCCAAAAAGGATTTAACTGACTTTTATCAGCAGCTTAACCCAGACAGTTGGCAAAAATGGTTAAGTCTCTTTGCCGAAGAAGAAGTAAGTGTTTATTTGCCTCGCTTTAAAGCGGAATATAAGCAGCAATTAAACAGTGCCCTACAGGAAATAGGCATGAAGCAAGCATTTATTCCTGATTTAGCTGATTTCAGGGCCATGGCAGAGGAAGAATTATTTATTAGTGATGTTATCCATCAAGCCTATCTTGAAGTGCACGAAAAAGGAACGGAGGCAGCTGCTGCCACTGGAGTAGTAATGCCCACAGAAAGTTTACCGGCAGAGCCCTTTACTGTACGTGCTGACCGCCCCTTCTT
>DASRMS010000206.1:0-9581 GCA_035647835.1 Oscillospiraceae bacterium
AAATAGTTGTGTCCCATACATATTTATGCAAAAACACGAAGGCCGCGAACCCTTTATTTACAGGGGTTGCGGCCTTTATTTCGCATTTTTTGCTGTCAAAGTCAGGATTATACCATAACCACCACTGCTCGGCAACTTTAACGACGTTCCGCCCTCTCCAAAAACAAAAAAAAGTACCACACTTGGGTACCTCTTTTAATGAATAGGCATTGTTAAAGCAAATTAGCTAAACTGTGACCATCAAGCGTTTTAATCTTTTAGGTTTACGCAGCTTTCAAGTAATGCACAGAGACCGCAGCTTTTTTCGGCTTGGTGGCTTTGCACTGCCAAAAGAGAAAATTGACGGTCGCTTGCCGCTAAATGTCTGTTTATCCCTGACGGCACCACGGTAACATCACCTTCGCTGAGGGCAAAGGTCTGATCATCAATAATCACTGAACCCTCTCCGGAAATGACAAACAATAAGACAGGCGCATCCACGATACAGTCTGCTGACACTTGCCCAGCTTCCAGGATTACACGTACGGCTTTAACGTCGCCTTGGTTAAAAAGCAGCTCTTTCATCCCTTCACCGGGTTCACCAGATAGGATATTAAGAATCTTTTGTGACATTTTTCATCTCCTCCTGCCCATGAGTAAAGCTATCAAGTAGTGGATAGATAACGGATTGCAGCAAGCTCTCCATCATTTGCATATCAGAACTTTTGTTTTTGGGTAGAAAGATACCGGACAGAATAAAGCCGGCAATCAGACGAATTAATAACTCACGTTCATCTGTCTGCAAAGCAGTAAAATGTTCTTCTAGCTTTTGCACAACTTCAACAATCGGATTGCTCTGGCCCTCGCCAACGTAACTTTCCAGCACCACTAGACGAACAAGCTCTTTTTCCTCTAACAGAAACAGTAAACGGTTTTGTAACATTTCTCTCACTGTCTGCTGTATGTTTTGCTGTTTGGCAACAGCTAACTGGTCTAAAAAAGAAATTACAGGGGCTATGACTTGGAGGAAAATATCTTCCTTTTTAGCAAAATGACGGAAAAGAGTCATTTCTGAAATACCTGCCTGTTTGGCAATCTGCACAGTCGTAGTACCCTTATAACCGTTAGCAATAAATAATTCTTTAGCAGCGGCTAGAATAGCCTGTTGCGTTGCTAATTTCTTCATTTGATACCCCCAGCAGGTTACTTTCTTCAAGCTTACTGCTTAAACACGCTAACTGTCAAGAGAGAGTAACATCCCCTCTTGACAGCTAGAGGATGCGGTAGATCACTTTTGCTCTGCTTGCTTACGTTTTCTTAGTAAATAGATGGTGGTGATGATTAAGAGAAAAATAAGCACTACAGCTGCAATCACAGCTGTTTGCACAAGTGAAGCTTTTTTAGCGGTTATCGCTCTATCTCGCAACGCTACCATATCTGAGGTTAGGCCTAAATAGCCCTTATCCCAGGAGTATAAAGCTGAATTATGAAAACCACCCATAAAAGTAGCAAAACGATGGGCGGTGCTATCGCGATAAATCATAAACCGTGATTGCTCATCGACTAAATTCTGATCGTACAGCATATCGGCAACAGTAACCACGTTAGCCATCATTAAATCAGCTTCCCTTACCAGAGCATCACTTTTAGCCAAGTCTTCCCTGACATAGCTTTCAGCATGACACTCGGTGCAGCGGGTAACCATTTCTTCCCGCAAACCTTCCCACTCAACATAGGTTTCCCGCGTAACATTTGGTGCCAATCCCGGGCCCATGGTTTCCAATGCTTGCTGTACTTTATTCCTGGCTGTCAACCACTCTTCATCTTCTTGCTCGCCTGGACGCAGCCCCAAAAATCCCCACGCTGTCACAACACGGTGGCTGTCATGGCAGTCTAAACAAGCCGGAGCCCGTTCTTCCCCGCCCTCCATGTTGTACAATTTACCATGCTTTGAGTTAGCCCAGATCTCATACTGGGGGTGATCCCCTGTATGACATGTACCACAAGACTCTGGGGTACTAGCTTCGGCTGCCGAGAATACATGACGCGTATGACATGAGTCACAGCGACCTTGGCTGCCATCATCCCATTTTTGACCAACTTGATGACATACTACGCAGCCCTTATCAGTTACTTCACTTGGCATCTTCTGGTATGTAGGTACAGCCTCCATAGCATCAATTGCCCAGTAATGCTTGCCTTCATTAAACTGTGCCACCTCTTCTGCATGGCATTGTGCGCAAGTCTTTGGTGTTGGTGTGCCGGGCTCTCCTGTACCGGGGCCATTATGATCTGAGCCATGGCAATCTGTACATAACATAAACTCCCCTTTGCTGCCACGATCCAGATCTGCAGCCGCACCACTGTGGCATTCACGGCAGCTGCTGTCTGCTGTCGCTGCCGACACGACTTTTCCCGTACAGCAGATGATCAGACAGAGCAATAGGCATCCTCCCCATCGTCGCCTCACAGCTAATCCCTCCTTAAACTGTTAGCATTCACTAACATTATCAGCTGGGAGGTTAATTTTGTCAAGTACTTTTGCTATTTCTGGGCATGGCAACTCAAACAATCACTATAATTACCTTCACCAAAACGCTGGTCATGGGAGCTTTTAATTACAGCGTGACAGCTTAAACAATCTGCATGCGTATCATCAAGATCATGACTAGCTGGTGATGCCGGGCCAGTTGCCTGGGGTGGCTCTGTGCGCTCCACACCTGCTCTGAGATAGATGCCGCCCAAGGCCATCATTACAACAGCTAAAATGATAAAAGTTGTCCGCTTCATTGGCTCCTCCACAAGTTTTTCCTTAGTATACCCGAGGCAGAGAAGACTGCGCAGACAAAAAAGAAACTCCCTATTTTTAAGGGAGTGAAAATTTATATTTAGCGTTCTGGTAATAGTTGCTGTAAACCAGTTTCATCTAGAATGGTGATCTCTAGTTGTTTAGCTTTGTCTAGTTTACTGCCAGCCTTGTCACCTGCCACGAGATAGTCGGTGTTTTTACTGACACTGCCTGTTACTTTACCGCCTGCTGCCTCGATTAACTGCGCAGCTTCATCACGGCTGTAAGTAGGTAGGGTTCCTGTCAAAACGAAAACCTTCTCAGCTAAAGGTAAATTGCCTATCTTTTCTTTTTCCTGTACAAAATTAAGACCAGCATGTCGTAGGCGGGCCACTAATGTTTGTGAGGAGTCAAGACTAAAAAAGTCACAGATACTTTCTGCAATTTTAGGGCCTATTTCCGCTACCGCTTCTAACTCTTCACGACTAACAGCCATGATCACATCTAAAGAAGCGAAATGTTCAGCCAAGAGTTTTGCTGTGCGGTCGCCTACAAAACGAATGCCTAGCCCATATAACAGACGCCATAAAGGTTGTTTTTTACTTTTCTCAATCGCCGTTAGCAAATTAGCTACCGATTTTTTTGCTTTACGCTCCAGTTGCAGCAGCGCCTCTCTTTTTTCATGCAGAGAATAAATATCTGCCGCATCTTGAATTAATTCAGCCGCTAGCAGCTGTTCTGCCATCGCGGGGCCCAGCCCTTCAATATCCATAGCACCACGGGAAGCAAAGTGCACAATCCGCTCCAGCACTTGAGCTGGGCAGGCAAGGTTAAAACAACGCAGGGCCACCTCACCAGGCAGACGGTTAACAGGACTGCCACAAGCCGGACATACTGTCGGCATCTGAAACGGTTGTTCTTCCCCGCTGCGTTTTGTTTTTACAACTTCCACCACTTCCGGTATAATCTCGCCTGCTTTTTGGATAATGACCTCATCGCCAATACGGACATCTTTCTCCCGTAAAATATCTTCATTATGCAGGCTGGCACGTTTAACAATCGTACCTGCCACCTTTACGGGGGCTAATTCCGCTATCGGCGTCAAGGTGCCAATGCGGCCAACCTGTACCGTAATCCCTAAAACTTGCGTTACGGCTTGTTCAGCAGGAAATTTGTAAGCAATCGCCCACCGCGGACTTTTCGCTGTATTGCCAAGCTGCTCCTGCAGCGCTAGATTGTTAATCTTGACAACTAAACCATCTATATCATAAGGCAGGTCATAGCGTTTTTCCCGCCAACTTTCACAATACTCCACCACCGCTTCAAGATCATGCAAGATCTTAAGCTTGGGGTTAACACGTAAGCCTAACTTTTGCAAAGACATTAAAGCTTCGTAGTGCGTCGACGGATGCAGATGCGGAGAATAGCCCAAGCTGTAAGTAACCATTGCCAAATTACGCGCTGCGGCCACTTTGGGGTCTAACTGCCGTAAGCTGCCGGCAGCAGCATTGCGGGGATTGGCGAATAAGGGCTGATCTTGTGCGGCCCGCTCTTCATTGAGAGCCAAAAACGAGGAGCGGGGCATATACACTTCGCCGCGAGCTTCTAGGGTTAAGGGCTGACGCAAACGCAGCGGTATGCTTTTGACAGTGCGTAAATTGTGGGTAATATCTTCACCAACTTCGCCATTACCACGGGTAGCACCCCTTACTAACACGCCATTCTCGTACTGCAAGGACACAGCTAAACCATCTACTTTTAATTCTACGACAAATTCCATATCGGCTTCCGGCACTAAATTCGTGGCGCGGCGGACAAAATCACGCAGATCACCAAGATTAAGGGCATTGTCCAGGGAAAGCAAAGGTAAGCGATGCTCTACTTGTACAAAACCAGCGCGAGGCTGTCCACCAACACGCTGTGTGGGGGAGTCGGATGTAACCAATTCAGGATACTGCTCTTCTATTGCCAACAGCTGACGCACTAAACTATCAAAATCAGTATCAGAAATTGTCGGCTCGTCGAGTACATGATAACGATAGTTATGTTCTGTAATTTCTTGCTTTAACTGTTCTATTACTGCCAGGGCTTTTTCCCTGTCCATCTTCGGCACCTCACTTTACTTTACGCAAAGGCGCATAACGAGCGATAACTTTTTTCAAGCCGATACTGGGGAAATGAATTGTGAGGACAATATCTCCGTCACTAAGGGTATCAACACTTCTTACTTCTCCCTGCCCCCATTTACCGTGTTCAACACTGTCACCTACAGCTAAATCCCCCACCTCACCGGGCGCTGGAGCAGCTGCCGCCGGCTGTGGAGTCTCTGCTTGCTCTTGTAGTACAGAAGGGGGAATTTCCTCGAGAAAGCGTGAAGGCAGGCCGGCCATTATGGCGCCAAAGATGTTGCGACGACGAGCATGTGTTAAATAAAGAAGCTGCTGGGCCCGAGTAATACCTACATAACACAAACGCCGTTCTTCCTCAATACCATCGGCTGTTTCAAAAGAACGTTTGTGGGGAAACAATCCTTCCTCCATACCGGCCATAAAAACAACTGGGAATTCCAGACCTTTGGCAGCATGCAAGGTCATCAAGACGACCCGGGGTACATCTTCATCACTTAATGTATCCAAATCACTAATCAAAGCTAGCTGTGTAAGAAAAGTAGTTAGTGTTTGGTCTTCACTAGTACGTTGAAATTCTTGGGCTACAGTGAGAAATTCACGCAGGTTCTCTTCTCGGCTTTGTGCCTGCTCTGTTCTTTCGGCACGGAGGACATCTAAATAGCCGCTTTTGGTCATCACCTGTTCTGCCAGTTCGTCTACACTTAAGTATGCCCCCATTTTAGTTAAATTTTCCATAAGTGTAGTAAATGCTTGTACTTTTTTTAACGGACCAGGAGTTAACCCCGCTTCTTGCGCCGTTGGCAGAATTTCTGAAATAGGACAATGCTTTTCTGCAGCTAAGGCTCGTAAGCGTTCAATCGTCGTATTGCCAATGCCGCGGCGAGGTACATTTATAATTCGTAGTAAACTGATATCATCAGCAGGGTTGTCTAGGACCCGTAGATAGGCCAAAATATCTTTTACTTCTTTGCGCTCCCAGAAACGCACTCCGCCTATCATCTGATAAGCGATGTTTTCTCGCATTAGTGCTTCTTCTAGAGCTCTGGACTGGGCATTAGTGCGATAAAGAATGGCAAACTGTTCATACTGCGAGGAAAGTTTGCGAATTTCTGCCGTGATATAGCGTGCTTCCTGGTGTTCATCTTCCGCAACCTGCAAGATCACCGCTTCACCCTTATCTCTGCTTGTCCATAATTTTTTTGCTTTTCGACCTGCATTGTTTTTTACCACATGATAAGCTGCTTCTAAAATATTGCCACTGGAACGATAGTTTTCCTCCAGCTTTACCACAGTGGCCTCAGGCCAATCCCGTTCAAAGTCTAGAATGTTGCGTATATCAGCACCACGGAACTGGTAAATAGACTGGTCGTCATCACCGACCACGCACAGGTTACGATGTTCCCCGGACAGCAGCAGGACAATTTCATATTGGACACGGTTGGTATCCTGATACTCATCCACTAAAATGTAACGAAACTTTTGCTGATAGCTGCTCAAGACTGCAGGCTGCTCCTGCAGTAGTTTTACCACATAAAGCAGTAAGTCATCAAAATCTAAAACATTATTTAAGCGTAGTCGCTCTTGGTAACTCTTGTAGATACGAGCTACAGTGCGCGTATAATAATCATCTGCAGTATCTTCATAACGATGCTCATCAAGCAGATCATTTTTTGCCCGACTAATGGCAGCCAACAGACCACGCGGCTTAAATTGCGTACTATCGAGATTAAGATCTTTCATTATATTACGCACCAAAGTCATTTGGTCCATACTATCATAAATAACAAAAGATGATGTCAGACCTAACAGGGCAGCATTGGCGCGAATCATACGCACAGCAGCCGCATGAAAAGTGGAAACCCACATCCCTGGGATTGTCCCCACTAACTGGGCAACACGTGTACGCATTTCTTCTGCGGCTTTATTAGTAAAGGTAAGAGCGAGTATTTCCCATGGTTTAGCTAGCTCTTGTTTAATCAGATAAGCAATGCGGTGGGTGATGACACGTGTTTTACCGCTCCCTGCCCCTGCCAAAACCAGCAGCGGCCCTTCTACACACTCCACAGCCTGACGCTGCATTTCATTTAATCCATCATTGATTTGTGTCATTACAGCCTCCCTGTTTCACATATCGCCTTCAACTACGCCTGCTTTTCAGTACTGTGCTCAGCAGCTTGAGATAAAAAGCAGCATAACTGACTTGCAGAACTGATGTAGTAGGGGCGAACTGCGTTCGCCCGCACCTTAATTGAAGTTTAGTCCTATCTTCGCGTTTTTTCAGTAATGCGCCTTGCTTGTTCTTTAGGGGGTTACGCCGTAGGGGCGAACTGAGTTCGCCCGCACCTTAATTGAAGTTTAGTCCTATCTTCGCGTTTTTTCAGTAATGCGTCTTTCCTGTTCTTTAGGGGGTTACGTCGTAGGGGCGAACTGCGTTCGCCCGTACCTTAATTTAAGTTTAGTTCTATCTTCGCGTTTTTTCAGTGATGCGTCTTGCTTGTTCTTTAGGGGGTTACGTAGAAAAAGCAGTATTAACTGCTTTTCTTGTTTTATGTATTGGTTTTTAGCCGCTCTAACAGCAGTTTGTAGCCGCCCGCACCATAGTTCAGATATCGTTTTATGCGGCTAATGGTAGCTGTACTGGCACCTGTCTCCTGCTCAATCTGCTGGTAGGTATTGCCTTCCTGCAGCATTTTGGCTACATGCAAACGCTGTGCCATAGCTTTAATTTCGTTAATAGTACAGATGTCTTCGAAGAACTGATAACACTCTTCTTCGTTTTCCAACAGCAAAATCGCTTCAAAAAGCAGATCGGTATTTTTATCTTTAAATTTTGAACTGGCCACAGTTACACCTCCGGAAGGTTATCAGTTTCTATTTCGTGATCCCGTTAATAGTTTCCTTCCTTACTCTTAAATTCTTTGTAATCCTCTTCCCAAATATTATCTGCTTTGGTAAAATAACAAAAAGTGCAACTATATGTTGTCAAATAGGGGGGCTGAAAATGATTCGTAAGCTGACGATGGAGGATCATCAGCAAGTAGAAAATTACTTACAGGTGCTGCCATCATTTTCCTTGTTTCTGGTAGCAGATATTGAAAAGTACGGTTATGATAGTAGCGTCTTTACAGTCTGGGGAATATTTAGTCACACAGGGGATTTACTGCATGTTTTTGGCAAATATTATCATACCCTGGTTGTCTATAGTAATACCGCTGCTTATCCTGCAGCCGAAGTCAATGCTTTCTTAAGTGATCAAGCGATTGAGTATGACACCATACTGGGTCGCAGTGTTTTAGTAGAGCCGTTTTTAGCAGATCTTTCCTTCGCTCAGATCTTCCGTAATTATTACTGCGAATTAAACAGAGAAAATTTTACCCCTCTGATTAATCAAGCAATAAACGTAACTAAAGCGGATTTATCCCAGACAAAAGCTATTCTAAATTTATTAGCCTCGATTAAGGAATTCCCCAGGGCAAGTTTTCAGGAAGACGCTCTCAACACCTATATTGCAGATGATGGAGTTTATTTGATTATGGAAGATGATGAAATTGCCTCACTGGCAATGTGTTCGGCTCGCACAGCAGGGCTGGCTAATATTGGTGGTGTGTGCACAGCTAAGCCATATCGCCGCAAGGGGTATGCTTCCACAGTTGTCTCCGCTCTTTCAAAAAAATATCTTGAGCAAGGATTAATTTGTTGTTTGGGTTACAATAATCCCGAGGCTGGAGCAATTTATCAACGCCTCGGGTACCAAACTGTGGGTCATATTATTATTGCCACAAAATAACAAGTAAGCTTGCTGGATACAGTTGCTCATGGCCTGCCCTCGGCACTATAACAGTAGTTCTTTACTAAAAATCTGGCATCAATTATCAAACAGTACACAAAAAGGACCAGCCGGTTCTTTTTGTGTTTATCAGAACTTTTCAAGAAAAACTAAATTATGGCCATACTAAAGTCAGGCAGCAATGTATGCCACTTTGACTAGAAAAATTCGCTACCAGGAAAAACAAAGGAGATGAAAAAAATTAACGACCAACTAAAGGAAATTTTATCACACCCGGCGGATGGTGCTGTGGCTATCGTTACACAGGGTAAAGACGGCCCCCATGTCGTTAATACTTGGAATAGCTACATCAAGCAATCGGCTGATGGCAGGTGGTTGGCTCCTGCCAGTAGAATGAACAAAACGGAAGAGAATCTTGCCGCTGATAACCGCGTTAAACTAACTGTCAGCAGTCGGGAAGTTCAAGGCAAGATGTACAAAGGAACAGGTTTTTTAATCACCGGAACCGCGGAGTTTTTAAAAGACGGTCCAGATTTCGAGACGATAAAAGGAAAGTTTGACTGGGCCCGAGCTGCTTTGGCCATTACTATTGAGACAGCTGAACAAACACTGTAATTATGAGCGCAAAGGCAACAAAGCCGCCACTCTACTGCGAGTGACGGCTTTACAATTTATTTAATGGCCTTGAGACGTGCCGGAATAAAATCATGCCGCTGCCGACGTTCGCTCATCCGCTGCAGTTCCTTTTCCATTTCCAGAAACACAGCACTCCACGGCAACTTTAGTTTTTTAACCAAGGTCTCTTTAACCGCTAAGATAAATTGATATTTCCAGAATGTAAAAGCAGGATCATAGGTTAGGACAAAAGCACAAAATTTACCAATATCCTCTTCCTTGG
>DASRMS010000207.1:0-3543 GCA_035647835.1 Oscillospiraceae bacterium
CGCTCTTACTTGATACTATAGACATAAAGCGGTAGCAGCCCGCCCCACGGGGCTTACAGAGCAGGGACTTGAAGAAAATGACTAACAAAACAAACAACCAGCAGATTAAATCACAGTTTGATTTTATCTTGAAAATGCTTAGCACCAAATCAGAACACGGCCTTGCATTGCATGCTTGCGGGAATGAACAGAACAGTTATCACAGAGGTTATTCAGATGGTCTTAATGAGGCCACAGAATTAGTCAAAGTTCTGCAAACACAAATCAATATTTTAAATGGGGAATAATAATGGGGTACAAAAAGAAAACCCCCGCTAACACTCTTCAATTAGGCACTGAAGTATTAGCAGGGGCATCTGAGACTGAATCTCTAAGCGATAGAATAGCACGCTATAGTGGTGGACGGTCAAGAGCATTAGAAATGCTTGATTATCTGGATGAATTACCAGTGATTGAATACCAAACCCGCTACGGAACTCGCACCCGCAACCCATCACCACCACAGGTACGCTCTGGCCTGCGCAATTGTGCGAACTATTTACATTTTCACGAATATTACACGATTGATAAAATCAGACTTGCAAGCGCCCAGTTCTGCAAACAGCACTTAATTTGCCCGCTTTGTGCCATGCGTAGAGGTACAAAATCTTTAAACAGTTATTTAGAACGGTTCAAGATCATAAAGGCTGCACAGCCCCACCTAAAACTCTGCATGCTGACTTTTACGGTTCAAAATGGTGAATGCCTAGAGGAACGCTTTAAACACCTTACAGGCACGCTCAAGAAGCTCATGCAAAGGCGTAACAATTACAATAAAGGCGTTCGTGGTGCTAAATACTCCGAACTCTGCAAAGTGCAGGGCGGTGTTTACTCCATAGAGACAACCAATATAGGCAATGGCTGGCATCCCCATCTGCACATGTTGTGCTTGGTCGATGCAAACGTAGTGCAGCACGATCTGCGCAACGAGTGGCATGGGTTATCAGGCGATTCTTTTATGGTGGACGTTAGTCCGATTAAAGGCGATCCCGTAGACGGCTTCATGGAAGTCTTTAAATACGCTGTAAAGTTCTCAGACCTTACGCTAGAGCAAAACTGGCATGCTGCTCAGATACTCAAAGGTAAACGCCTCCTGAACGCCTTTGGGCTGTTTAGGGGCGTAGAAGTACCTGAAGAGCTTACCGATGAACTTTTAGAAGACCTGCCCTACTGGGACAGGTTTTACCGCTTTGCCTTTGGTCATTACCAAATTACGGGCGAACGCCCGCCGCAACAACCCCCCGCCGATGCCTGATATGTCAAGGGTCGTGGAATAAATAGGACGCGCTTCACCGTCCGTTTTATGCCGCGAAAGCCCTTGTACACACACAAAACCAAAAAAGCCTAGCCGTAGAGGGGCATGGGGTGCTCTTCCCCATGCTCCTCTGCCCAGTGGCGAACGGCTCTTGCTTTTGCTTTTGCCTTTGATTAGTATGATTTCCAGCTTATACAGAAAGAATAGGCTTAAACTACTTACTAGAGGCTACACAATGAACGAATTAAACGAATATCTTCACTACCGCGCATTAGCAGCAAAGCACGACAATGCCCAAGTTTTTGCTGGCCTGATGGATTCCGTTGTTGAGTCGGGTTCTGCGGCTGTTCCTACCCGCCAAATTGCCACCGTTGTTGCTGCCACGCTTGTCGATGAGTTGGACGACCTTTTGGCTATCCTGAAGATGACCAAACGCCAGTTTATGGAAATGGCCCTTATTGATGCCATGCAAAAGGCTAATGAGATTCTTGATGGGTATGGTGTTAACGACTTTTATGAAGACCAAGCAGCGTTGGCTGCGGGCGGTGCAGAATGAGTGCGCCAATGTTTACGCTTTGCGGCCAAGTTATGAACGTCTACGTTCAACCAGGTGGGACAAGCAAAAAGACTGGGGAAGAGTACGACCCACGGGACAAGGTGCAGATATTGGGTTCTTTGCCCATGCAGGGTGGCACACACAAAATGGAGCTAATCACACTCAACACGGAAGACGCTCGACTGTTTGAGCAGGCCATTAATAGAACTGTACGTGTGGCAGTGGGTTTTTACGTTACTGGCCGCACCGTTGGTTATTTTATCCCCCAAGGTTCAACCCCAAAACTGGTCACTGCGGCAGCAGCTGGCTAGGGGCGACGAGGTGGGGGGAGCGATGGCAGAACCTTGGTTGCCCGCCCCCTCTCCGAGCGCTCTTACTTGATACTATAGACATATCTCGGTAGCAGCCCGAACCACGGGCCTTACAGAGCACTAAGGAATTACAAAATGAGCATTAAAGACTTGGATTTGAACACCAACCTAAAGCTGGTTGGTCTTGTGCCTCTCAAGCTGACTGGCCACTGCAAAACCTACACACCTACTTACCAAGAGCATCATTTCACGATTTTAGAAGTCGGTGACGCTTACCAGCTGACTGGCCCAGAACACTTTGAACAGAGCTACATGACTCTTAAAGAAGCATTGCAAGATTGCTATTTGAATTGGGGGGCATGAATGCATAGGCATAAAAAAACCCCTGCTAATACTCTTCAATTCGACACTGAAGCACTAGCAAGGGTCTC
The DNA here is from genome assembly GCA_035647835.1 of Oscillospiraceae bacterium. Taxonomy (GTDB): domain Bacteria; phylum Bacillota; class Dethiobacteria; order Dethiobacterales; family Dethiobacteraceae; genus UBA9865. Next base: position 2,593 of record DASRMS010000207.1, read on the forward strand.
TGAGACTGAATCTCTAGGCGATAGAATAACACGCTACAGCGGCGGCAGGTCAAGGGCTGTTGAAATGCTCGACTACTTGGACACGCTGGAAGCTGACCACGGTGTTAAAAAAGCTCGGGCAGGACTGCGCACATGCGCAAATTATTTGCACTTTAGGGAATATTACACGGTTGATAAGGTACGTCTGCACAGTGCCCAGTTCTGCAAACAGCATCTAATCTGCCCACTCTGTGCCATGCGTAGAGGTGCAAAAACACTAAATAGCTATCTTGAGAAGTACCACCTGATAATGGCCGAGCAACCCCACCTGAAACTCTACATGCTGACTTTTACGGTTCAAAACGGTGAATGCCTAGAGGAACGCTTCAAACACCTCACAGGCTCGCTTAGGAAGCTTATGCAAAGGCGTAATAATTACAACAAAGGTATTAGAGGCGCTAAATACTCCGAGCTTTGCAAGGTGCAGGGCGGTGTGTATTCGATTGAAACCACAAACATTGGTAATGGCTGGCATCCGCACTTGCATATGATTTGCTTGGTTGATTCACACGTGTTGCAGCACGAGCTGCGCAATGAGTGGAATGAGTTAACAGGTGATTCTTTTATGGTGGACGTAAGTCCGATTAAGGGCGACCACGTGGGCGGCTTTATGGAGGTTTTCAAGTACGCTGTGAAGTTCTCCGGCCTCTCCCTTGAGCAAAACTGGCATGCCGCCAAGATATTAAAGGCCAGACGTCTCTTGAACCCCTTTGGGCTGTTTATGGGCGTGGTAGTGCCTGAAGACCTGCTGGACGAGCCTCTTGAAGACTTGCCTTATTGGGACAGGTTTTACCGTTACGCCTTTGGTCATTACCAGATAACGGGCGAATGCCCTCCGCAACAACCCCCCGCCAATGCCTGATATGTCAAGGGTCGTGGAATAAATAGGACGCGCTTCACCGTCCGGTTTAT
>DASRMS010000208.1:0-27603 GCA_035647835.1 Oscillospiraceae bacterium
CTCTTTTAAGGTCGGCCAATAAAACTCGTTATATTGTTTAGGCGAAAGATATTCATTCAAGTGCAGCGGAATAAAGACTTCCTTTGCTCCCACCTCTTTAGACCTCAAGGCAATTCTCAACAGCGGCTCTGTTAAAGCTTCGCCCCCTGAAACCATCATTAGGCATTTTAACCATAGTATATCATAAAAAATTGTCACTTTAGTATCGCCGTACTGTAGTGATCAGGATTAAATAAAATTATTTTCACTAAAAGTTTGCATTTATTATTTTTATGTGCTATTCTTGTAAAGTATTGAAAAGATGTAACGAAGCAAACGATTGAATTGCCTACTAGGCAAAAAGTAGTTTGACGTCCCAACCTCTTTTTGATTCAAAAAATATTACATTTTTAGGAGGATTCACTTTGAAAGGTAAAGTAAAATGGTTTAACGCAGAAAAAGGTTTTGGATTTATTGAGAAAGAAGAAGGCGGCGATGTCTTTGTTCATTTCTCTGCAATCCAAAGCGAAGGTTTTAAAACGCTGGAAGAGGGGCAGGATGTTGAGTTTGATGTTGTAGAAGGCAATCGTGGCGAACAAGCGGCTAACGTCGTGCGTTTATAAATTTTAAAACCAAAAGGACATTTCCTAAACGGAAATGTCCTTTTTCTATTGCCGGATAATTATTATGAGCAGCGTTAAGCGCCAAAACTTTTGCTGATTTTACATATCACTGGACAGTTGGCTGTGAAAACTGTATAATACATGGGGTTTGTTTCAAACCTAGCATCTATAGTATCGGAGGGTTTTTAATGCGCAAATCATATGATGTAGCAATGATTGGCGGCGGTCCTGCAGCAATTTATGCAGCATATGAACTGGTATCAAAATACCCAGACATCACTGTAGCTATTTTTGAAGCAGGCAACGATATCTATACCCGTAACTGTCCCCTTGCCGAGAAAAAGGTAAATCACTGTATTAATTGTAAGTCTTGTGATGTCATGCGTGGTTTTGGTGGTGCTGGAGCCTATTCAGACGGTAAATATAATCTGACAGCGGAGTTTGGTGGTTGGTTAACTGATTATCTACCGGCAGAAGATGTGCTGGCCCTCATTGATTATGTAGACCAGATTAATTTAGCATACGGGGCGCCAAAGGATCTGTATGGCACTGGCAATAGCGATCTGGGGAAGAGAGCCATGGCTCACGACCTGCACTTGCTTAATGCCAAGGTACGCCATCTTGGTACAGAAAATAATTTGCTGATTCTTAAGCAATTGTATGATCACCTCACTGCTCACTGCCACCTCTACTGCAATACCCCCGTGGCAGAAATTCTGCAAAACGAACAAGGGTTTTCTCTACAGCTCGAGGGACAGGAAACAGTTGATTGTAAGTATCTGATCGCTGCCCCAGGTCGTGCAGGTTCAGAATGGTTTGCCCATCAGTGCCAAAAATTAGGTCTGTCCTTATTTAACAATCAGGTTGATGTTGGCGTACGGGTAGAAATTCCTGCGGTAGTATTTCAGCATATTACTGATGATGTCTATGAGGCTAAATTACTATACCGCACCAATCAGTATGGGGATTTAGTACGTACCTTTTGTATGAATCCCAAAGGCTATGTGGTAGCAGAAAATACTGATGGTATTGTGACCGTTAATGGTCATAGCTATCGGGACGAAAAAATGCACAGTAAAAACACAAACTTTGCCCTGCTGGTCAGCAATCGTTTTACCCAGCCCTTTAACGAGCCCCATCAGTATGGTAAACGCATTGCTTCATTTTCCAATATGCTGGGCGGTGGTGTCCTGGTACAACGCTTTGGTGATTTAGTTAAAGGCCGCAGAACCAATGAGCATCGTCTCTCACAAAGCTTTACCCGCCCCACTTTACAGGCAACCCCAGGTGATTTAAGTTTAGTTTTGCCCAAGCGTCATCTCGATAATATTATTGAAATGATTTATGCTCTCGATAAGATAGCACCAGGCATGGCCAATAATGACACTCTGCTCTATGGTGTAGAAGTCAAATTCTACAGCTCCCGTCTCCAGCTGACAGAGCAACTAGAGACAGAAATCCCTAAGATGTTTGCTGTTGGTGATGGCGCCGGGATTACACGCGGCTTATCACAAGCCAGTGCCAGCGGCGTCCATGTAGCACGGATTATTGGTGAACGTCTGCAAAAACAGCAAGACAAGTAGCTAACTAACTTGGTAATGCTGACAAGTGCTCTGTATTGCCTAATGGTACAGAGCACTTTTTGTTAACCCACTCCCTGTTTACATCCCCGCTATAGGCAAACGAGCGGGGAGATAAATTAAGCTTCACCCTAGCGAGCAAAGGCGGTGATTTGATGCGTGAAATCCAAAAAGCGGCGTTAATTGGTTTAGGTGGTATTGGTTGTGCTTATGCCAGTCGGATTATGGATACTGAGCCGCGCTTACTGCAGGTGGTAGCAGCAGCAAAGCGGGCTGCACGCTGGCAGCAGGGGCTGCAAATCAATGGCCGCCACTATCAATTTACACTTACTAGTCCCCATGGCCCAGCAGAGCCGCTTGATTTAATCCTGGTGGCGGTTAAACACTATCAGCTTCCCCAGGCCATCCTTGATCTGCAGCGCTTTGTGGGACCAGAAACTATCATCTTATCCTTACTGAATGGTATTTCCAGTGAGGAAACGTTAGCAGCAAGTTTTGGTTGGGAGCATGTACTTTATGGCCTTTGTTTAAGTGTGGACGCGGTGAGAGAAGGAAATAAGATTGAGTTTTCTCGTGCCGGTAAAGTATATTTTGGCGAGTCGCGCAATGAGCATTACTCGCCACGGGTGGAGGCTGTGCAGCGCTTTTTTCGCCGCTGTCAGATTCCTCATGAGGTACCGCTTGATATGAGACGCCAGCAATGGTGGAAATTCATGATTAACGTGGGCCTTAATCAGCTCTCGGGTGTCCTGCGGGCACCATATGGTGTGTTTCAGCAGCTGCCGGAGGCCGCTGCTTTAATGCAAGCGGCGATGGCAGAAGTGGTGACACTGGCACAAGCGCTGGGCATTGACTTGTCTAGCACCGAGATTGAGGATTTCATGCAGCAGTTTCAAACCTGGCCAGCTGCTGGTAAAACATCGCTGCTGCAGGATGTGGAGGCAGGTCGCAAAACGGAAGTGGAGATGTTTGCCGGGGAGGTTTGCCGCCTTGGTCGTCAAGCTAATGTAGCCACACCGATTAATCAAATGCTATTGTTTTTAATTCAGACCAAGGAAAAGATGGCACAACTACGCTGTTAAACTTAACACCGTTTCTTTATCGGCTAGTAAATTAGCTCAAGCTTGCCTTGCTTTCTTTCCTCGTCGCTGGTGTTTTTAAGGGGCAAGGTTTGCGGCGAGGCAAAGGTGGCAATTTGGTAGGTTTTTCTAGCCTTTACGTCCACTTTATGATATAAGTTTAGCAAGGGATTTTAAAGGAGTGGAGTGCAGGATGAAATATGTGGTTGTCTTAGGCGATGGTATGGCAGATTATCCGGTAGAATCTTTAGGCGGCAGAACGCCTTTACAAGTCGCAGCTAAACCTCACATTGATGCCCTTGCGGCGCAAGGCTATGTGGGCATGGTGCAGACGGTGCCGGCGGGGTTAGCCCCGGGCAGTGACACGGCAAATTTAGCTGTCCTTGGTTATGACCCCCGCCTTTATTATACAGGTCGTTCACCTTTTGAAGCTGCTAGCATGGGGGTGCCGTTAGCGGATGATGATTTAACTTTTCGCTGCAATTTTGTGACACTCTCTGCCGCGGCAGTTTATGCAGATAGAGTGATGCTTGACCATAGTGCAGATGAAATATCATCGGCTGAAGCAGAGATTCTTTTAGCCGCAGTAAGTGAACAATTCTCTACCGCAGAGCTGGCTTTCTATCCCGGGGTTAGTTATCGACACCTGCTGGTCTGGCATGGTGCCCCGACTGAATGGCAGTTAACGCCTCCACACGACATTCTTGACCGTCGCATTGGCGACTATCTGCCTGGTGGTACAGCGGCAGCCCAGGTGCTGGCAATGCAGGAAGCAAGCGTGGCCCTGCTGGAGGCACACCCCATTAACATTGAGCGCCAAAAGCAAGGCCTACGTCCAGCTAATGCTATTTGGCTTTGGGGTGAAGGGACAAAGCCGCAGCTGCCGGCATTTAGCGAAAAATATGGCTTGCATGGCGCCGTTATTTCCGCGGTAGATTTAATTAAAGGTTTAGGCCGCTGTGCAGGCCTGGATGTACTGGAAGTAGCAGGTGCCACAGGTAACTTGGAGACTAACTTTCCAGGAAAAGTGCAGGCAGCTTTAGCAGCTTTGCAAAGCGGCACCGATTTTGTCTACCTGCACCTGGAAGCACCAGATGAATGTGGTCACCGTCAGGAAACGGCAAATAAAGTGAAGTCCATTGAACTGCTGGATCAGCAGATCATACAACCGCTATGCGCTGGACTGGCTGCGGCAGGAGCACCATACAGACTGCTGCTTTTGCCAGACCATGCGACTCCTTTAGCGCTGCGCACCCATACAGCTGACCCCGTACCCTTTCTAATCTATGATAGTACCGTTCAAGTTGACCAGGGGCCAACACAGTATGATGAAGCTGCGGCTAAGGATGGCGGGCAATTTGTCGGGGAAGGCTATACGCTGATGGATCTCTTTTTAGCCCCCAGCCAAGGAGGAGAGTAAGATGGCAGAAGTAATGTATCGCAGTACTCGTGGTGAGAGCCGCACCGTCGCCGCGGCTGAAGCTATTGTTAACGGTATTGCTGCTGATGGCGGCTTGTATGTGCCAACAGAGATTCCACAGCTCACTATACCATGGGCGGAGCTGGCCGCACTCTCTTATCAGGACTTGGCCCTGCAAATTATGCGCCTTTTTCTCACTGATTACACAGAAGCCGAGTTAGCGGCGGCGATTGAGCAGGCCTATGATGCCAAATTTGATACCCCAGCGCTAGCACCATTGGCAACACACGGCTCTGTCCACTTTTTAGAACTTTACCACGGGCCGACCCTGGCCTTTAAAGATATGGCGCTTTCCATTTTACCGCATCTTTTACGCCTCGCGGCGCAAAAATGTGGTCTCACGCAGGAAGTGGTGATTCTGACAGCAACTTCTGGTGATACGGGCAAAGCTGCTTTAGAAGGTTTTGCTGAAGTGCCGGGTGTGAAAATTATTGTCTTTTTCCCCGAACATGGGGTTAGTCCTGTGCAAAAAAGGCAAATGGTGACCCAAGCCGGGGCAAATACATATGTAATTGGCATTGAAGGAAACTTTGATGATGCCCAAAGTGGTGTGAAGGCAATGTTTACCGATGCGCAGCTGCGTCAGCAGATGCAGCAGGCAGGTTATGTTTTTTCTTCTGCTAATTCCATTAATATTGGCCGCCTCGTACCGCAAGTTGTTTATTACTACTACGCTTACCTACAGCTTTTAAGCCAAGGTAAAGTGCGGGCCGAGCAAGCAATCAATTTTGCCGTACCTACCGGCAATTTCGGCAACATCCTCGCCGCCTATTATGCACGTTGTCTGGGATTGCCCATTGGCAAACTAATTTGTGCTTCCAATACCAATAAGGTACTTTTTGATTTTCTCACCACTGGCGTTTATAATAAAGACCGGCAGTTTTTCGTTACTATGTCTCCTTCCATGGATATTCTCATTTCCAGTAATCTGGAGCGGTTATTATACCATGCCAGCGGTGAAAATACCGCTTGGGTTAAAGATCAGATGACGTACTTAACTCAACAAGGTCATTATCAGGTGCCAAGCACCGTGCAAACTGCCATGTCATCGTTTGTGGGCGGCTACGCTACTGAAGAGGCCACGGCAGCAGCGATTAGCTCTGTTTACCAGCAGTCACATTATTTAATTGATCCGCATACTGCCGTAGCCTATGCTGTGCTGCAGCAGTATCTGGCAGACAGCGGTGATCCTACCCCTACGGTAGTAGTGTCGACGGCCAGTCCTTTCAAATTTGCCAAAGATGTACTCGAGGCTATCGCTGGACAGCAGCCCACTGAAGATGAATTTACCCTGCTGAGTAAATTAGCCCAAACAGCAGCACAGCCTGTACCAGCAGCTATTCGTGATTTGCCAACAAGACCAACTTTACACAAAACAGTTTGTGAGAAAGATGAAATGCGCCAGGTAGTAGAGAGTATTCTGCAGCTGTCTTAACTACAGCTGTTGTTCTGCGGCGGGAAAGGAGTATTTTGTGAAAAAAAAATTTGCCGATTTTACCTACCAACGACCAGATCTTACCGCGCTGCAGCAAGAATGGCATTATTTAACCGCACAGTTTGCTAAAGCCACCACAGCAGCAGCTCAAGAGGAAGTTGTGCAGCAAATCAATCTGCACCGCCAGGAATTTGAGTCCTTGTCTTCGCTGGCCCATATTCGCCATACCATTAATACTACCGATGACTACTATGCGGCAGAACAAGATTTTTTTGATGAGGCGGAACCACATTATCAGGAATTAATTACAGACTATTATCGTCAGTTGGTACGCTCTCCCTTTAAAGAGGAACTTGCTCTGCGTTATGGGCAACAGCTTTTTACTTTAGCGGCCATGACTTTAAAAACATTTTCGCCTGCGGTCATCACCGATTTACAGCAAGAGAATAAAACAGTTAGCCAATATAAAAAATTACTAGCCTCGGCTGACATTTCGTTTGCGGGGGAAAAAAGAAATTTAGCTCAACTAGAACCTTTTCAACAAGCTCCCGAGCGTGCTACACGTCAAGCCGCTGCAGAAGCTCGTTATAGCTTTTTTTCTCAGCACTGTGCTGATTTTGATGAACTTTATGCTAAACTAGTGATGGTACGTACTTCGATTGCACAAAAGCTAGGTTTTGCCAACTTTATCCCTCTTGCTTATCTGCGGCGACACCGCTCTGACTACCAGGCTGAGCAGGTTGCTGCCTTCCGCCGTCAGATAGAGCAGCATGTCGTACCCTTGGCCACGCAGCTGCGAGAAAAACAACGTCAGCGCTTGGGCTTGTCTGAACTGCTTTATTATGATGAGGGTATCTTTCATCCCCAAGGCAACGCACTGCCCCAAGGCACACCAGAGGAACTGATTGCCCAGGCCCGCAGCATGTATGAGCAATTGGCACCAGAAACTGGCGTCTTCTTTGCAGAGATGACAGAACGCAGTCTGATGGATTTATTAAGTCGCTCGGGCAAATCACCTGGCGGCTACTGCGATTATTTAGCAGCTTTTCAGGCACCCTTTATTTTTGCCAATTTTAATGGTACGGCCGGTGATGTAGACGTACTCACGCACGAAGCCGGACACGCTTTTCAAGTTTGGCTCGGCCGGCAGCGACAAATACCGGAATATCACTTTGCGACCATGGATGCGGCAGAGATTCCCTCCATGGGGATGGAGTTTTTTGCTTGGCCCTACATGGAACTCTTTTTTGCCGACCAAGCTAAACAGTATCGCTATGAACATTTAAGCAGTGCTTATCTTTTTTTACCCTACGGTTGTTTAGTGGATCATTTTCAACATGATGTTTATACAGAACCACAGCTGAAGCCCGTACAGCGTCGTCGACTCTGGCGGCAGCTGGAGCAGCGTTATCTCCCCCACAGAGATTATGCCGGACAGGACTTCTTAGCCAGCGGCGGCTATTGGTTCCAGCAGGGACATATTTTTGAAGTGCCCTTTTACTACATCGACTATGTGCTGGCACAAACATGTGTGTTTCAACTCTGGCAGCGTGCTTTAACCGATCCCCAGGCTGCTTGGCAGGATTATCTGACCTTCTGCCAGGCTGGTGGGAGCCGCTCTTTTGGCGAGTTATTACCTGCAGCAAATCTCGTCTCACCTTTTGTGGAGGGCGTCACAGACAAAGTGTCGCAGCAGGTCCAAGCCTGGTTAGTAAAAAACGAACCCTAGGTAGTAAAAAATAAGTATCCTGTAGCATAAGAAAGAAGGTGTAAGTATGACAACATTTAATGAATTTAACATTAGTGAGGGTATCCTCAAGGCTGTTAGTTTGATGGGTTTTGAAGAAGCAACACCTATTCAGGAAAAAGCCATTCCGCTCGCCCTGGCCGGTGAAGATTTAATTGGCCAGGCCCATACCGGGACAGGCAAAACTGCCGCCTTTGGGATCCCCCTCGCCGAACGCCTGCGAGTTGATAACCCCTATATTCAGGCCTTAGTCGTTACTCCTACACGTGAACTGGCCGTGCAGGTAGCGGAAGAACTAAATAGAATTGGCCAGTTTATGAGGATACGTACCTTGCCGGTGTATGGCGGCCAAGATATCGGCCGACAAATTCGCGCGCTAAAAAAACAGCCGCAAATCATTGTGGGCACCCCAGGCCGTTTGATGGATCATATGCGGCGCAACACGATTCGGCTGGATCATATTAAAACAGTGGTCTTGGATGAAGCTGATGAAATGCTTAACATGGGTTTTATTGAGGATATTGAAATGATTTTGCAGCAAACACCATCAGAACGGCAGACCTTACTTTTTTCCGCCACCATGCCCCTGGCTATTCAACGCTTGGCCCAACGTTTTATGAAAGCACCGCAAGTGATCGCCATTCGTTCCAAGGAAGTTACGGTGCCTAATACAGACCAATACTATATGGTCGTCGAAGAGAGAGAAAAGTTAGATGTTTTATGCCGCCTGCTCGATACACAGCCCCCGGATTTAGCCATTGTTTTTGGCCGCACTAAACGCCGGGTGGATGAACTTAACGAGGCGCTCAGTAAAAGGGGTTATTCAGCTGAAGGTATCCATGGCGATCTCACGCAGGCACGGCGAGATTCCACCATGCATCAGTTTAAGGAAGGAATTATCGACATTTTGGTTGCTACAGATGTCGCAGCGCGTGGTCTAGACATCAGTGGTGTGACGCATGTCTATAACTTTGATGTTCCACAAGACCCTGAGAATTATGTGCATCGCATCGGCCGCACTGGTCGAGCGGGCAAAAGCGGCATGGCCATTACCTTTGTCACCCCGCGCGAATTAAATCATTTACACGGCATTGAAAAAGGTACCAAACATAAAATTCACCGCATGCCCATTCCCACCATGAAAGACGCCATTGAAGGACAACAACGCATTACAGTAGATAAACTAGTGAACACGCTAGAAACGGAAGACACTTCCTATTATCATGCGATGGCGGTTGAATTAATGACTGAACATGACCATACCGAATTGCTGGCGGCGGCCCTCAAGCTGCTGACCAAAGAGCCGGATACAACGCCCATTAAGCTGACAGAAGAAGCGCCGCATTATTCACGTAACCCGCGCTCCTCCAATAAACGCTTTTCCTACCCTCAACGACGCAATAACAAATATAGTAGTGGTAATCGCGACCGCAACAGACGACCTAAAAAATAAAATAAAAGTAAAAACCTACAACCCCTATTGCGGAAACAGCAATAGGGGTTTTTCGTTGCCATCCCTTAACTAGTGCTTTAGTCCCAATTTTTATCAATTTTTAAAGTGGCGCAGGAATTATGGAAACTGATGTCGAAATAGCCACAATCAAGCTTGCTCTATTTATGTCTCCTGGCAAGCTTACTAAAATCTGTGTAAAAAGGGGTTTTAAGAGTGAAGCGATACATAAGAGGTCTGGGATGGACACTGTGTCTACTCCTGGTTGTCAGCGTGTGTTATTTTGGTTTTCGGGGACAAGCCTTCGCTGAAGGGGAAACCCCAGCAGAAGGTCAAAGTTTAGTAGGTCTGGAGACAGGAGAAAGCTGGGCTAAAAACTGGGATGCCGCTGGTGTATATGGCCCCAGTGAAGGACTGCAAACCGTCTCAGGTCAGACGACCATCTCTGCCGCCGGGGTAGAGTTACAGAACATGGTAATCAACGGTGATCTGTATCTACAAAGTACCATTGGCAGCGGTACAGTTATGCTGCGTAATGTCACTGTCACCGGCGAACTAACAGTTTTAGGCGGCGGCAATCTGACCATTGTTAACGGTCAGGTAAACCGCCTGCTTGTCAATAATCCTGGTCAGGCGGTCACGATAGCTGCTGAAGGCACTGCGGCCATCTGGAGTGTTCGTGTGCAGTCCGAGTGTCAGTTAGAAGAAAAGACTGGTGAAGAAGCAACCGGTTTTGGTCATGTTTATAGCACTACCGCCGAGACCTTATCTCTCTCAGGCAATTTCCCTACTTTAACGGTGGAGAATGTCAGTGGTGCGGTTAATTTTCTTTCCGGTAAGATTGGCAAAGTGTATATGGAATCGCAAGCCAATGATTCTGTTTTAACGCTGGGGGCACAAGCAGAGATCGAGGTTATTGATCTTGTTTCTGCTGTACGCATTAAAGGAACAGGCACGATTAACAAAGCAGTTGTTTTAGCTGAGGGCAGTGAATTGGACATGGATGCTAAAGAGTATCAGTTTGCCGCAGGCAAATCCGTTTTAGTTACTGGCGGGATTGTCGATGTTGAAGGCAAACATGTGGTCACACTGCAGGATCTTGCTGATGTGACTTTGGCTCCCGGTAAATCAACCAGTAAAACCGTGGTTGTTGAGCCGACGGATGCTCAAGTAACTGTTACTTCCAGCAATACCAGTGCCGCCACCGCTACTTTAAACGGCAGCACGATTTCCCTTAAAGCTCTGGCTGCTGGTAAAGCAACGATTACCGTAACTGCCGTCAAGGAAGGTTTTTCTACGGCTAAAGAAACCTTTACGGTGACTGTCAGTGCTCCGGCACTACCTAAAGTAACAGTGCAGGGGCTTAGCGGCATCACCTTGGCCAAGGGCAAATCAGCTACTAAAACAGTAACAGCCAACCCAGCCGATGCTACGCTTAAAGTCACCTCCAGCAACCCTGCTGTCGCCGCTGCCAGCCTTTCCGGTAAGACCATTACTGTCAGTGCTAAAGCAGCGGGCACTACGACGATTACGGTTACGGCAGCTAAAGCTGGCCATACCAGTGCCAGAGCAACCTTTAAAGTTACAGTACCTGCACCACAAGCACCGCCGCCACCAGCAGCAAAAGTGGAGGCTGTCGTAGAAAAGGCAGAAAATAGCCCGGTTATCGGCTCTACAAGCATTCGTGTCAGGTTGAAAAATACCAATACACCCGAGAAATACAATGTTACTTTAGCTGGGCAAAAAATGACTAACCGAGGCAGCTACTTTGAATTAGCCGTACCTGCCAATGATAGTTTGGCGAAAAAATCTACCGCAGAATTAAAAGCGCTAGTGAAATTTTAAAGTTACCAGTAACTGATTACCGGAAGAAAGGGGGGAGCTCATGAAACGTTGGCTGGGGATATTGACATTACTAATTGCCATAGGCTTATGTTGGCAGGGAGAAGCTGCCGCGGCAATTAACGCATATGTTGTTAAAGATACCAACAAAGTTATTTACCAGTACACTCTAGGTGACTTATTGACATCCTATAATCAAAATAGCCAACTATGGCAGGACTTTGATAAACGGATGATGCAAGCCGGGGTTTATGCTGTTTATGATGATAAGTCCCTGCTCTACGTAGACTTTGTGGCCTTGCTCAACGCCTATAATGCGGGGATGGAAGTCACCGCTTACACCGAAAGTGCCACCGCCAAAGAGGTCACCATGACAGAAATTATTACACAAGTCACCACTGCTCAAGATGGGAAACTTGTTTTTAGGGAAACTTTGCGTTCTGGTAATATTGTTAGTGCCATCAATAATGCGAGTACTGCCAATGAGGTGCGCCAACTATTAGTAATTGGTGCAGACAAGTTGGCTCTCGACTTAAAGAGTTTTAATACTCTTAATAGTTATGGTAAAAACCAGGTAAGTCAGTCCGTGCTAGATAGCCGGCCAGCAGCAGGTTATAGTGCAGCAGATGCGATTAAAGCTGTCTTTAACACTGCGGTCACCAGTGCCTTAAGTAAGCAGCAGGCGGCTGTGCAGGCCATGAATAATGCTGGCACCGCAGCAGTAATGCAGACTGCTCTAAACAATCATGCTAAAATTTTAGAACTTGATCTCACCCGCTTTGCAAAACTTACCGCAGAGCAGCAGGCTACTTTGCTAGGGATTATGTTAAATGGTAAGCCTTATGCCAATGCTGAGCTGGTGACAACAACCTACATCAGTGGGCTGCAAACAGTAGAAATGACTCATACCATCACCTATGTGGACTATGATCATAATTTAAGCTACTTTGTTGATAAGCAAATGAGTCAAAATCCACAAACTGATTTATTGGGTGGTGGCTGGCGTACAGCAGACCGTAATTTAGTGGAGTGGTTCATTAATGCGGCTAACTTTGTTGACGAAATGCGGCCGGCCGCGATTATTAAGGATGGTCCAGCTAGGATGCGCACCGGTCCAGGCACATCTTATGATGTCGTTTGCCAGCTGGAGATCGGCAGTGGTCCGTATTTCAGGATTAACCAGGCTCAAGATAGTGCCGGTTATACCTGGTACAGATTGCTGACCACAGGCAGTGTGGGCTGGGTACGGGAAGATCTGTTAACTTTGACAGAGAAAAAGGGTGAAGGGATTTTTCAATTCCTGCTGCTTTCCGAGACAACGCATGTTGATCCCAGTGAAGTAAATGCCAAAATCCTCAAAGGGAAAGGCATTTTGGATGGTCAGGCAGAAGCCTTCATCAGTGGTGCAGAAACATATAAGATTAATGAGATCTTCTTGATTTCTCTGGCCCTGCACGAAAGTGGTAATGGGACAAGTACTTTAGCCACTGGTGTCAAGTATAAAGATAAGACCGTGTATAATATGTATGGTATTGGTGCCGTTGATAGTGATCCGATTAATAAAGGGGCAGAGTACGCCTACAATAGTGGTTGGTTTACACCTGAAGCAGCCATCATTGGCGGTGCAAAATTTGCTGGTGAAAAATATATCCACAACGCTACCTATCAGCAGAACACACTCTATAAAATGCGTTGGAATCCGGATAGACCCGGACAGCACCAATATGCCACAGATATCGGGTGGGCAAGCAAGCAAGTGGCCGGGATAAAAAAACTCTACGATCTCATGAGCTCTTATGTGCTGCATTTCGAGATCCCCCGTTATCAGTAGTAAAAAAGATCGTAAACAGGGAGCAAATGAGCTCCCTGTTTTGCATTGCCAAATAATAGAGGCAGCGGTCTTGACTGTGCTCTTTTTGTGGTATACTATTACTGTTGCGTTTTGCTGCGGCCTAGTGAATCTATGCCCGCGCGCTGTTAAAGGATGTTTGCCTGATTTTAGAAAGCGTCTGCAGTACTTGATGTTACATAGTTCATTTTTCCTAAGAAAGGATGGTCACTAATGAAAAACCCGGAAGTAACAATTGAAATGGAAGATGGCGGTATGATTAAAGCAGAACTTGCTTTGGATACTGCCCCGAATACAGTTAAGAATTTTGTCTCTCTAGTGCAAAGTGGTTTTTATGATGGCTTAATCTTTCATCGTGTCATCCCTGGTTTTATGATTCAAGGCGGTGACCCACAAGGCACAGGCATGGGTGGTCCCGGCTATGGGATCAAAGGCGAATTCCAACTAAATGGTTTTAAGAACCCTTTAAAACATGCACGCGGTGTGCTTTCTATGGCGCGTTCCGCGCGTCCTAATTCTGCCGGTTCCCAATTCTTTATCATGCATGCAGATTCACCTCATTTAGATGGCCAATATGCTGCCTTTGGCCAGGTAACTGCAGGGATAGAAGTGGTTGATCAAATTGCTGCTGCGCCCACCGGCGCCCAAGATCGGCCGCAAAGGGAACAGCGCATGAAAAAAGTTACAGTGGAGACTTTTGGCGAAGAGATTGGTGAGCCCGAGAAATTGTAAACCTGTTAACGGGAGGGGCGCACACCGTAGCGCCCCTCCTGCTTGGTTAGGGTGCAGATAAAAATAGGCAATAGTTTTGAGCAACTTATGGTAAAATACAAAGGAAGTTTTTGTAGGCGGGGGATTAGTGTGCGTGAAGTATATCTAGATAATAGTGCTACGACGCAAGTGGTACCAGAAGTGGCAGCGGCCATGCAGGAGATGCTTACCGAGAATTTCGGTAATCCCTCTTCTCTGCACCGTCGCGGCTTACTGGCTGAGCGAGCCAAAAAGGAAGCTCGGCGGGTTGTCGCCCAGGCGTGCGATGTTAAGGAGCAGGAAATCCTTTTTACCTCTGGCGGGACAGAAGCTAATAATTTAGCGATTAAAGGTGTGGCCCGGCGCTGGCGGCGGCGCGGCAACCACTTGCTCACCACCAAAATAGAACATCCTTCCGTCTTGTATGCCTACCAGGCTTTAGAGCAGGAAGGATTTGAGGTTACATATCTGGATGTGGATGAGGATGGTTTAGTCACGGCCGAGGCTGTGACTGCCGCGATGCGAGCGGATACACTGCTAGTCAGCATCATGCATGTGAATAATGAAGTAGGCTCTATCCTGCCGGTGGCGGAGATTGGTCCGCAGATTAAAGCCAAAAATCCCCAGACTCTCTTTCATGTTGATGCGGTGCAGTCGTTAGGCAAATTGACTTTGCGGCCGCATGCCTGGCAGGCGGATTTACTGACTGTTTCGGCGCACAAGATTCATGGCCCCAAAGGCTGTGGTGCCCTGTACCGCAAGGACGGCCTGCTCCTATCACCGCTGCTGCATGGCGGCGACCAAGAGCAGGGGGTGCGGCCGGGTACGGAAAATATGGCAGGCATCGTCGGTTTTGCCACGGCAGTGCGCTTGATTTTAGCCCAGCAAGAGGATAATTATCAGCAGCTGGTTAAGCTAAAACAAATGTTTAGCGAGGGTTTGCAGACACGGCTGCCCGAGATCAGACAAAACGGCCCCCTTAACGGTGCACCACACATTCTTAATCTTACAGTGCCTGACATTAAAGGCGAAGTACTTGTACATGCTTTAGCCGAAGAAGGTATCTATCTTTCCACAGGTTCTGCCTGTCATGCACACCGTGCCGCGCCCAGCCATGTTTTATTAGCAATGGGGCGTTCCCCACAGCAAATTGCCGCCTCGCTGCGCTTAAGTTTTTCTGCTTTGCTGACCGCAGCAGATGTGGAATATGCCCTGGAGAAAATTACTGCAGCGGTGACAACACTACGCCTGATGACACGGAGGAAACCATGAAGGCTTTATATTTAGTTCGTTATGGTGAAATTGGCTTAAAAGGAAAAAATCGCAGATTTTTTGAAAATGCGCTGACGGCTAATATTCGCCGCGCACTGCGTGGCGTAGCAGAATGCCGTGTACAGCAGCGGCATAGCCGTAATTTTGTCGAGGTGCTCAGTGGTGATGTCCTGGCAGTAGAAGCCAGGCTGCAGGAGGTCTTTGGCATTGTTTCCATCAGCCCAGTGGCCACCGCACCACTTACTTTAGCAGACATCAATGTAGTTGCCCAACGTGAGTTTAGCAAGGTGGCCAAGCAAGGTTTGCGTTTTAAAGTAAATACCCGTCGCGCTAATAAACAATTTCCCCTGCGTTCTCCCCAGGTTAGTGCCGAAGTAGGCGCACATTTACTGGAGAGTTTTCCCGCTTTGGTTGTGGATGTCCATGAACCTGAAGCTATCCTTGATGTAGAAATTCGCGAACAGGAAGCATATATTTATACGCGCCGTCTGCCTGGTCCCGGGGGGCTGCCGGTAGGTGTGGCGGGCAAAGGATTGCTGCTGATCTCCGGCGGCATTGACAGCCCGGTAGCCGGCTGGATGACCATGAAACGCGGCGTTAAGCTGGAGGCCATTCATTTCCATAGTTACCCCTTCACCAGCGAAAGAGCGAAAGAAAAGGTCATTGATTTATGCCGTGAGCTGGCACGTTACGGCAATAAAATAACTTTGCATGTTGCTCATTTCACGGAAATACAAAAAGAGCTGCGCTTAAAGACCCCAGAGCGCCTCACAGTGACTTTAATGCGGCGCATGATGTTTCGTATTGCCGAACGGTTAGCAGCGCAGCAAGGGGCCCTGGCGTTAATTACTGGCGAAAGCTTGGGCCAGGTTGCCAGCCAAACGATGGAGAGTATTAATGTGATTGAGCGAGTTACGCAGATACCTGTTTTTCGGCCGCTGATTGGCATGGATAAGCAGGAGATTATGACGATCTCACGAAAAATAGAAACTTACCCCATTTCCATTCGGCCCTACGAAGATTGTTGTACAATCTTTCTGCCTGATTTTCCGGCAACGCGACCGCGTTTAAAAGATGTGGAAGCAGCTGAAGCCAGCCTTGACTTGGAGGCCCTCATTGCGGAAAGCCTGGCAAAAACGGAAACATTGGAGATTAGAGCCAATTAAACAGTAAGTTATGAGCATTAAAAAACTGCCTGTCGCTTGGACAGGCAGTTTTAGTTTTAGTTTATACCAGCTGAGCAATAAATTGTGCCAGACGAGCCAGGCCTTTTTCGATTTGCGGCAGGCTGAGGGCGTAGGAGAGGCGCAGATAGTTAGGTGCCCCAAAGGCCGTGCCGGGTACCAAAGCTACTTTAGCATGTTCCAGCAGGAGAGCGGCAAAATCAACACTGGAGCCAAGGAGCTGACCGTGGTAAGTGCGGCCGAGCAAGTGACTGATATCGATAAAGACATAGAAAGCACCTTGTGGTTCTATACAGATGAGTCCAGGCAGCTTTTGCACCGCCTGCACCATATAATCACGGCGCTGGGCAAAAGCGATGACCATTTCTTCCACGCATGCTTGCGGCCCACGTAAAGCGGCGATGGTTGCCTTTTGGGCAATGGCATTGGCGTTACTGGTAACATGGCTTTGCACGCTATTCATGAGGGTGGCAATGGCTGCTGTGGAGGCAGTATAACCAATCCGCCAGCCAGTCATGGCATAGGCTTTGGAAACACCATTGACCACAATAGTACGCTCTTTAATTTCCGGTGCTAAAGCGGCAATGCTGAGATGCTCCTCTTGTCCGTAGATCAGTTTTTCATAGATTTCATCTGAAATCAGATAAAGATTGTGCTGCAGTGCAAATTCAGCAAGCTCTGTTAATTCCGCGCGGCTATAAATTTGACCGGTCGGATTGTTGGGACTGTTGAGAATGACAGCTTTAGTCTTGCTGGTGTGTGCTTGCGCAAGGGCAGTCACAGTAAGTTTAAAGTGTTGAGCTGCTGTTGTTGGTACAATGACCGGCACACCATCATTAATTTTAACCATTTCCGGATAGCTGACCCAAAAAGGGGCAGGAATAATCACCTCATCACCTGGGTTCAAGAGGACGGCCAAAGTATTAGAGAGTGAATGCTTGGCACCGTTACTGACGATGATCTCCTGTGGTTGGTATTGCAGCTTGTTATCAGTATGTAGTTTTTCACAGATAGCCTCACGCAAATCCAGGGCGCCGGCTACTGGGGTGTAGCGGGTAAAACCCGCTCGTATGGCTTGCATGGCCGCTTCTTTAATATGCTGTGGGGTTTCAAAGTCAGGCTCCCCTGCCCCAAACCCGACCACATCTACACCATCCTTGACCATTTGTTTTGCTTTGGCATCGATGACTAAGGTGGGTGAAGGGGTGATGGATTGTGCTTTTTTTGATAACATGCGCCGGATCACTCTCCTTTTGTGTACTCTTATCCTATGCTAAACTGCTAGCGATTGCGCTTTTTAAAGTCATGCATGAAACTTGCCAAGGTTTCACAGCCTTGCGGGCTCATGGCATTATAAATGGAGGCACGGATGCCGCCGACTGAGCGGTGACCCTTTAAGCCAGCCAGGCCAATTTCCGCCGCGGCAGCGACAAAAGCTTTTTCTAGCTCTTCATTAGGTAGGCGGAAAGTAACATTCATCAAACTGCGGCTTTCCACCTGCGCATGGCCACGATAAAAATCATCTTCATCGAGAGCTTCATAAAGCAAGGCCGCTTTTTCTTTGTTTTGCTGACCTAAAACGGTAAGTCCACCTTGTGCCTGTACCCACTTCAGTACTAGCTGCAGCAGGTAGATGCTAAAAGTTGGTGGTGTATTATACATGGAGTTTTTGCTGGCAAAGGTATCATAGTTAAACATGGTGGGTAAAGCTGCGTTGATGTCTGATAACATATCTTGCCTGATTAGCACTACAGTTACACCAGCTGGTCCTAAATTCTTTTGTGCTCCGGCATAGATCAGGGCAAATTTTTGATACTCCCACGGACGGCTTAAAATATCACTGGACATGTCGGCGACCAAGGGGGCATCTGTTTGGGGAATATAGTGCCATTCTGTACCGTAAATAGTATTGTTGGTGGTAAGATGTACATAAGCAGCCTCGCGCTGCAAGGTTAGTTCCTCTTGTGTGGGAATGCGGTTATGCTTATCATCAGCTGTGGTAGCAGCAATCTGGGCAGAGCCGATTTTTTTTGCTTCTTTAAATGCTTTATCGGCAAAACTACCTGTGATCAGATAATCAGCACTTTTACCTTGCGTTAAAAAGTTCAGCGGGAGCATAGCGAACTGCTGACTGGCGCCGCCTTGACAAAATAAAACACGATAGTCATCGCCGAGGCCAGTTAATTCTTTAAAGAGAGCCTCTGTGCCGAGCACAATTTCGTCGAATTCTTTGGCACGGTGGGACATTTCTAAGATTGACATACCGGTACCTTTGTAATTCAGTAGTTCGGCTTGCGCTTGTTGTAACACTGTTAGGGGTAAAGTAGCTGGACCTGGGTTGAAATTATAAACGCGATTTTCCATTGAGTTGCCTCCCACATAGGAATTTCCTTTAATTATAAGCTAAGAGCAGCAGAAAGCTCAAGATAATTCGGCTGAAAAAGTAAAAATTGTGAAAAAAAGTGCAAGAGGTCTGTCAAAAGAGGTAAAAAGCAGAAAAGGATTTCCCGTGGGCAGGTGGAAATACTATGCAGACTACTATCTTCAAGGGGGTATCTATTTTGCTCATTCGTAGTAGAGAAACCGGCTCACTAGGTGCGAACTGTTATCTTGTGGCCTGTGAACAAACGCGCTTAGGCCTGCTGATTGATCCCGGTGCCGATGCCGCGCAAATCATTGAGATGGTGCAAGAGGCAGGGATAACGATAAAATATATTGTCAATACGCATGGACATGTGGATCATGTGGGTGCCAATGCAGCAGTACGGGAAGCCTTTGCGGCGCCGATTGTGATTCATACCGCCGACAGCCAGTTGTACCGCAGGCCTAAAGAAAGCCTGACTTTGTTTTTTGGTGATGCTGAGCTTGCCGAGGCGGATCAGTTAGTCCAAGATGGCGATCAACTGCAAGTTGGTCAATTAGCTGTGACGGTGCTCGCTACGCCAGGTCATACTAAAGGCTCTATTTGCCTGTTGGTAGGAGATGCGCTTTTTAGTGGTGATACACTTTTTGCTGGTTCCATCGGGCGCACGGATTTCCCCGGCGGTTCAGCAAGCGAGATCATTACCTCGATTAAAGAGAAATTACTGGTGCTGCCGCCGACAACTAAAGTTTATCCGGGACATGGACCGCAAACCACAATTGGCACAGAAAAAGCGCATAATCCATTTTTGTAGGGCGATTGCCAAACACTCAGGATGTGGGGGCGAACTGAGATGACCCGCATATTTTTATTTTTTATGCACCGATGTAAGGTTTGCATAAATAGCTTTAATAGGAACGGGCGCACACAGTGACGCCCCTACGCGGGAATGTGTCGGTTGTCGGGTGATTATTGCCAAACACCTAGGTTTTCGGGGCGAACTGAGTTTGCCCGCACAGATGAAAAAAATAGCTGGCCGCAGGCCAGCTATTTTAAGTTTTTTAGGGCCGCAGTTCCTGGAACAGCTCTTCCCAGAAGCTGCCGCCTCCGCCATTACCATTGTTGCCTTCTTCAGCCTCGTTTTCTCCATTTGGCGGCTGCTGGCCTTCTGGTTCGTCATCATCATCATCACCATCACGTCCCGGACGGTTAAACCACCAGCCATCACCCCAATTCCAGTCTGGTTCCTGGGGACAGTATTGACATTCGGGCCAACTGTCTTTTTTCGTCGGTTCAGTGCCGGCAATAAAGAGCTCCCGTATTGGTTCCAGTGAGCAGCGGGTGTTGTGCAAGAGACCTGTTTCTGGGCAGATGAGCACTTCGACTAAGCCTGCAGGGCGCTCGAAATCTTTAGCCGGGGTATCCTGCAAGGCTTGCCGCATAAAATTGGCCCAAATTTGACCGGCACGGACTGAGCCGGTTTGTCCCCAGCCCAGGGAGAGGTTATCGTCATTGCCTACCCAAACAGCTGTGACTAAATCTGGCGCATAGCCCGCCATATAGGAGTCACGGTGTCCCTGTGAAGTACCGGTTTTCGCGGCTACCGGATGATTTACCAGCGGACCAAGTGAGGAAGCAGTGCCGCCAGGTTTCATGACACTTGTCATCATCTCAGTCAGCAGATAAGCAATACGCGGTTCAAGAACCGCTGTGCGTTGCGGCGCCCCTGCTTGATAGAGGACGCGACCATCGGTATCGGTAATTTTAGTAATGAAGCGTGGTTCTACTTTCATCCCTTGGTTAGCAAAAGTGGCGTAGCCAACGGCCATCTCTAATGGTGTCACTTCTGAGGAGCCCAGGGGCAGTGAAAGCACGGGATCCAGTTTGCTGGTAATGCCCACACGGTGGGCTAAATCCACTGTCTTAGCGGGACTGATTTCCTCATTGATTTTGACAGCGACAATATTACTGGAGCGGGCAATAGCTTCGCGCAGCCGTAAACTGCCATAATAACGTTCGCCGTATTCTGTAGGTTGATAAGGTTCAGCATTGCCGGGGATTTTGTAGCTTACCGGTCCACTTTCACGGATTGTGGCTGCCGTATAACCGCCTTGCTCTAAGGCGGCAGCGTAGGTAAAAGGTTTAAAGGAAGAGCCAGGTGAACGCTTGTTGACAGCGCGGTTAAATTGACTTTTTTGGAAGTTGCGCCCGCCGACGAGGGCCCGGATGGAACCATCTGCGGGGTCTAGGGCCACCAAAGCTGCCTGCAGCGGTACATCTTCACCTTGGTCATTCTTGACTGTCTCCGGCAAAAAGCCTGGATTCGCAAAGACCTCTTCTGCGATTTGCTGCAGCTGATTATCCAAGGTGGTATAAATATGCAGACCGCCGCGATAAATGATTTGCGGGTCAGTGGTATAGTCTGTAATCTTGGCCATAATCTCATTATTTATGAGGTAGTCTATATAATAGGCACCAAATTGTTTATCGGCTTTGAGCTGGTCACGGCCTTCAAAGACTAATTCTTGTGCTAAAGCCTCTTTCTTTTCCTGCTCTTCAATAAAACCTTCATCTACCATGCGGGTGAGGATGGTATTCTGTCGTTTAAACGCCGCTGCCCGCGTCTCTTCACTATTATAGGGTGAGTAATAAGCAGGTCCGCGGGTAATGCCGGCCATCAAAGCTGCTTCCGCCAGCGTTAAATCCTGGACCGATTTATTATAATAGGTACGTGCTGCTGCTTCTACCCCATAGGCACTATGACCGAAGTAAATTGTATTTAAATACTTTTCCAAGATTTCATCTTTGGAAAATTTTCGCTCCAACTGAATTGTTAACAACATTTCCTGTAGTTTACGCGTCATTGTTTGTTCATGCGTGAGGAATAAATTTTTAGCCAATTGCTGGGTAATGGTGCTGCCGCCTTCCACAATGCGTCCGGCACGTAAATTACGCAGCATGGCGCGCGCCAGACCGACAAGATCCAGACCAAAGTGATCATAAAAACGATGATCTTCAATGGCAATGAAGGCTTCAGGTAGATATTTCGGCATTTTATCCAGCGGTACTTCGAAGCGGTTCTGCTCAAAACGTGTTGCCAGGACATTACCTTCATAATCGTAGAAGGTGCTGGTTAGTGGTGTTTGTACATCAGGGATTTCGCCCATGCCGGTAACTGTGGCCGCCAAAAAACCCATGGCCCCCACGCTAAGTAAGAACACAACTACTGCTGTGATTAGCACAAAACGGGTAACACGGCGCATACCGTCACCTACTTTGTCGAAAGATTTTTAAACTTAAATAATTATATCACGAATCGCTGGCAAGTGCTGAGTAATTATTTGCATCCCCGGTAAGATGTGGTATAATGCTTTCGGTATGCCTAAAAAAGCACATTGACCGGCTCAATTGGGCAACACTAGAAGCGTATACCTTTGATAAAAGGAGGCTATTTATATGTTACCCACACCAAAGAAGTTTAAAATCGTGGCTGCTGCTGCTGAGGGCAACCATAAACTGACAGCATTTGATAATGCCTTACTAGAAGCTGGTATTGGCAACGTTAACCTGGTACGAATTTCTAGTATTTTACCACCGTCCGCCCAACAAGATCAGGATTTATTTTTACCTCCTGGTTCGCTCGTACCGACTGCTTATGGTGCGATGACCTGTGATCAACCAGGCCTTAAAATTGCTGCGGCAGTGGGCGTTGGCTTTTCCTCAGATACTTTTGGCGTCATCATGGAGTATTCCGGCACGTGCAGCAAGGAAGAAGCAGAAGCTAAAATTGCCTCGATGCTGGCAGATGCTTTTGCCCGTCGCGGGATGCCCTTGGTAAAAACAGATATCCGTGGTGTGGAGCATACTGTGGAGTCCATTGGGTGTGCTTTAGCTGCAGTTACACTTTGGTATTAAAACTTAGGACAGGAAGGGAATTGTGCCATGGAATTATGGTATACCGAAAAACAAACCCCCCATTTAGGTATTACTTGTCTGCTTCAGGAAACACTTTGTCATTTTAAAACACCATATCAAGATCTGGCGGTTATCGACACACTGCAGTTTGGCAAAATGCTTGTGCTGGACGGCATGGTGATGACCACAGAAAAGGATGAGTTTGTTTACCATGAAATGTTGACTCACATCGCGATGCAGGCTCATCCGCGGCCACAGCATGTTTTAGTCGTTGGTGGTGGAGATGGCGGCGTGATTCGTGAAGTTATCAAGTATGATACGGTAGAAACAGCTACTTTAGTGGAAATTGATGAAGCTGTGGTGGAAGCTGCGAAAAAGTATCTGCCGACCATTGCCTCCGGACTCAGTGACCCCAGGGTAAATGTCTTAATTGCTGATGGTATCAATCATATCAAGCAGGCAGTGGGGCAATATGATGTTATTTTGATCGATTCTACAGAACCGGTTGGTCCAGCAGTGGGGTTATTTACTGCGGAATTTTACCAAGATGTCTATCGTGCTTTGAAGAAGGACGGACTGATGGTCGCCCAAACAGAATCACCTTTCTTTAACCGTGACTTAATCGCCGATGTTAATCGGCATCTGCAGCATGTCTTCCCTCTTACCAAGCTCTATTTAGCCAGCGTGCCCACATATCCCAGCGGCCTGTGGAGTTTTACAGCAGCTTCTAAATGTTATGACCCGCTTGCTTGCCAAGAGAAGCCTGTGCAAACAAAATATTATAATTATGCTGTGCATCAAGGTGCTTTCGCTTTGCCAAATTTTGTGCGTGAACTGGTGGAGCAAAAGAAATGAAGTCCCTGCAGGCATGGTGTGAGCAAGGCGGCCGCTATTTAGCCTCCAGTGATAATTATCAGGACAGCCGCCTGGTATTAGTAGGTGCACCCATGGATTTCACGGTATCTTTTCGCCCCGGTTCGCGCGGCGGCCCGCAGGCTATCCGGGCTGCTTCACCAGGACTGGAGGAATACAGCCTGGCTGCCGGCAAAGATTTACGTGACGCTAGTTTCTATGATGCCGGTGACATTTTACTGCCGATCGGTAATACAAAACGCTCCCTGCAGTTAATTGAAGCGGCCACAGCTGCTATTTTTGCCGAACAAAAATTTCCGCTGCTCATGGGCGGCGAGCATTTAATCAGTTTAGGCGCCCTGCGAGCGGCAGCCCAGCACCACAAAAATCTGGTCGTGCTGCATCTAGATGCACATGCGGATTTGCGGACAGATTATTTAGGTGAAGCTGACTCCCATGCTGCGGTGATGTACCACGCCCACCAAGAATTGGGGCTGGAGCTCTTTCAATTTGGCATACGTTCTGCCACGGCAGAGGAGCTTGCCTATGCCAACCAGCATACCCACTTTTACCCATATAATGTGTTGGAAGCAGTGCGCCAGGTGCTGCCGCAGCTGACAAATTGTCCTGTCTATCTTTCTTTAGATATAGATGTAGTTGATCCAGCTTATGCCCCAGGGACAGGTACTCCAGAGCCAGGCGGGATCACAGCAGCAGAATTATTAACCGTGGTCAGCCTGCTCTCAACCTTAAACGTGGTAGGCATGGATTTAGTGGAAGTCTCACCTGCCTATGATCCGGCAGGAATTACCGCGATGTTGGCGGCTAAAGTAATTCGTGAGATGATCCTGGCCTTTGCCTGAGCCTACCAACAAGGCTAGCTTGTATGTAGTACTCATAAATAATTTATGGATAATAACACAACTTAAAAAGAGGATTTTGCTGCAAAAAACAGGAGTTCCTATAATAAAGTAGTATTTAATAATATGTTTGAAAAAAACACAACACTACGTCCGTTGCAAACGCCAAGGCGCGACGATCACGCGACGATCGGATGGGGAAAGGGTGAACAGATAAAATCATGGGCACAAAGTATATCTTTGTTACCGGTGGCGTGGTGTCTTCTTTGGGGAAGGGCATTACGGCTGCCTCATTGGGGTGTTTGCTGAAAAGCAGAGGCCTCAAGGTAACAATCCAGAAATTTGATCCGTATATTAACTTCGATCCGGGCACCATGAGTCCTTACCAGCATGGCGAAGTATTTGTCACAGATGACGGGGCCGAATCTGATTTGGACCTTGGTCACTACGAACGCTTCATCGACATAAACTTAAACAAAAGCTCTAACGTCACCACAGGAAAGATTTACTGGTCTGTAATCAGTAAAGAAAGAAAAGGTGACTTTTTAGGCGGTACTATTCAGGTAATTCCACACATCACCAATGAAATTAAAGCCCGTATTGAACGTGCTGCACAACATACTGATGTTGATGTGGTGATTACTGAAATTGGCGGTACGGTTGGTGATATAGAAAGCCTACCCTTTTTAGAAGCAATCCGGCAGTGGAAAAGTGATGTCGGCCGTGAAAATGTGATGTATATTCACGTCACCTTAATTCCTTACTTAACTAAATCGGGTGAATTAAAAACTAAACCAACGCAGCATTCTGTTAAGGAATTGCGTTCGATTGGTATTCAACCAGACATTATTGTTTGTCGCACAGAAAGACCTTTGACCCAAGAGCTGAAAGATAAAATTGCCCTCTTTTGCGATATTACTCCCGGTGGCGTGATTGAAAACAATGATGCTGATTCAATTTATGAAGTGCCGCTGCTGCTGCATAAAGAAGGTATGGACGAAATAGTTGTAAAGCAGCTGGGTTTAGATGATGTAAACTGTGATTTAAGCGACTGGAAGCATTTAGTGCAGCGGATTAAAAATCTAGAGCAGCGAGTGACAATTGGTTTAGTCGGCAAATATGTTTCCCTCCGTGACGCCTACTTGAGTGTAGCAGAAGCTCTGACTCATGGCGGTTATGAAAACAACTGTGAGGTAGAGATTCGCTGGATCCAGGCAGAAGATGTGGAGGAACAGGGAGCGGCAGCTTTGTTAGCTGATGTAGATGGGATTATCGTACCCGGTGGTTTTGGCGATCGTGGGATTGAAGGCAAAATTGCGGCTACCAGCTATGCGCGTGAGCAGAAAATACCCTATTTGGGGATCTGTTTAGGCATGCATTGTGCCACCATTGAGTTTGCTCGCCATGTCTGCCACTGGGAGGATGCGCATACTACCGAAATTAACCCAGAGACAACACATCCTGTCATTGATTTGCTACCCGAGCAAAAGGAGATTGAAGATCTAGGCGGTACGATGCGTTTAGGACTTTATCCCTGTAAGCTTACAGCGGAGACCAAGGCCGCACAAGCCTATGGCGAAGAACTCATTTATGAACGTCACCGCCACCGTTATGAACTTAATAATCATTTTCGCGAACGCCTGGCACAAAATGGCTTGGTGATGAGTGGAATTTCTCCTGATGATCATTTAGTGGAAATGATTGAGCTAGCCGATCATCCTTGGTTTGTCGCCACCCAATTTCATCCCGAATTTAAATCCAGACCTAATCGTGCCCATCCGCTATTTCGCGATTTAATCAAGGCTGCCTTACAGTATCATGTGAACAAAAAATAAAATAATGTCAAATACAGTTGTAATATTAGTGGTTGTGTGGTAAAAAGATTAGTGTATAACTAGTATGAAAGGAAGTGTCCAGATGGCTCATGTAATTAATGATGAATGTATTTCTTGCGGTTCTTGCGAACCTGAATGTCCTGTTGATGCAATTTCTGAAGGTGCTGAAAAATACCATATTGATCCAGAACTATGTATTGATTGTGGTGCCTGTGCAGAAGTTTGTCCAGTGGAAGCTATTCATCCGGACGAGGAATAGTCATTTGCATTTTAGTGTGAACGAAAAGCGTGCTGTAGGTCGACAAGCACGCTTTTTTGCTTTTTTGACCTTCGTCTCTTTTGCATAATGCTGATCTAAAGAGGAAAAAGTAGCACTGAGTCATAAGCATACGCAAAAGGAGGTCTAGCTATGTTCTTCCGCATCCGTAAATCACGTACGCGTCGCATGTTAGATTGGTTCTCCTCTGTTTTTGCCGGTGTGCGTCGTTGGTTCTCAAAGTAGAGTATTTGCCGTTTTTACAAAAGATTGTCAGCAAGCAGGATTCTACTTCCCTAGAGAGAATATATCCATAAGATGGATAAGAATGAGAGGTAGAAAGTGTGTCTGCTACAATCATGGTCGTTGATGATCGAGTTGGTATTCGAAAATTATTACAGGAAGTTTTACAGAGTGCCGGTTATGATGTCATTACGGCAGCTAGTGGGGATGAAGCTGTTGTTTTAGTACAGCAGAACTCGATTGATTTAGTCCTACTCGACATGAAAATGTCGGGCATTGATGGTTTGGATACCTTAACTCTCATTAAAAAAGTTGCACCACAAATTATCGTACTGATCATGACAGCTTATGAGGAATTAGAAGTGTTGAAAGAAGCGCACCGCCGCGGGGCTGCTGATTGTATTTCCAAGCCATTTGATATTGAAGAACTTAAAGCTACCATAGCTAGACAGCTACGTGCGGTAAGCGCCTAAATCTAAATAAAAATTCAACTGTTATCTGGCTGTTAATACTGCTCAGCAGCATTAAACAGCCTCTTTAAGGAGGAAGCATAACAAAATGCCATTTGTCACCCTGAAAGAAGTACTCACAGCAGCAAAACTAGGTAATTATGCCGTCGGTGCCTTTAATACTAATAACATGGAAATAGTCCAGGCGATTGTGGAAGCTGCCGAAGAAGAAAAATCACCAGTAATTTTACAAGCTAGTCAAGGTGCCCTTAAATATGCGGGCATTCGCTACATCACAGCCATGGTGCAGGCGGCAGTTGCTTCCAGTACTGTGCCCATTGTCTTACATCTGGATCACGGTACCAGCTTCGAACAGACCATGCTCTGTCTTAAACATGGTTTTACGTCAGTGATGTTCGACGGTTCTAAATACTCCCTAGCAGAAAATATTGCCTTAACCCGCAGAGTGGCTGAGGTGGCACATGCCATGGGTGCTTCGATTGAGGGGGAACTTGGCAAAATTGGTGGCACGGAAGACGATATTTCTGTGGATGAACGTGA
>DASRMS010000209.1:0-16065 GCA_035647835.1 Oscillospiraceae bacterium
CTCTTTTAAGGTCGGCCAATAAAACTCGTTATATTGTTTAGGCGAAAGATATTCATTCAAGTGCAGCGGAATAAAGACTTCCTTTGCTCCCACCTCTTTAGACCTCAAGGCAATTCTCAACAGCGGCTCTGTTAAAGCTTCCGCAGCAGCTTTAACCTTATCCGGATACCGGCGCAAATCTAGAATCAAGTTGGGAATATCTCGCAGCTGGTCACCAATATAATCCAGAGGTGCTAAACATGAACCTCTGGCACCAAATGAATAACCTAATTGCTTGAGAGCCTGAATGGTTTTTGCCATTTCCACGTTCTGTCTGGCTTTTTCCATTCCTAAACGAGCCATGGTTGCCAGGGCTGTTGGCGATCCTAGGTCCTTTAAATTGCCGGCAATGCGCGGTACTATTTTTTCAAAATTGAACCTCACCGGATCGGCAATTAACTGATCATACTCATCAGGTGTCATATTGCAGCAGCCGATAAATTGCGGGCTGCTCTCTTCACCCAATTCCCTGCCCGGAAAACGAGCGAAATTCATCTTGAGGATATCATTCATTGGTCCGTTAATTGAACCGAAACTGTCAGCTAAATCGGGAAAATCCGCAAAGGCTACCGGCATAACTCGGCAGCCTATCCCAGTAATACCTGCCCTTGGTGCACTATCACTGGGAAAGTCTGTGAACCACTTTATTGCTGCCTGACGGTTTTTTTCGAAATCAAACTCATATTCATAGGCGGAAATCCCGGCGTAGGCAGGGATCACATCTCCGCCTACGCCTGTAAACGGTACACGATCTGGCTCCTTTAGCTCAACTGCCGCTTGCATTCTAGCGGCACGTTCTTCTGCTAATTTTTTGGCTTCTGGACTAATCATTTTGTTCACCCCTTATCCCAGTAATTCTTTACTTAAACGAACACCACGCGCAGCATCATCAGCCCAGGCATCAGCTCCTACATGCTCCATCACAGCTTCACTCACGCGGCCGCCGCCGATGATAATCTTAATACCATCACGCAGGCCGGCCTCTTTAATCACTTCGACTGTCTGCTTCATGGAATCCACACCTAAAGTAATTAAGCAGCACATGCCTACTAAGTCTGGCTGGTGCTCCTTAATAGCTTCTACGAACTTCTCATGCGGTACATCAATACCGATATCAATTACCTTGATGCCCGCCGCTTCTGCCATAACTTTGTAGATGTCTTTACCAATGTTGTGTACGTCCCCCTGCACGGTACCTAAAACCATGGTACCAATATTACTCAGATCACCTTGCTGCAGCTTCGGCAGGGTAAATTCCATAATCTGATTAAAAATGTCGCCGGCAGCAATTAATTCAGACAAGAAATACTCACCAGCTTCAAACAACCTGCCAACCTCTTCCATCGCTTCTTGGCAAACGGCCAAAACTACTGCTGCTCCATTCTCAGTCGCTGCCAATTCCTTGGCAATTCTTACTGCTTCCTGCTCATCCATGTCCACAAAACTTTTTAGTAATTCTTTACGCATATCTTTCACCCCTGTTTTCTTAATATCATGATCAGCATTACACTGTCATCTCAAAAAGAGCAATTATATTACATCTTCTCCACTGGCTAACAGCAGGGCCTACTATTTATTAACATTTAGTACTTACCGTATTTTTCTACAGCCTCATAGACTGCTCTGATGTTTTCCACGGGAGTCTCGCGAGGCAAGTTGTTAACATTGGCGCACAGGATAAAGCCACCACCCGGCATCATATCACCTAAAAGCTCCTTAATATATTCATCGATTTTAGCTGGTGTACTACTAATCACCACACCAACATCAATACCACCCATAATACAGGTATGGCCTTGCAGCAATTTCTTCGCTTTACGCACATCCGTCTTTTCAAAATAAGCAGAGCCCCAACCAGCAGGCAGTTCTAAAATAGTATCCAGATGTGCATCATGACGACCTTCAAAGAATATTTGTGATCTAATACCTTCCTCACGTAAACGCAAAACATATTCTTTTAAGGTAGGCCAATAAAATTCCTTGTATAGTTCTGGTGAGAGATATTCATTCAAATGCAGGGGGAACATGGCACTATCTGCACCAATTGCCTTGCTCTGTAAAGTTAAACTTAATAAAGTTTCCAGTAAAGACCTGGTCGCCGCTTTTATTTTATCTGGATATCTGCGTAAATCCAGAATTAAATTCGGGATATCGCGGAGTTGGTCACCTATATAGTCGAGGGGAGCACAAGCAAAAGCCCCAAAAGAAGAAGAGGCATAACCTAAAGCAGCTAGGTCCTGTGCTAGTCGCATCATAGCTGCCCTCTGTTTAGCTATCTCCAGGCCAAAACGAGCCATGGCAGCCAAGGCAGTAGGGGAACCCAACTCCTGCAGTGTGGTAATTGTACGGGGGAGTATTTTTTCGTAGCTGAACTTAACTGGATCCGCAATTAATTCATCGTACTCTTCTGGCTGCATATAAGTACCGCCAATAAACTGCGGGCTGCTGTTTTCTGGCAGCTCCCGGCCAGGAAAACGACAGTACTTCACCTTTAAAATATCATTCATCGGGCCGTTAACCATGAAAAAACTATTTGCCAAGTCGGGAAAATCCAGAAAACCCAGAGTCATAACCAAGTTGCCTAAAGACGACATACCTGCCATCGCCCGATCACTGGGAAAGTCCTTGAGATACTTTATGGTGGCCTGGTGTGCTTTCTCATAATCAAAATTAAACTCGTAACTAGTGAAACCGGCGTAAGCTGCCACGACATCACCGCCCAACCCCATAAAGGGAACCCAGTCAGGCTCTTTTAATGCAATAGCTGCTTTCATTCTTGCATCGCGTTCTTGTGCCAGTTTTTTTGCTTCCGGATTAATCATTTTCTTCACCCCTTGACCAAGATTCTTTATTTAAACGACACCACGTGCTGCTTCGTAAGCCTAACATCAGCATCACATAATCTAAACAACTGCAGCTTAAACGCGTTGACGGAATTTTCAAATAACTCTTTCTGCACTAAGTGAGCTGTTTACTGTCTGTCAATCTTCACCAGTATACTTTATGTCTGATCAAGCTGCTGTATTCCTTGTATAACGTAATTTAACTGACAGGGGAGATCTCCCCTGTCAGTTAAATAAAGATTAATACTTACCGTATTTTTCTACAGCCTCATAGACTGCATGGACATTTTCCAGTGGTGTGTTGCGGGGTAAGTTGCCCACGTTAGGCCCAAGGATATAACCGCCACCCGGCATCATGTCATCAAGTAGCTTTTTAATGTACTCATCAATTATTGCCGGAGTACCACTAATGATAACACCGACATCAATGCCGCCAGAAATACAGGTATGACCCTTCAGCACTTCTTTAGCTTTACGTACATCTGTTTTTTCAAAGGAGCAAGAACCCCAACCGGCAGGTAAATCCAGAACAGTTTCCAGATGAGGATCATGCCAGCCCTCACAGAACATACCGGCCCTAATCCCCTTCTCAGCCAGACGCAGGATAAACGATCTCAGGGTTGGCCAATAGAATTCCTGATACAGTTTAGGAGAGAGATACTCATTCAGGTGGAGAGGGTAAGTAATGCTTTTAGCATTTTTATTTGCTGTTGCCATCTTAAACAAGACTTCTAAGATAGATTCTGCGGCCGCTTTAACCTTATCCGGATATCTGCGCAAATCCATTACTGTATTGGGGATATCACGCAGGTGGTCACCAATATAATCTAGCGGAGCATAAGAGAGACCGCCACCGGGGCCAAAGGGAAAGCCTAATTCCATTTGTGATTGTACTGTTTTTGCCATTTCTGCACCCTGTCTGACTCTTTCCAGGCCTGCACGAGCCAAGGTAGCCAAAGCAGTAGGTGAACTCATATCTTTAAAATTATCGCTGAGACGAGGGAGTACTTTTTCATAGGAAAATTTTTGCGGATTGGCTATTAACTCATCATACTCTTCCGGCCCCATATTACTTCTGCCAATAAATTGCTTACTGCTGTATTCGTCCAGTTCTCTGCCTGGAAAACGACCAAACTTCATTTTAAGGATATCATTCATAGGTCCATTAACTGTCATAAAGCCACCAGCTAAGTCGGGGAAATCTGAAAATGCTACCGCCATAGGTAGTAAGTCTAAACCACCTGCACCCATCATTGGACTATCACTGGGGAATTCTTTAAGCCATTTAAGCGCCGCTTCACGACTTTTTGCAAAATCAAACTCATACTCATAAGCGGTAATTCCTGCAAAAGCGGCAACAACATCTCCGCCTAAACCTCTAAACGGAACGCGATCAGGCTCCTTTAAATCATTAGCCGCCTGCATTCTCGCTGCACGTTCTGCTGCTAATTTTTGCATTTCTGGACTAACCATTTTATCACTCCTTTTCTAATAGTAAAACGCTGTTATGTCATGCACAAGGGTACTAGTTGAGAGGGAAACTATCCCTCTCAACTGTTATTCACTACAGCTTAATACTTACCGTATTTTTCTACGGCCTCGTAGACGGCATGGATGTTTTCGATTGGTGTGTTGCGCGGCAGGTTACCAACATTGGTGCCAAGAATATAGCCGCCGCCAGGCATCATGTCGCCCAAAAGGGCCTTAATGTACTCATCAATTTTAGCAGGAGTACTGCTAATGATGACGCCGACATCAATACCACCTGAAATACAGGTGTGACCCTGCAGTACCTTTTTCGCGTCACGTACATCTGTTTTTTCAAAGGCCGCAAATCCCCAACCGGCAGGCAGTTCTAAAAAGGTTTCCAGATGCGGATCGTGCCAACCTTCGCAGAATAAACGCGAATTCATGCCCTCTTCACGTACACGCAAGATATATTCTTTTAGCGTCGGCCAATAGAATTCTCTATACAGTTTGGGAGAGAGATACTCATTCAAATGCAGCGGGAAACTGGCAGTTTTTGCACCTGCAGCTTTGCCCTGCAGCGTAAACTTGAGTAAAACCTCTAAAATAGCTTTAGTTGCTGCTTTTACTTTATCGGGGTATTTGCGGATATCAAGCACCACATTGGGAAGATCACGTAAGTGGTCACCGATATAATCCAGCGGTGCAAAAGCATAGGTCATACCGCCGCCCCGTGGATAACCTAGTGCCGCTATAGCCTCCCCTGTTTTCTTCATTTCTGCGGCCTGTTTAGCTTTTACCATACCTAAACGGGCCATAGCTGCCAATGAAGCAGGTGAGCCTAGATCCTGCAAATTGAGAGCAATACGAGGCAGAATTTTCTCGTAACTGAACTTCTGCGGATTAGCAATTAACTCATCATACTCGTCTGCCGACATATTACTGCCACCAATAAACTGTCGGCTGCTGTTTTCATCCAGCTGTCTGCCCGGGAAACGGGCAAACTTCATATTAAGGGCATCATTCATCAGTCCGTTAACCATAAAAAACTGGTTAGCTAGATCCGGAAAATCGACGAACGACACTGACATGGCTAGATTATCTAACCCGCCAATGCCCCCGGTGGAACTATCAGCGGGGAAGTCTTTAAGCCATTTGATGGCAGCAGCACGGTTTTTTTCAAAATCGAACTCATACTCATGAGCAGTAATACCGGCATAAGCGGCTATCACATCGCCGCCTAACCCTCCAAACGGCACACGATCAGGCTCTTTCAATTCGATAGCCGCCTGCATTCTGGCTGCACGTTGTTCTGCTAATTTTTGCATTTCGGGACTAACCATTTTGTCACCCCCTATCCTAGTAATTCTTTACTTAAGCGAACACCGCGAGCAGCATCGTCTGCCCAGGCATCAGCGCCCACATGCTCCATCACGGCTTCGCTGACACGGCCGCCGCCAATAATAATTTTAATGCCGTCGCGTAGGCCAGCTTCTTTAATCACTTCCACTGTCTGCTTCATGGAATCCACACCCAAGGTAATTAAGCAGCACATACCGACGATGTCCGGCTGATGCTCCTTGATCGCTTCCACAAACTGTTCATGCGGTACATCAATGCCAATGTCGATTACTTTGATGCCAGAGGCTTCGGCCATTACTTTAAAAATATCCTTGCCAATGTTGTGCACGTCACCTTGTACTGTACCTAAGACCATCGTACCAATACTGCTGACGTCGCCTTGCTGGAGCTTTGGTAGGGTAAACGCCATAATTTGGTTAAATATGTCACCGGCAGCAATTAATTCTGATAAGAAATACTCACCAGCTTCAAATAGCCTGCCAACCTCTTCCATGGCCTCTTTGCAGGTCTCCAAAACCGCTACTGGACCGCCATCGGTCTCAACCAATTCTTTGGCAATTCTGACAGCTTCGACCTCTTCCATGTCGACAAAACTCTTTAATAGCTCTTCTCGCATTAAAATTCCACCTCCGTTTTTTATCTGCACCCGGAAAAGAGAATTTTTCCACAGTTTCGTAGATAGTCCTGATATTTTCACTAGGAGTTTCACATGAATATTATCTTGGGACATCTCTACGTAACTGTATACTTTTAAATCCGACAGATCAGCTATCTTCCTGGCATGGCGCAACATGGTATAAAATGACAGAGGACTTATCCCCTGTCAGCTGCTAATTTAATATAAGATATATTTGCTATACTATTTTACAGTTAACAGGGTGCCTTGATATCTAACGCCAGCTGACAGCTAACATCTTATACAACTGACAGGGGACTTATCCCCTGTCAGTTGTACAAAATTAATACTTACCGTATTTTTCTACAGCCTCATAAACGGCAGCTACGTTTTCCATTGGTGTGTTGCGCGGCAAGTTGCCTACGTTAGGACCAACGATATAACCGCCACCCGGCATCATGTCACCCAAGAGGGCCTTAATGTACTCATCAATTTTAGCGGGAGTGCCACTAATAATGACGCCGACATCAATACCGCCCTGAATAACGGTATGACCTTGTAGTACCTTTTTCGCGACACGAACATCTGTTTTTTCAAACATCGCACCGCCCCAGCCAACTGGTAATTCTAAGAAGGTCTCCAGATGGGGGTCATGCCAGCCTTCGCAGAATAAGCGGGATTTTTTCCCATTCTCAGCTAACCGCAGGATGAATTCCTTTAGTGTTGGCCAATAGAATTCATTATACAGCTTCGGAGAGAGATACTCATTCAAGTGCAAGGGGAACATGATAGTCTCCGCATACACATTCTGCATACACATCTTAAATAAAACTTCTAAGATTGATTGAGTTGCGGCTTTTACTTTATCTGGGTATTTACGGATATCAAGTACGACATTAGGCAGATCACGTAAATGGTCACCGATATAGTCTAGGGGAGCAAAAGCAAAACCAAAGCCACCGCCTTGTGGAAAACCTAATTCCGCCAGAGCTTGCCCAGTTTTCATCATTTCAAAACCCTGTTGAGTTTTTACTATCCCTAAACGAGCCATGGCTGCCAAAGCAGTCGGTGAACTCATATCTTTTAAGTTGCCGCTGATGCGGGGCAGAATCGTCTCAAAAGCAAACTTCTGCGGATCAGCGATTAAAGCATCGTACTCTTCCGGTTCCATATTTTTGCCACCGATAAACTGCTGGCTGCTGTCCTCGTCAAGCTGCCTGCCCGGAAAACGAGCGAACTTCATGTCCAGTACATCATTCATAGGACCATTAAGCATAAAAATGCTATTGGCCAAATCCGGAAAATCAACAAAGGCTACCGACAGTGATAGGTTATCTAACCCACCAACGCCGCCTTGGGGACTATCCGCAGGGAAGTCTGTGTTCCATTTTATAATGGCTTGGCGGTTTTTATCAAAATCAAAGTTGTATTCATAACTGGAGATGCCGGCATATTCAGCAATAATGTCGCCGCCCAAACCTCCAAACGGTACGCGATCAGGTTCTTTTAAATCATTAACCGCTTTCATTCTTGCTGCACGTTCTTGTGCTAATTTTTGCATTTCAGGACTAACCATTATTTTCCCTCCTTACGCTAGTAATTCTTTACTTAAACGAACACCACGAGCGGCATCGTCTGCCCAAGCATCAGCGCCCACATGTTCCATCACAGCTTCGCTGACACGGCCACCACCGATAATAATCTTAATGCCATCGCGCAGGCCTGCTTCTTTAATCACTTCTACAGTCTGTTTCATGGAATCCACACCGAGGGTAATCAAGCAGCACATGCCGACGATGTCCGGCTGATGCTCTTTGATAGCTTCCACAAACTTTTCATGCGGTACATCAATGCCGATATCAATTACATTGATGCCAGAAGCTTCTGCCATTACTTTAAAGATGTCCTTACCAATGTTGTGCACGTCACCTTGTACTGTACCTAAAACCATCGTACCAATACTGCTGACGTCGCCCTGCTGGAGCTGCGGTAGGGTAAACGCCATAATCTGGTTAAAAATGTCGCCGGCAGCAATTAGCTCTGATAAGAAATACTCACCAGCTTCAAATAGCCTGCCTACCTCTTCCATGGCTTCTTTACAGGTTTCCAAAACCGCTACTGCGCCGCCATCGGTCTCAACTAGTTCTTTAGCAATCCTTACTGCCTCTTGCTCGTCCATGTCGACGAAACTTTTCAACAATTCTTCTCGCATGCGTGTCACCTCCAAGTTTTTTTAATCTGAATAGCATTACAATGTTATGTCTCAAAGAAGGGTTATATTACACCCATTGACGCTGAATAACCGGCCATGCTGACAGGGACTTCCCCTGTCAGCTGCCAGTTAAAGACAATTTAATACTTACCGTATTTTTCTACAGCCTCATAGACTGCTTGAATGTTCTCAATTGGTGTGTTGCGCGGCAAGTTGCCGACATCGGCGCCGAGAATAAAGCCGCCGCCTGGCATCATGTCGCCTAAGAGCCTCTTAACAAACTCATCAATTTTAGCCGGCGTACCGCTAATAATCACGCCTGTTTCCAGACCGCCTGAAATACAGGTATGACCCTGCAGCATTTTTTTCGCTTTACGCACATCTGTCTTTTCAAAGGCAGCTGTTCCCCAACCGGCAGGTAGTTCTAAGAAAGTATCCAGATGTGGATCATGCCAGCCTTCACAGAATAACCGGGATTTCATTCCTTCTTCACCTAAACGTAAGATGTAATCTTTTAGCGTCGGCCAATAGAATTCTCTGTACAGTTTTGGCGAGAGATACTCATTCAAATGCAGCGGGAAACCGGCAGTTTTGGCACCTACAGCTTTGCCCTGCATCGTGAATTTAAATAATACTTCTAAAATGGCTTCAGCTGCCGCTTTTACTTTGTCGGGGCACTTGCGGATATCAAGCACAACGTTAGGTAGATCACGTAAATGGTCCCCAATATAATCTAGAGGCGCAAAAGCGAAGGTTGAACCGCCACCCTGCGGATAACCTAATTCCGCTAAAGCCGCACCAGTCTTTCTCATTTCAGCAGCCTGTTGAGCTTTGACTATTCCTAAACGGGCCATGGCTGCTAAAGAAGCAGGAGAGCCTAGCTCCGCTAAATTGCCGGCGATCCGAGGTAGAATTGTCTCGTAGCTGAACTTTACCGGATCGGCTATTAAAGCGTCATACTCATCTGCGGACATATTGCTGCCCCCAATAAACTGTCGGCTGCTGTATTCATTCAGCTGCCGGCCCGGAAAACGAGCGAACTTCATGTTGAGGGCATCATTCATGGGGCCGTTAACCATGAAGAATTGATTAGCTAAGTCAGGAAAGTCCACAAAGGATACTGACATGGCAAGATTGTCTAAACCACCAATGCCGCCTGTGGGATTATCAGCTGGGAAATCTTTAAGCCATTTAATAGCCGCCTGACGGTTTTTATCGAAATCAAATTCATATTCATAAGCGCTAATTCCGGCATAAGCAGCTATCACATCGCCGCCTAACCCTCCAAACGGTACACGATCAGGCTCTTTTAAATCAAGAGCTGCTTGCATTCTAGCTGCACGTTCTTGTGCTAATTTTTGCATTTCAGGACTAACCATTATTTTCCCTCCTTACGCTAGTAATTCTTTACTTAAACGAACACCACGAGCGGCATCGTCTGCCCAAGCATCAGCACCGACATGTTCCATCACAGCTTCGCTGACACGGCCACCACCAATAATAATCTTAATGCCGTCGCGTAGGCCTGCTTCTTTAATCACTTCTACAGTCTGTTTCATGGAATCTACACCCAGGGTAATTAAGCAGCACATGCCGACGATATCCGGCTGATGCTCTTTGATCGCTTCCACAAACTTTTCATGCGGTACATCTATACCAATGTCAATTACCTTGATGCCAGAAGCCTCTGCCATTACTTTAAAGATGTCCTTACCAATGTTGTGCACGTCACCTTGCACTGTACCTAAGACCATCGTACCAATACTGCTGACATCGCCCTGCTGGAGCTTGGGTAGGGTAAACGCCATAATCTGGTTAAAAATGTCACCGGCGGCAATTAATTCTGATAAGAAATACTCACCAGCTTCAAAAAGCCTGCCAACCTCTTCCATTGCTTCTTTACAGGTTTCCAAAACCGCTACTGGACCGCCATCGGTCTCAACCAATGCTTTGGCAATCCTTACTGCCTCTAGCTCTTCCATGTCCACAAAACTCTTTAGTAATTCTTTACGCATACTTTTTCCTCCCATTTTTCGATTTGTGTTGATTTACAGCACACTTGGATAATACTTTTTACGCTGACACTGACGATGCTGGCAGGGGTTAACCCCCAGCCAGCCGCCAGTAAAGTACTAATTAATATTTACCGTATTTTTCTACAGCTTCATAGACGGCAGCGACGTTTTCAATTGGTGTGTTGCGTGGTAAGTTGCCCACATCGGCGCCTAGAATAAAGCCGCCGCCTGGCATCATGTCGCCTAAGAGCCTCTTCACATACTCATCAATCTTGGCCGGTGTGCCGCTAATGATTACTCCTGTTTCCAGACCGCCCGAGATACAGGTATGACCATGCAGTACTTTTTTCGCGACACGTACATCTGTTTTTTCAAAGGCTGCAGTGCCCCAGCCAACGGGTAATTCTAAAAATGTATCTAGATGCGGATCATGCCAGCCTTCACAGAATAGCCTTGATTTCATGCCCTCGTCGGCTAAACGCAAGATATAATCTTTTAAGGTCGGCCAATAGAATTCCCGATACAATTTTGGCGAGAGATACTCATTCAAGTGCAAGGGGAACATCGCAGTAGTTGCGCCAACAGCTTTACCTTGCAGGGAAAAACTGAGCAATACTTCTAAAATGGCTTCAGTTGCTGCTTTTACTTTATCGGGGTATTTACGAATATCAAGCACAACGTTAGGCAGATCACGCAAATGGTCACCAATATAATCTAGTGGTGCAAAAGCAAATGTCATGCCGCCACCACCCTGCGGATAACCTAATTCCGCTAAAGCTGCCCCTGTTTTTCTCATTTCAGCAGCCTGTTGAGCTTTGACTATTCCTAAACGGGCCATGGCTGCTAAAGAAGCAGGAGAGCCTAGCTCCGCTAAATTGCCAGCGATCCGAGGTAGGATTGTCTCATAACTGAACTTTACTGGATCGGCGATTAACGCATCATACTCGTCTGCGGACATATTACTGCCGCCGATAAACTGACGGCTGCTGTATTCATCCAGTTGCCGGCCCGGAAAACGGGCGAACTTCATGTTGAGGGCATCATTCATCGGGCCATTAACCATGAAAAACTGATTAGCTAAATCGGGGAAATCTACAAAGGCAACAGACATAGTCAGGTTATCTAGACCACCAAGGCCCCCCGTAGGGCTGTCAGCTGGGAAATCTTTAAGCCATTTAAGTGCCGCCTGACGATTCTTCTCTAAATCAAATTCGTACTCGTAAGCACTAATGCCGGCATAACCAGCGATCACATCGCCGCCTAAACCTCCAAAGGGTACACGATCTGGCTCTTTTAAATTAAGAGCTGCCTGCATTCTAGCCGCACGTTCTTTTGCTAATTGTTGCATTTCTGGACTAACCACTAATATCACCTCTTATCCTAATAATTCTTTACTTAAACGAACACCACGTGCAGCGTCATCTGCCCAGGCATCAGCGCCCACATGCTCCATCACAGCTTCGCTGACACGGCCGCCGCCGATAATAATTTTAATGCCGTCGCGTAAACCGGCTTCTTTAATCACTTCCACTGTCTGTTTCATAGAATCCACACCCAAGGTAATTAAGCAGCACATCCCAACGATGTCGGGCTGATGCTCCTTGATAGCTTCCACGAACTTCTCATGCGGCACATCAATTCCAATATCAATTACCTTGATGCCTGAAGCTTCTGCCATTACTTTAAAAATGTCCTTGCCAATGTTGTGTACGTCGCCCTGCACGGTACCTAAGACCATGGTGCCAATACTACTGACATCGCCCTGCTGAAGCTTCGGTAGGGTAAACGTCATAATCTGGTTAAAGATGTCACCAGCAGCAATTAATTCTGATAAGAAATACTCACCAGCTTCAAATAGCCTGCCAACCTCTTCCATAGCTGCTTTACAGGTTTCCAAAACGGCTACTGGGCCGCCATCGGTCTCAACCAATTCTTTGGCAATCCTTACTGCTTCTAGCTCCTCCATGTCCACGAAACTCTTTAATAATTGGTCACGCATTACACTCTACACCTCCGTTTTTTATCTAGATCTGAAAAGGGAGTACTCCCCTCCGATATCTAAAACAGCCGTACCGCTTTAGATCCGAAAGATTGCCTTGCGCTGATGAAGATGGTGATCTTGCCGACAGGATGTATCCACCCTGTCAGCAAGATACTTACTTTAGTACTTACCGTACTTCTCCACAGCTTCGTAGACAGCCCGGATATTCTCAATGGGAGTTTCCCGTGGCATATTGCTGACATTGGGAGAAAGAATGAAACCTCCACCCGGCATCATTTCGCCCAAAAGTTCCTTAATGTACTCATCTAGCTTGGCAGGGTTACTACCAATAACCATGCCCGTATCAATGCCACCCATAATGCAGGTATGTCCTTCTAGCATTTTTTTAGCTCTGCGGATATCAGTCTTTTCAAAGAAGCCGATACCCCAGCCGGCGGGTAAGTCTAAAATCGTCTCTAGGTGCGGATCATGACGACCCTCAAAGAAAACTCGTGATTTCATACCCTCCTCAAGCATACTTAAGATCCCTTGCTTGAGAGTCGGCCAGTAAAATTCCTGATAAAGCTTTGGTGATAGATACTCATTAAAATGCAAGGGGATAAAGGACATTTCTACCCCTGTTTTTTTGCCCTGCAAAACAAGTTTTAAAAGGGGTTCTAACAGTGCTTCAGTTGCAGCCTTAACTTTATCAGGACGTCTACGTAAATCCTTAATTAGATTAGGAATATCGCGCAGAAAATCGCCAATAAAATCTATGGGAGCTAAAAACATTGACATGCCTGAAAGGGGAAAACCTAATTCCATCAGCTCCCTCATAAACTTTTGCATGGCTGCTCCCTGCCGAGCCTTCTCTAAACCGAGTCTGGCCATGGTAGCCAAAGCTGCAGGTGACCCCAAATCTTCTAAATTCCTGGTAGTACGAGGTATCATCTTTTCATAACAAAACTTTACGGGATCTGCAATCAATTCATCATACTCTTCCGGCTGCATATAATCAGTGCCGATAAATTGAGGACTACTGTTTTCGCCTAATTCTCTCCCGGGAAAACGACCGTACCTAACACCCAGGACATCATTAGTTGGACCATCTATATTAGAAACAAGCGAAGCTACATTAGGGAAATCTACAAATGCTAAGGACGAAACAGTATTTGCTACACTAGTCATGGGAATCAACGGCTGGTCACTAGGAAAGTCTTTTAAATATTTAAGCGTGGCCTGGTGAGATTTTTCAAAGTCAAAACAATATTCATAGCTGGTAATCCCTGCATAAGAGCCTACTACATCGCCGCCAAGACCTGTAAAAGGTACCCGATCAGGCTCTTTTAACTCAACAGCTGCGTTATATCTTGCCGCACGTTCAGCTGCCAGCTTTTGTGGATCTGTCGTCATGTTGTCTCCCCCTACCCTAGTAATTCTTTAGTTAAACGAACACCACGCGCAGCATCATCAGCCCAAGCATCAGCGCCCACATGCTCCATCACAGCTTCACTAACACGGCCGCCGCCGATAATAATCTTAATGCCGTCGCGCAGGCCAGCTTCTTTAATTACCTCTACTGTCTGCTTCATGGAATCCACACCCAAAGTAATTAAACAGCACATCCCGACGACGTCCGGTTGATGCTCTTTGATCGCTTCCACGAATTTCTCATGCGGTACATCTATGCCAATGTCAATGACATGGACGCCGGAAGCTTCCGCCATTACTTTAAAGATGTCCTTACCAATATTGTGTACGTCACCTTGAACAGTACCTAAGACCATGGTGCCAATACTACTGACATCGCCTTGCTGGAGCTTGGGTAGGGTAAACGCCATAATCTGGTTAAAAATGTCACCGGCAGCAATTAATTCTGATAAGAAATATTCACCGGCTTCAAACAGTCTGCCAACCTCTTCCATCGCCTCTTTGCAGGTCTCCAAAACCGCCACTGGGCC
This sequence comes from Oscillospiraceae bacterium, assembly GCA_035647835.1. GTDB lineage: Bacteria > Bacillota > Dethiobacteria > Dethiobacterales > Dethiobacteraceae > UBA9865. The sequence goes on from DASRMS010000209.1 coordinate 14,497, forward strand.
GCCATCGGTCTCAACTAGTTCTTTGGCGATCCTTACCGCTTCTCGCTCGTCCATATCGACAAAACTCTTTAACAACTCTTTACGCATTTAAGAAATTCACCTCCGGTTTTTTTATCTATAGCCAATAAAGGGATTTAACCCATCAGTTTTAGTACTTACCATATTTCTCCACTGCTTCGTAGACGGCTCTAATATTCTCAATCGGAGTCTCTCTTGGCAGATTACCAACGTTAGGAGCAAGAATAAAACCGCCACCAGGCATCATTTCACCTAAAAGCTCTTTAATATACTCATCGAGCTTGGCAGGAGTACTAGCGATAACCATACCCACATCAAGACCACCGATAATACAGGTATGGCCTTGCAACAGTTTTTTGGCTTTGCGTACATCGGTCTTTTCGAAGTAACCGGCACCCCAGCCCGCAGGCAGCTCTAAAATAGTCTCCATATGCGGATCGTGACGACCTTCAAAGAAGACTTGTGATTTCATGCCTTCCTGCAGCATCCGTAGGATGCCTTCCTTAAGAGTTGGCCAATAAAACTCATTATAGAGTTTTGGTGACAGATACTCATTAAGATGCAGGGGAATAAAAGCGAGGTCTGCACCTGCGTTTTTAGCGCCCAGCGCCAGTCTTAAAAGCGGCTCCAGCATTGCTTTCGCCGCAGCTTTAGTTTTATCAGGATATCGGCGCAGATCCTTAATTAAGTTAGGAATATCACGCAATTGATCGCCGATAAAATCCAAAGGTGCGATAAACATGCCTCTTGCCCCACCAGGGTAGCCCAACTGTTGTAATTCTTGACCAAACTTCTGCGAAGCAATTCCTTTTTTGGCCCTTTCCATTCCGTAACGAGCCATGGCTGCCAATGAAGCAGGAGATCCCAGGTTCGCTAAACTTCTTGTAGAACGGGTCATCACTGTTTCATACAAAAACTTGAGGGGATCGGCAATTAATTGATCGTACTCTTCCGGTTTCATGTACGCATTGCCGATAAATTGTGAACTGCTGTTTTCGGGCAATTCTCGTCCCGGGAAGCGGGCGATCTCGACACCCAGAATATCATTAATGGGCCCGTCTATGATCGCTAAACCTGCAGCTAAATCAGGAAAATCCAAGAAAGCAAGCGAGGTGACATTATTAACAATGGCTGAACCTGCGCCCACCGGCTGATCTGCGGTAGAAAACTCTTGAAGATATTTAATGACTGCCTGATTAGCCAATTCATAGTCAAAGTTAAACTGATAGCCGGTAATGCCGGCAAAAGAAGCTACCACATCACCGCCCATACCTGTAAAGGGCACCCGATCTGGTTCTTGTAAGTCGTAGGCGGCCTTGATGCGCGCCGCACGTTCAGCTGCCAGCTTTTGTGGATTTGTCGTCATGTTGTCTCCCCCTACCCTAGTAATTCTTTAGTTAAACGAACACCCCGTGCAGCATCATCAGCCCAAGCATCAGCGCCCACATGCTCCATCACAGCTTCACTAACACGGCCGCCGCCGATAATAATCTTAATGCCGTCGCGCAGGCCAGCTTCTTTAATTACCTCTACTGTCTGCTTCATGGAATC
>DASRMS010000210.1:0-2357 GCA_035647835.1 Oscillospiraceae bacterium
GTTTATTCTGTTTACGGTAGGAGTCGTTTTGCAAAGCCAGCGTGCGCGAACAACTTTATTGGCATCCTCAGGAGAAAACAGAGCGGCTCTGGCTCAGCGCTATTCACAGGCGGGCATGATTTTTAGCGCAGATGGCGAAAAACTGGCTTACTCTGATACAGACGGACACAGGAGCTATAGCAGCGACCCATTGCTGGCTATGGCTGCGCTACATGTGGTCGGGGATTATACACATAACATAGCTTATACGGTCGAGTCCTTATGGCAGAATGAACTTTTGGGTGAGGGGAGATCCTTCGCAGATCAGCTTAAGTTGGATTTGCTGGGCCAGGGTCTGCAGGGCAACGATCTGATACTAACTTTGCGTAGCGACCTGATGAAAAAAGCTTATTCGTTGCTGGATGGCAGACGGGGTGCTGCCGTAATATTAAACTATGAGACCGGAGCAATTTTAGCCTCGGTTTCTTCGCCCTCAGTGCACCCTGATAAAGTTGTAGCCTGGCAGGATATTCCAGACACGGCTCTTTTTAATCGTGCTTTCAGTGGCGAGTATGTACCTGGATCTACTTTTAAAATAATTACATCAGCAGCTTTACTGCAAAGTCCTTTTTCTACAGAAGACACAGTCATTTGCCAGGGTACTACGCCGCTTATGCCCGGAGGCGTGAGCGAAACTCATATTAATGCGGGTCACGGTGAAGTCAGCCTACAAGCTGCCATGACGCAGTCATGTAATCATTATTTTGGATTTATGGGTTTGAAATTGGGACCCAAAAGAATAATCAGTGCAGCTGAACAAATGGCATTTAACCAAAAGATTGAATTGGATCGCTTTCATCTGGCGAAAAGTCAATGTTTAATTGGGAGAGAAGATGACCCGGCTCTGACCTGGGCTGCTATTGGCCAGGCCGCAGGTGAAGATAAAATCACAGTCAGCCCCCTGCATCTCGCCTTGATATCAGGAATGATAGCTAATAACGGACGTATGGTAGAACCTTACCTGGTAGAGTCTATGGTTTACCCTTCAGCTGTCGAAACCAACGTCAGCAAGCGTGGGAGTTTGATGGCACAGATTGATCCGGGCTTGGCTCAGGAACTCACAGAATTGCTGCGCCAGGTAGTAAGCAGTGGTACAGGTGTTAACGCGCAGGTACCGGGGCTTGAAGTATGTGGGAAAACGGGTACAGCTGAAGGATTTAATGAAAATGGAGAGTTAACAATTTCAAGTCTTTTCACCGGTTTTAGCAGTAACAGCGACTATCCTTTCGCAGTTGCAGTGGTTCTGGATGATTCATCAGCCGGATCATCCGCTATAGCAGGTCAACTTCTGGCTGCTGCCGCTAGTAATTGAAGTTGGATCAGGGATTGGGATTTTCCCCTTCTCCTCCACCGAAAAAAGGACTGGTGTAAAGTGGATCGCTCTGATCCTCCGGAGCGTCCGGATCCAGAGCTCCCTGACCCAGATCATCGCTGCCTTCAACAATGGTTATATCGTCATCAGTAAATTGCAGGCTGAGCGCCCCATCAATTTTTTTCCATATCGTAACCAAACCGTCACGGCCGGGGAACTGGTCGGAATACCAACTGTCAAGATCGCTGGAGATTTTTCCGGATAATATTGATTCGCTGCTTATCTTTGGGAATTGAGCCAAAGCTCTGTTTTCACGTGTGGAGATATCTTTATCAGGAATCAGCAAGGTCATTATTCCAACTGCAACCAGGGCAACCATAAAAGTTGCATAAATAATGATGCTGTTCAGATGTGTTGTTCTGTTTTTGTATATCTTTCTGATTGGTCGTCTGCGGGGTTTTTCGTGGTGTTCTTGTCCGGTGGTTTTGACCTCAGAAACCGAAGAATCAGAACTGATCCAGGGATTAACATAAGCATTACTTTGGTCAGCTTCTTTAACGCTTTCATTTTTGCTGGAGGCAACTCGCAGTTGTGGAGTTCTCATTGGTTTTTTCTTGATCGAGTTATTATTTTTGTTATCCATGTAATACTCCTAAAACCTGAAGTAGAGAAAGGGGTTAAAGCCTGATGCTACCAGTGACATGGTGCAGAAAAAAAGTATGCTCATGTAAAAGACAGAACTGCTGATTCCGTACAATGGTTCCATGGTTTTCAAGTTTTGCATTGCGCGCTGAACTGTTTTTTTGCTTCGCAGCCAGGGCAAAAGGGGCATAGCAAACACAAAAGCAGCAACTAAAAACACCAGGTGGTTCTGCAGCAGCACTATGCCGCGATTGCTAACAAAGTCGCTGCGAGGTTGAAACATCCTTTGCAGTAAAATTCTTATACCTGCCATAGACTCCATTTTAAAGAAAACCCAGCCTAAAATAAAAGTCATCCAAGTGTA
>DASRMS010000211.1:0-1032 GCA_035647835.1 Oscillospiraceae bacterium
CGGGTGAAGTTAGCTGTAGAAGCCCAGCTGGAGATTTTTCAATACTGGAGGATACGGCGGAAAACGCAAACGCCGCGAAAAGATTGTTTCTAGAGTGGGCTAACAATCTTCAGAGAGCAGATCAGTGAAACATATACGCAGAGCTGCGCATGCCGCGTATACCGTGGGTTGCAGCGGTTTTATGGTTTATTGTTATCTGTAGAATATGCAGATAGAATAAGACCAGCCTATTTTGGTAGGCAAAAAAAAGCCCCATCATAAAGACAGGGCAATTTTAACATTCAAATTCATGGCCACGGTAATGGCCAGACATCTAAAACCAGCCTGCAAGCAACGTTTTAGAAGTAAAAAGCGGTTAGGCTTTGAGCATATTGTATACACATACACACAGTACTGCAAAGCCAAAAACACCCCCGCCTTTAATTCTAATATTTTGCTTGAGCTGGTTAACATAAGGCTCAAGACATGAAATCACAAATCACCATCTTAGAAATTGCGCTCGAAAGCAATTTTGCAATTGCTACCGCTTACAACTGGGCAAAACACCCAGACTTCCCGAAAGGCGTTAAGGCCGCATACCACCAGAAAACCACTTATTGCCGCGCTGATGTTAAAGCATGGTTGAAGAAGCGCTACCATCGTGAGGTGCTGGCATGAACAGCCACGAATCACTAATTAAAGACATGGACGGGTTCGGTCGCATTGCTGCTGCACTGAGTAATGCTATTTTCGTTACCACCTCAAGCATTGAGCAATCCGAAGCCGTGGAAGGTTTTACACGCCAGTGTAATAAGATGATGCAGGCGTTCGACAACGCAATTGATAACACAGACCCAGCTCTGCATGAGTCACTGGCAGAAGTGGCAGCAGATGAGCACGGGCGCGTGGTGGATATGGCTAACATCATCGTACAAGGTACGCTCGATGAGTCTATTCAGGTGCTGATGCAGGGTGATCTGTTATGAGTGCCATTACACGCGGGCAAGCCGAAGCCAAGCGCACAGAAATTGCAGATATTGGCCAGCGTATCAG
>DASRMS010000212.1:0-5688 GCA_035647835.1 Oscillospiraceae bacterium
TGAGTCTGCTGGAACTTTCATACAAATGGCTGCTTTCACGCAAGGCTGTGGACAGCATTATCTGCGGCGTCAGCAAGTTCAGCCACATTACGCAGAATATGGAGTTTTTCAAAGACAATGCTGCAGAAGCTGAAAACACTGCCTTATCTGCAAGTGTTCTGGCGCAGTGCGATGAAGCATGGCAACTTTTGAAAGGTAAATACTGGAACTATCATTATTGATTTCCCTCTCACAGGTAACCCCTGATAGACGGACACGGTATAAAATGATGTCCGTAGTATTATCACTACACCCTCTACATAAAAAAACAGCCCTATCTGCCCTCACCCACATCAGGTGAAAAAGCAAGTAGGGCTGTTTGCTATATCTAGATTCATTCTAGTGCTTTACTTGATGAGAAATTGCTCATCTTGGAAATTACAGAGCTTCTTGCGGAGAATTTCCAAGTAAGCGTAATGTGCAAGTCTGTCCGAAAGTTCATATTTAGCGTATTGTAAAGTTCAGGCTACGCTGTTGCTTTTCTAGCAGCCAGTTCCTCGTGGATTTTAGCCATGGTTTTATTGTCGAGCTTATAAAAGGTCAAGATTATGATGCCAAGCATTGCACAAACTGCCGGCAGCAATGTTGATAACAAAATGATGCCTTTTATGAGTTGAGGGGTGGCAGCTGCTGCAGCACTGTAGCCAATCGCGGCTAAACCAAAACCGGTAATGGCTCCTGCAACGGCTGAGGCAATTTTCATTGGTAGAGCGCTGATGGACATAACTAAACCTTTAGCATTTTTACCTGACTTCCATTCTGCGTAGTCGGCCACATCAGAGTAATTGGCAAAGTTAACAACACCAGCCAAACCTGCAAAAGCTCCCAGCCAGCGGCAGGCCATATATAATATGGTGTTACGAGCAAAAAAGTACGCCGCTATATAGCTGATCAAACTAATGACAGCACCAATCATCATCACCGTACGCTTGCTTTCTATTTTTTGAGCTACAAATTGCCCAGCCACCGTTGCTACCATCCCCACGATGGAGGAAGCGGTCAGAAAGACAGAAATAAGCAGCATATTATTTGCTACATATTTAAAATAGTAGACATTTAACCCACCGGCTATTGAGAGGATCGTCCCATTGCAGACACCATAAAGCATCAAAACAAGCAAAGGCGGATTACCGGCCACTTGTTTCCACATATCACCTAGAGAAGGTGTGCTGCCAGGAACAGCTTTTTTAATATCATATGGTTTTGCCAAACTTGCAGCGAGTAGATAACCAAATAGCTGCAGAAAGCCAGCCATAACTATAAAAGCAAAATAACCGGCACCCTCGTTTGTGCGCCCAAAATAAAGGATGATCGACATATGGCTGGCGCTATAGAATAGCCTGGCCACGGTAGAAAATTGCATCCGTCTTGCAGAAAGCAAAACCCTCGATTTTGGGTCTACGGCCATATTGGGTGTGATGCTGGAGGCACCACTCCAAGCAAAATTCAAGGCAAAAGAACCCAAAATGTATGCGACACAGTAATAGATGGTTTTTGCCGACATACTCAGAAACGTAGGATTAGTAAAAAGCAGCGAGATAAATACCAGCGTTAAAGGCGCGCCGATATAAATCCAGGAGCAATATTTACCCCATTTTAAGTTCGTTTTTGAAATCACACCACCGACTAAGACAATCGAAACAGCATCGGCAATACGTGTTAGTAGTAATATCCCCCCAACAGTTGCCGCACCTACTTTAACAATATCTGTGAGAAAGTAGGGAAAGTATGCCCCCACCGGACCCATGAGAATCATAAACGGTGAAAGCCCAAGACTAAACAAGTTAATGACCTTATTACTTAACGGTTTACTCACTGACATTACAACTGCCTCCTTTTTCCTCGTTATCTTTACCCAAACCTGTTGATCTGCCAGCCTGTACCTCAATCACTGTTCAGACTCAATCTGCTTTCTTAGGTGAAATATTAGAATCATACTGGTACTTTTAAGTGGGCAAGGACAGCGAGGATAATTGTTGGCAAGAGTAGTTGATTAATTGCACCAGCTGTTGAAGTATTCTGGCTACTAGCATTATATACTTGGGAATCTGATTTAGAAGTAAAGTCTGGATATTAATTCCACATTCCTTACGGCACGGTAACACAGGCTCCGGGTTCATTTTACATATTTTTCGGCGTTGTTTTTTGTCCTATAAAGCTGTAGTTTGCGAAGTGTTGAGCAGCACCTAATTATGTAAAATTACGGCAAGATGTATTCCAATCGGCTTTAACAGTCAAAAACGATTGTTTTACAGCGGAACAGGTTATAGCCAATTCCTGCTTAATTTTGAATCATTATATTTAGTTAAGATTTAGACTGGCAGGAGTCAAGTCTCTCAACAATAAAAACGCACTCAGCCTAGTACCCGGAGATCCTTCCGCCATAGGTTAGGCAAAGACAGCAAAAGAAATCATAGCAGATAAAAGATGGCATAAACTTGCCGATATCAACCAGCAAGTGCTAAAATATCGGTATGAAGAATTGTAAAACTAAACAGGTGGTGACAGCATGACGCAAGTTGTGATTAAAGAGTGCAGCGATTATCAGCTAGACAAGGTAAAGCAACAACTTAACGAAAGTATCATGCTCTTAGGCGGCTGGAAGCGGCTTGTCTCAGCGGGCATGAAAGTTTTACTGAAAGTAAATTTGATTGGACCCAAAACTCCCGATTCTGCTGCTGTAACTCATTATGAATTTGTTCGTGCGCTAACACAGCTTCTGCAAGAGCAGGGATGTACAGTCTGGATAGGTGATAGTTCAGGCGGCGCCATTGCAGGAATAGCGCCTACAGCCAGTAGCTTTAAAGTATCTGGACTAGAGAAAGTAGCAAAAGATGAAGGCGCAGTGATTAAAAACTTTGACAAAGAGGGTGTCATCGAAGTAAAGACAGGAAACGCAGAGCAGATGTATCTAGCTAAGCCGATGTTTGAAGCAGACTTTGTCATCAATTTGCCAAAACTTAAAACGCACTCCGCAGCTATTTACACCGGGGCGGTGAAAAACCTCTTTGGTTGCGTCCCCGGTTTAAAAAAGGGCGAATACCATCGTCAAGCTCCTGATCCGCAAGATTTGGGTATGATCATAGTAGATATTCATCAGTCAGCGCCAGTCGGACTACATATCATGGATGGAATTATGGCAATGCAAGGGGAAGGTCCAACCGCGGGAGAAGTTTACTCTGCAAAGAAAATCCTCATGAGCACAGATCCCTTAGCCCTTGATACAGTTGCAGCGGCAATGCTCGGCATGGCAGTTGATGATATTCCCGTTTTGGTCAGCGCCAGAGCACGAAAACTTGGTGAATCCGATTTGCAGTCAATTGAAATCACAGGTGATTATGCCGAACCTCCTGCTCTGCCCGGGTTCAAATATCCGAAAAGGTTCAGAAGCAGTAAAAAAAGAAACAATAGTGCCGTCATAAAAGTCATCGATTTCCTTAAAGCCAGACCGAAAATAGACACAAAACGCTGCAAGCAGTGCAATATGTGTGTTGAAAGCTGCCCCGTAAAAGCTATCGATAAAGAATCAAAGAAGATCAACTATAATACCTGTATAGAATGTATGTGCTGCCATGAACTCTGTTTGCACAAAGCGATTGATTTGAAGAATGATAACTGGCTTGCCGCGCTATTTATGCGATTTTATCGCAAGAGAGCCGAATAATAACTGGTGAGCCAGATCTGATCGAAGATAAAAAAACAGTCTACCTGCTCTATGGTCCCCATATTGCCGAAGCTAAAATCCAACTTGCTGAAGCTGGTGTTGGTACTCTTCTCCTTCAGTATCTTGGCATCACTGCTGCCTCAGGTCATCCTCCCCATCGCCAGCGTGTACGGAGCAAATGTTGCTGGTGAAGACATCGTGCTTTTCATTTATTATAGTGGATTTAACCCCTTTGCAGTCTCCGCCATTACTGCTGGTCAGCTGCTTTTTTCAGCCTGGTATTTAATAAGGGTTGGACGACTAAAAGAATTTATTTCCTGGGTGACTTCCCAAATACCACAACAATCTACAGCAACTCGCTGGCAGAAAGTATTGATAATCGGACTACTCCTTGTCGGAATACTAGGCTTGAGAAGTGTCAGCAGCTTACGAACACACGAGCAAATGGCACCGCTTGAATATGATGCAAAAATCGAGATAGACTTTGCCGACCATAATAATGGTACCATTTATGAGTTTGCCTTAGACGATTATCAAGTTTATCATTTTGTCTATTCTCTTGACACAAAAGATCCTGTAACGTTGAAGCTTACCACTATGAATCCCTCGGGATTTTTATATACTCCGGGAAAAATCGATTACCATGTACCAGGGTGCAGAAAAACTGCAGAAGGGCCAGTTCACCGGTTTCATCCTAGAACCTGGAGATTATCAGATTGAGCTGGATGCTTTAAATCAGCTTGGTGAGCTGACCATGTATATCTCTTCTACTCCACCAACAACTGAAGAATATCAATTTCTAGAAATTATCAAAGCATTACGCGATGGCAGTTTTACTGCAGCGCATTACCAGGAACCAGGATATGAACTTATCTACCATGGAGAATTGAAAGATGTCGGTAACCAGCTGTTATATACTTTGAACCAGTCTGGTACTTTTCTTCAAATCTCATCCTTTGTTGTAGGGACGTATGAAGAATTGGATCTGCGCTATCTGGAGGAGAACCGTGAATTTCACCTTCTCGATGATAAAAACTGCACGATAGGGTATGGTTTTGATGCCAAAGCCAAGGGGGAGTTACGTCTCTCAACCGTTGGTGCAGAATTATATATCTATGCAAAAAAATAAGAGGGGTCTGCCCCTCTACTTGTGATATTGCTTACTTATACAGTAAATGTTAATGCCGCAGGGTTAGTTTTTGGAAAGGCGGCATTTAGATCCGCCTGCAGAGCAGCTTTTACTGTTTCAATATTAGCGAGGGCATCATAGTTATCACCCAATGCGCCAATATTAGTAAGAGGTACTGTCACCTCACCGGATTCAGACAGTAAAACAAGATTTTTTCCTGTGGTTTCTGTGGCAACGTTAACGCTGCTGCCCAGCGTTGTTGCCGCTACTAGTTCGGCAGAGTCAGCATATATACCTTCATCCGTTTCATTACTCCAGCCCGCTCCGGACGCTGTACCTCCCTCATTAGCAGTAATACTAATTGGAACTGCACTTTGTGTGGCCCAAAAATTTGGGTCAGTATAACCCAGAACACCAAGCGCTTCCGGATCTGAATTAGAAAGGTCTACACAACCAGTTAGAAAAAAAAGTACTGCGAGCAATAAAAGAGTAATTTTTTTCAGTTGCCCCAATTTCATATTTCTTCCCCCCGTTTTTTTGAATGCCAATCAAAAAAGCTGGGCTGCTTTATAACACTGCAGATTGTTTACCAGATGCGTGTATGCTTGTCCATCCGGCCTATGTACTTCGTTTTGTTTTGTTTGAGATTATGAGATGATCTTCAAATATTACGCAGTGTAGCATACCCCTTCTATTTTAGTCCCAATTTTCACAAAATACAATATATTATTCCTTAATATTTTCTTTTCCCCTCCGCAGCTCTATTTTGGGAACTAAATATAATTGGTTAATATGAGATTTGTGTTGAAGAAGGAATAACAACAAGGCAGTTTCTAATTGACGGTAAGTTTTATGA
>DASRMS010000213.1:0-3205 GCA_035647835.1 Oscillospiraceae bacterium
ACTACCTGCGTAGCAGTCTGGTCGAACTCGGTGCACCTGGCGAAATGGTTTCATATTTTATGGGCCATTGGGAACACGGTGAGGAGCCGCATCAAAAACTATCCAGCATCAGCCCAATAGACATAGCAATTCAGTTAGCGCCTTATCTCAATACTATTGAAAAACAGATTGGCTGGACGGTACAGGGAGGGTTGGCCCATGTGTGAGGTGAAATACTGGCCGGGTTGGTCTTTTATAAAAACTCAAGACGGCATTTTGGGCCATAACCGTCGACGCAGGCAACAAGTCGAAAATCAGCTGAATCAGCAGAAAAAACTACTGCAGCTATTGGATGCCCGTGCTCCAGGCTGTGCGCTAGGTGCAGAAAATATTCAAATTTCTAATCTAGCTATAGATGAGGTCAACGCATGGATTGATGAGCAGGATAGCGCTAATCGTGCAACCACCCACCTGCGTCGATTTTTGCGGGCTGGACTGGCTAAAGGAGCGCAAGAGCTTGGCTGGCACGTTACGCTACCACCAACTGAGCTGACTATCATCAGCGAGAAAAACCCCATTACTCCCGATGGGTTTATTCAGTTAGCTCAATTGCGTAAGCAAATTTGCTGGTTTAAGGAGCGATTAGTAAACCCGCCTAGTGATCCGAGCATTAGTCTTATCTATGGGCAACTGCTATTTAGCGCCACAGTTTTCGGCGGTCTAGCAGACCCGAAAGCAATGCTTCAACTTCCATATGCCAAAGAGAAAATTCGTCACCATAAGGACTATGTTTGGGTCGATCTATTTACGGATGACTACCCAAAACACGCCCAGGTAGAGCGCGGTTTACGCAGATGGTTTCCTGACCCTGTATCACTCATTTTACTGACTCGACTGCCTGAATTACCACAAGGGTATGAGGATAAAAACAAATTAAGGCGTTGGCTGAATCAAGCTTTGGCACAGTATATCTGCTCATTGTTAGGTGATGTTCTAGGTCGGGCAACATATAAAGAACAACAAGTCCTGATAAGACACTGGCGCGCTACTGTCGGTGTGTACCACCATACGATTTTACCGCCATATCTCGTGCGGCACTGCACTGGTGAAAGCAGCTCAACCGCTTGGCCAGAGTTGGTGTGGCTGCGAGTATTGAAGCAACAGGCTCTAATCCAATCGGCTGCTGATGAAATTGCTGGGCTGACCATGGATGAACCTGAACCAATAATTGCGCCAGTGGCATTAACCATTAACGATAGTAAAAAGAATCTGATTTTTACAGCTGTGCGTGCTGCTTTATATAAAAGCAGTCAAACGACAGAGCCAAGTTTAAAAACCTTGCTAGAACGCCTGGGCAAATTAAAAACAGAAGCCGAGCAAGCGAGTCCGTTGCTGTACTGCCTGATTGATTGGGTCAAGAAACGCCTGAGAAGCACAGAGATTCGGCGTAGTACTGCCTACCAACAATTAACCAGCATCGGGAAAAATATTCTTAGTACTTTTGATGAAACAGACTTACCAACACTGGCAGCAGAGGATTTTCAGGCTGGCTACGAAGCCATGCTAGAAAATACACCCTCAGCAATTACGCGACAAAATAAAGCAGATTTGTTGCGCAGGTTTCATGCTCACGCAAGCAATATCCTGCAGCTTGCCCCCATAAATCTCAGCTACGCAGATGAAGGTTTTTTCGCATTGCCGGACGCCAATATCATCACAGAAACTGAATACCAACTGCTGTATCAGTTTCTAAAGTCACAAAAAGACACATCACTCATTGCACACACGCAACTGATTGTGCTGATTTTAGGTTATAGGTGTGGATTGCGTATTAGTGAAGTAAGGCATTTACAGTTAGTCGATCTGCAGTACCCTGGGACGCTGGAGATATTATCTACAGAGCGGTTAAAACAGCTCGAGCGGTATGCCGCAACTTTATTAATTCGCGGTGATCAGTTTAACAAACTAAAAAGTACGAGCAGCCGGCGTCAGCTGCCATTAAACATACTCATGAGCAGCGAGGAGCGAGTTGAACTGCTGAGCTATCATCAAGCCCAGCGCGTTAAAGTTGGTAAAAGAAAGGTGCAAGGGAAATTTATTTTCTCTGAGGATAATGGCAAGACGCCGATGGATTTCACTGAGTTGCAACGTGGCCTACACGAACAAATGCGGCTGTTAACTGGTGATCCAGACCTGCGATTTCATCACCTGCGCCACAGCTTTGCCAGCCATGCGCTTCAGGCGAGTCAAAACTTAACTGAGCCATTACAACTTCCAGCTCACTGGAAAAACCATATGCTGCAAGGTGTTAGCAGGAAACACTTACATCAAATATCTAGCTATGTTGGCCACTCTAGCGGGAATGTGACATTGCAGCACTACACTCATAACCTCGACTGTATTGTGCGAGATCTGTTGTGGCCGCACAGTTTTGACCATAGAAAAACCGGGCATGGTGAACTGCAACGATATAGAGGCTCTCTGCATACCGCGCTCTGCCTGCAAAGTTTGCTAGATATCAGCGCTGACAACCTACGGCAACATAATCGCCAATACGACGGAAAGATTTTAGGTTGGCTGCCGCAGCGGCTTAAACTGCAGCCCGCTAGTGATCCTAACCAATGGCAATTTTATAGCGAAAATCTGGCAAGACTGGTAGCCGGCACATCAAATGAGCCCAGAGATCTGCGTGATTTAAATTTCGAGAATTGGTGTGGTTTTCTAGAGCGCTGGAGCCAGTTACAGACTGGTGATGAGCTGATTGAAATGTATAAGCTGGACGAAACAAACACACGAGCTCAGGTCTCACTGCTTTCAGATTTACTGAAGGTGCAGACTCGGTTTGATAATTCGCGGCTCAAACAACCCCGTAAGATATTTAAGGCAGCAACCACAGCGTCAAGCCATTATTTTATCGTTCGGCCACCCAGGTATAAGCTCGAGCGCGATATTGCTGCTCAAATCTACAAAAATAGTTTACGCCTGCTGCAATCTACTCAGAACGGAGATATGGCTAAAACAGCACTAGAGTATTTTTATGACAATTACCGACACTGGGATAAGAGCGTCACTTGCCGCCATGACCCAAGCAACCTGCCTAAACTACAAGCTCTGGAGCAGTTTCTAGTCAGGGTGTTGCCTAATGATAAAGTCATAGTAGAGCAAGAACGTAACCCCGCTGGTCACAGATATCCGATGATTGGGAAGTTGCAGATAGTTACAGTAG
>DASRMS010000214.1:0-1049 GCA_035647835.1 Oscillospiraceae bacterium
ACCAATTCTTTATTTACCTTGGCCCAATCTGCTGTACTGATGCTGGGCCGATACATCCTATCGCCGATCAACACAGATTCGTGCGACAGGCTCCCAAGGTTCTGAATGCCTGCTAGCTGTGCCACTTTACGCTTGCTGCCTGCTTTTTTTATTAGCTCGCTTAGTGGGATTGCGGTTAGGGTTTTCATTTCAATTTACTCATTTGAACTTTAAAGTTATCCATAGCGTCTTCCGCAAGCTTAATATCGTGTATTGGGAATGAAGACCAGCCATCACACCTTTGTGCAGTTTCTGTGATGATTTGTAGCGCATCAAACAGCTTTTCACACTGCTCACGAAATGCCATTTCACGATCTACAGCATCGCACACGCTTTGCCATGAGGCGCTTTTGTATTCAGAGCTTATGCAGCGCATTTTTTCGGCGCTATTAGCGGTATTGGATAGGGCTGCAACTCCACACGCTGACAGCTGCATTCGAAGCTTCTCGTTCTCATCCATCAGCTCTTCGGTGGTCAACGGCTTAACAGGCTCTGCCCACGAACGCTCAACCAATCGCTGCTGCAGCTCGTTGCGCTTGATTTCTAGCAGGCTGTACAGGTGACTCTGCAGCTCACTATGCGCCCCGTCGTCGATGTCGCACTGCATTGTATCTATCGTTAGTTTGATTTCTTCGTTTATTTCGTTCATGTTCATTCCTATTTATCTGATTCTGTTGCGTCAGATAAATTATCTATAACCTTCCCAACAGAAGTAGCAGTGTAAGGCTCATCTTTATCTGTCAGCGCTCCTCCGAGCGTCACAGCGTCTGCCACAACAGCGATAGGTGTTTCAATTACAACTCCAACAGCTGCTTTTGTTACGCTTTTAACATTCCAAACATATTAACCCCTCTATCGTGATGAGACCCACCGCGTACCAGTTGGCAGAGGCACGGGTCGTGTTGAACTATTAGCTGCACGGATATCTCGACAGCTGTCCTGTTTCTGCGAAATACTCTAATTCTTTTGATAGTATTTTCGCCTGATCTCTAGTTAGATGCATTCTGGTA
>DASRMS010000215.1:0-10865 GCA_035647835.1 Oscillospiraceae bacterium
GTTAAAATTATACCTAAATCAGTCATTATTTCTCTCCTAGCATTCTTAGCAATTAAGTTAAGCTTATTCTATCATAATATCACAAAAAAACTCTACTAAATTCAGCTTTTTAGTTACCTGTGACGGCTTCGATGAATTATAGCTTATTTAATTTCTTAATTGACATAATTTCTCTGTAACGAAAAACTGCCCAGCTACATAAGACAGTCTAGCAGTAAATTATTAAGTTAAACTTAAGAATGTCTTAAATTTTTGCTTTTCTTTAGTTTCTACAAGCCGCTGCGCTTTCGGTACGTGGATAAATCCAATTAAACTTTGTCAGTAAAAACAACAGTGTGACAGGCAGCAAACCTGTCACACTGTTTTAACTAAATACTAATAAACGCCAAACTCATTGACAGCATCATGCCATGCTTTAACTAATGCTGGTTCGGCTTCATCTAGAACACTGCTCGGCGTCATAATAAAACCGCCGTCTCGACCCACAGTGTCAATCATATCCTTGGTATACTCTTTAACACCTGCTACAGTGGAAGCCTGCAACAAGGTGATTGGCATGCCACCGGCAATACAAAGCTTACCGCCTAATACTTCTTTGACGCGCACCATATCTGAACGATCAAACCAAGCAACAGTTTTACCAGAAGGCAATTCCTGCAGATATTCTAACCGCTCATCATAAGTTCCTTCAAAAAAGGGATAAGCAATACAACCGGCGTCGGTAATCGCTTCGATGATTTTTTTCAGGTGTGGCCAGTAAAACTTTTCAAACTGTTTGTTTGACATAAAGCCATCGGCACCACGGTGTAGAGGGATAAAGACACGCGGATTGTTCGCCGCTTTAGTCATGCCGATGGCTGAGTTAATCGCCAGCGGCAAAAATTTGTCTTGCGCGGCTAATAGCTTATCCGGTTCCTGGAACATATCAAACATGGTACCCTTCATACCCCGCAGCATATCGGAAATTAAATCAAAGGGAGCCAGGGCAATACCGCCCATTAAATTTACATGCCCATGTTCTGCTGCTTCCTTTTCAAAAGCAGCATAGTTTTCCATCCACTTGGCCTGAATTTCAGCTGCCTCTACTATTTTTTTCAGCGACTGCAATATTTTAGGATCAGCGAAGGCACCGATAAATGGCGAATTATAACCGTTAGCAATCGAGAGCAGGGGTGGAAACTTACCAAAGCCTGCTAGGGCATTGTGAACACGAGGCAAATAAACACGCAGGTTAAAATCAGAGGAATCATTTAAAAACTGGTCATACTCTGCTTGTGTCATATACTCGCCTTCAACAAGCTGGAAGGAAGCGTTATCATCGACACCATTACCAGGCCACATAATCTGCTTTGTTTCCAGAATATCAAGCGCCGCCCCACTTACACCAACGGCAACATTGGGTCCAAAATACATATCGGGGTCATAAACCTCAAGATATTTATGGTATGCTTCTAACAATTTTTCCTGATCATAAAAGGCATCTTTCACGGTCATACCCGTCATTTTAGTGGGGAAAAAGGTCGGTACTGTAAAAGTCGGCACACGATCCGGTGTTCCCAGCGTTTCCGCAGCAACAAACCTACTGATCTTGGCTTCACGTCGTACTTGTGCGGTATTTGTCATTCAGACTCACTCCTTTACCCAAGTTTTAGACAGCTGGACAGCTGTCATGGCATCCTGTCCAAAGGCATCAGCGCCAGTGTAACCTACGAGATCTTCGGTAACGGTACCGCCACCGATCATAATTTTAACTTGCTCACGTAAACCAGCTTCTTTAATCATTTCTACGGTGTCTCGCATGGAGTTAAAGGCTACGGTTAAAAAGCCGCTCAAACCGACAACATGAGGATTAACTTCTTTGATCTTATCTACGAAGACCTGAGGAGGCTGATCAATACCCACATCAAAGACCTCAAAGCCGTTAATCTCCAACATAAAAGCCACAATATCTTTACCGATATCATGAATATCACCTTTAACTGTACCTAAAACCACTCTGCCGAGTTTCTCACCCTCATCAGCGCTGCCTTCCATTAAAGGTTTTAGGATCTCTGATATTTGCTTTAACATTTCTCCACTCATCATTAATTCCGGTAGAAAATATTCCTTTGCTTCAAATAGTCGGCCTACCTCAGCCATCGCCTCTTGACACTCCGCCAGGATGTCACGTGGGTTAACCCCATTATCCAGCATTTCCTGGGTAAGCTGCAGAGCATCCTTGTCCCTCATGTCAACAATCGCCTCGAATAGTTTTCCTGACATTAACAATCCTCCTTTTCTTTTCCCTCATCGTTTCAACCTTGCTCCAGACACCTAATAAAGGAACCTATTTGCCACTTTTATAATATTCTGACTATTTCTTTCATATACCACCGCCCGCGCAATTAAAGTGTTTGTGGTGTTTTTCGTTGTTTTTGGCATTCTTCTTCCCTGCGCTGTACCAGAAGATCTGAAAAAAAACAGTGTGGCAGGAAATAAACCTGCCACACTGACTCATACTAATAAACGCCAAACTCATTGACAGCATCTTGCCATGCTTTAAGTAACTCTGGTTCGGCTTCATCTAAAGCGCAACTTGGTGTCATAATAAAGCCACCGTCTTGACCCACAGCTTCAATCATCTGCTTGGTATACTCTTTCACACCTGCTACCGTTGAAGTCTGCAGCAGTGTAATCGGCATACCACCGGCAATACAGATTTTACCGCCCAATACTTCTTTGACACGCACCATATCGGAACGGTCAAACCAAGCAACAGTTTTACCAGACGGCAATTCCTGCAGATATTCTAGCCGCGCATCATAGGTGCCTTCAAAGAAGGGATAAGCAATACAACCAGCATCGGTAATCGCTTCAATCAGTTTTTTCAGGTATGGCCAGTAGAACTTCTCAAACTGTTTTACTGACATAAAGCCATCGGCACCACGGTGGAGGGGGATAAAGACACGTGGATTTTTAGTCGCTTTAGTCATGCCAATAGCGGCGTTAATCAGCAGCGGTAATAGTTTATCTTGCGCTGCCAAGAGTTTATCTGGTTCCTGGAACATATCAAACATGGTACCCTTCATGCCACGCAGTGTATCAGAAATACTATCAAACGGGGCTAGGGTAATACCGCCAATCAAGTTGACATGGCCATTGGCACTGGCTTCTTGTTCAAAACCAGCGTAAGCCTTACTCCACTGGGCTTGAACTTTGGCGGCTTCTACTAATTTTTCCAGCGACTGCACTAATTCTGGATTAGCAAAGGCGCCCAGGAAGGGAGAATTATAACCGCGAGCAATAGATAGCAGCGGCGGTAAATTGGCAAAACCCGCTAAAGCCTTATGGATTCGGGGCAGGTAAACACGTAAGTTAAAATCAGAAGGATCATTTAAAAACATATCATACTCTGCCTGTGTCATATACTCACCTTCGACAAACTGGAACGAAGCATTATCATCCACCCCGTTACCAGGCCACATAATCTGTGTTGTTTCCAAGATATCATGAACCGCTCCACTTGCACTGCTGGGCGCAAAATACATATCGGGGTCATAAACTTCAAGATATTTACGGTTTGCTTCTAACCATTTCTCCTGATCATAGAAGGCATCTTTTACGGTCATGCCCGTCAATTTAGTGGGGAAGAAACCGGATACGGTGAAAGTCGGCACACGATCTGGTACTCCTAGGGTTTCTGCAGTAACAAACCTTTTGATTTTGGCTTCACGACGTGCTTGTGCTGATTTTTCCATTCCTTACTCACTCCTTTACCCATGCTTTGGCTAGCTGGACAGCTGCCATGGCATCTGAACCGAAAGCATCAGAGCCAGTGTAACCAACAACATCTTCAGTAACGGTACCGCCACCAATCATAATTTTAACTTGCTCCCGGAAGCCAGCTTCTTTTATCATGTCAACGGTGTCTCGCATGGAGTTAAAGGCTACAGTTAAAAAGCCGCTTAAGCCCACAACTTGGGGATTAACTTCTTTGATCTTATCCACGAAGACCTGGGGAGGCTGATCAATACCCACATCAAAGACTTCGAAGCCGTTAATCTCTAACATAAAGCCCACAATATCTTTACCAATATCGTGAATATCACCTTTAACTGTACCCAAAACCACTCTGCCGAGTTTCTCACCCTCATCAGCGCTGCCTTCCATTAAAGGTTTTAGGATCTCCGATATTTGCTTTAACATTTCTCCACTCATCATTAATTCCGGCAGAAAATATTCCTTTGCTTCAAAGAGTCGGCCTACCTCAGCCATCGCCTCTTGACACTCCGCCAGGATGTCACGTGGGTTAACTCCATTAGCCAGCATTTCCTGCGTAAGCTGCAGAGCATCCTTGTCCCTCATGTCCACAATCGCCTCAAATAGTTTTCCTGACATCGACAATCCTCCTTTTTTTCTTAACAATAAATTGAATCAACCACAGAGATACTATTTACCTTTAAGCTTTGGTTGCAGCAGCCTGCCGAGCAGCACACTCCTGCTGTAGCTGCTGTACTCTAGTGTTAGTCAGGCTGTAGAAGAAGATCGCCACAGCACCTATCAGCATTAAGCCGCTGGGAACTAAGTTAATCAGCACATTAATTCCGCTGACCAGTGCTGGCGTTGATTCCATCCCGGCCACAAAATCAATGGCGGTAAAACCAAGGCTTAAGACTAGGGAACTCAAGAAGATACCAATATTAGGGGGAATGCCGCTCATCGACATGATCAGGCCTCTAGCACTTTTGCCTGTTTTCCATTCGGCATAGTCACAGGTATCAGAAAACATTGCGCCGAGAGTACTAGTAGCAATGGCGTACCCGAAATACCCTATCCCGTTAATGATAATAAAGAGCAGTGCCGTCTTAGCAAAGGCCCAGGCAAGCAGGTGACCTGTTGAAACCATGAGTAAGCCAAAAATATAAGCAGATCTTTTATCGATTTTGCAGCAGATGTTAGGTGTAGCTAAAGCTCCCAACAGCTGAGTGACACTTATGACTGTCATATAAGTCGCAATCATCACGATATTATTAACAACATAACTGAAGTAGTAAGCAGCCAGTGCCGTCATCGTCATAAAGGCTGTCATCATCGCTGAATTTGAAACGATTAATAACAACAGTGGCGGGTTTTTTGTCAGCTGCTCAAGCATATCCTTTAACGATAGTGTAGGACCGGATGCTGTACCTTTGGGCTGAGGCTTGTCATATTCTTTTGTCATGTTAAAGAACATCAGATGGCCACCAATGCACACCAGACCAAAAAGCGCTGTAACAGCAAAGTAACCAAAGGCATTAGCCTCAACGCCGCGGTTGAAGAAAAGGATTACAGGCATACTGATAATACTAAAGAAGATCCGGCCGCCCGTCATAAATTGAGCACGCCGCGAAGAAAGCAAGACTCTCGCTGTTGGTGACTGACCGATAATCGGGATAAAAGACATAGAAGATGCACTAAGCAAATTAAGGAAATTCTGCATCATCACATAAACAAAAGCCAGATATACCATCTTCATCGTAGGTGATAAATTAGGGTTAGTGAACATCAAAGCATAGAAGATCGAAGCGCCGGGGGCGGCAAATAACAGCCAAGACCGGTATTTGCCCCACCTAAAGTTTGTTTTTTCTATCACGATGCCCACGACCAATGAAGATATTAGTCCAATCAGTCGCACCCCACTCAGTAATGCGCCCATCGCGGCTGGGGTAAACTTAACAACCTCTGTTAAAAAATAGATATAATAGGTGGTATTCATTGATGTGAGTAATGTAAAACCAAGCCAAGCCAGACCATAAGTACTGGATACTAAACCAATGCTGGGAGTTTTCTTTTCCATTGCTTTTCCTCCTTGTTTCTGAACTTACTTCTTTGCTGCGTGATAAATAAACAAGGCCACTTTTACATGCACTGCACCGGACAAGCTATTTAAAATATTTTGACTATTTAGTCCATTGTCCGACATAATTGATGAAAAGCTGTTTTAGGCTGACTCTTCTCTAGGAGTCAGCTAGGCATAGGTTTTACACCTCCCATTGTGAAGATAATACTAATTATATTACGCAATAATTAAATATTCAATACCTTTTTTATTTTTGCACTATTTAGCACAGCATTATCTGATTAAAAGGGCGCAGGACTGACAATCTTTGCCCGGTCTGCTTCTTCTCACGTACAGAAAAAGATGTGTAACTAGAAACAGTCCATGTCACACATCTTCTTGAGCATTGATGAGGGCAGCAAACTCGTTTAACAACTGCTACAGTGATACTTGCGCCAGTGACTCTTCCCGAGCCGAGGTAACAGAGCTTGATAGGAACGACCCGTACCACAAACTCACTACTTTTGCGGAGCTGCCTCAGTCTCCAGCTCCGCTTCATCCACTTTGGCAATCATGGCCACTGCCCTGGTGAGCAGAAAGGCAAACAGAAAGCGCAGCGGTAAAAGTACCAATAGACTAGCTCCCAAGGAGGCAAAAAGCAAATTATCTTCAACTACACTATGATTAACGGCCAAAAAGATACCGACCAGCGTCATATCCCTTTTGCTGATCGTACCCTGTCGGGCGTAATCAATAATCACTGCAGCTCCGTAGGTAATACCGACAATCATACCAACAAGCAAAGGAAACACGGCCTGCTCTGAGATACCCAAACCACGAGGCAGCCAGCCCAAATATTTCGTTAGTTTTTCTAAGACATTAAAATGTTTGGCATACTCTAAAACAATCATCAAGGGCATCAAAATAATAGCTAAACGGCAGATTGTGACCAGACTTGTACTTAAGGCCTCACGCAGTATTTCTACCATCAATAAACCCCCACAACTTGATATAGCAGATGTAAAGCAAATCCTAAAATCATCGCGCTGCCAAACCTAATCAGCACTGCCGCAGCTGGGTGCACTCCTGACAATTTTAATACTGGTGTCTCCATTAGTAGTGAGTGACAAGTCAAAATCATCACCGCAATAATGGTTATTTGCCAGCCTGTCAGTGCCAGGAGAGATATGGCACCAATCGCAGCATAAATATTGACAAAGAAGCCTAAAAAGAGAGGCAACGCCGCTTCTCCCGGTAGCCCGAGTATTTTTAAAAATGGTGCTAATAAGTCCGCAAGCTGCCCAATAATCCCAATCCTCTTTAAGGACACTATCACAAACGTTACAGGGATAATAATTTTTGCTAATAGTAATGTCGTCCGCAAAGCCTTACGTAAACCTTGTCTAGCAGGTTTCCAATAGTCCAAGCAAATTCCTCCTAGCGTAGAGTCAGTAGGTGCTTATGCTGTTATTCTCTTACTTTGGCCTGATTCCTTTTGTTAGTAGATACTACTTCCCAGTGTCTCACCTCCTATGCTTAATTCGCTCTATTTTTTAACAGAAAAAAACGGCGCACCTTTCAAGTTGGCGTCGTTCTGTAATTTATGGTCTTAGGCTGTCTTAGGCGTTAGCCTTCTAGTGTGGCTGCAATAACAGCCTTAATGTTCTCGAGTGGGGCATGCGGCGGCACCGAACATCCTGATGACATTATAAAACCACTCTTGCCAAATAGATCTATTAATTTACGGGCATAGTTGTAATTATCATCCGGTGTGCCTAATTCCAGGATAGCAGGCGGCATATCCCCCGTCACACACATGTGATCACCTAAAACTTCTTTTATTTTTACAATATTAGTCCTGTTTTGCCTAATTTCTCTTTTCGAAAAAGTCCCTTGCCACCTGTGGAAATAAAGCATAGGAAAGAACATCCTGTTCAGATTTTGCCAGCTCACCTATTTCAGCTTTTAATTTATCATATTCATCCGTCAATAAATCAGCAGGTCTAACCGTGATTACTGCCTCATCGCCAATTATTTTTCTCTTTATTTCATCAGCAATAGGTGCTGCTGATCTTCCGTACATTCCCCGCACATAATTCTTAATCTCTTTAGGAATAACTTTATATCTGCCCTCTGAGATAACGTTAAAGACGGCTTGTGCTCCTACCATTTGGCTCATGGGCGTCACTAGCGGAGGATAGCCTAGATCTGCTCTGACCTTAGGTACTTCCGCGAGTACTGCCTCATATTTGTCCGCGGCATTTAATTCTTTCATTTGGAAGATTAGATTTGACAGCATGCCGCCAGGTATTTGGTACTGCAATATTTTAGGCTCCGTCATCAGTACTTTGGCCGTCAGAGCATCATTTTCTTGGTACTTTTTCATAACTTCCTTAAAATAATCAGCTGTTCTATTTAGGCTGTCTAAATTAAGCTGTGGATCATATTTTGTACCCAGCAAACTTAGGGCAATTGATTCAGTTGCTGGCTGTGATGTGCCGGATGAGAGAGGAGATATTGCGGTATCTACTATATCTACGCCAGCTTCAATGGCCTTTAACATCGACATCTGAGCTACCCCACTTGTAGAGTGCGTATGGAACTCTAGGGGAAGCCTGGTAACTTCTTTAATCGATTTTACCAGATGATAAGCATCATAAGGCAATAGTATACCGGACATATCCTTGATACAAATCGAATCTGCTCCTTCATTTGCAAATGCTTTGATTAATTCTAAATAATATTCTGTACTATGAACTGGACTTGTGGTATAGGAGATGGCGCATTGACAATGAGCACCTTCTCTTTTAATGACTTCAATTGATTTTTTCAGATTTCTAATGTCATTGAGGGCATCAAATGTTCTTATGATCTCAATTCCTTCAAAAATGGCATTTTTAAGGAATCTATCTACAATGTCATCAGGATAATTTTTATAGCCTAAAAGGTTTTGCCCCCTAGAGAGCATCTGCAGCTGCGTATTTTTAACATTAGCTTTAATTTTCCTCAGCCTTGTCCAGGGATCTTCATTTAAGTATCTTAAACAAGCATCGAAAGTTGCTCCTCCCCATACTTCTAACGAATAAAAACCTGCATTATCCATTTCATTTAATATTGGCAATATCTCATCTGTTGTTAGCTTAGTTGCTATTAAAGATTGGTGTCCATCTCTTAATGATGTTTCCGTAACTTTTAATTTTGTCATGCCTGCCCCCGCATAGTTTTTACTATGTTTTCAGTGTCCTCATTGGATTACAATGAATTGATGATACCATATCCCCTCATCGACTGCTAGATAAGACAATGATGCAAGGCATCATGTCCATAGGTCCTGGTCAGTTCTGCGCTCCTCTTGGCAGCGACAAGAAGATATTATGGACCATACCTAGGAACCTGCTGCAGCCAACCTTTGACTTTACCATAGCGAATAAGGTCATCTATTTTTTCAACCTCCTGCCACAACAGCTTCATCATATAGTTTCTCAGCCGGTGGCTTGATGATAACTTTTTGAAGGCCCTCACATGTAATGTGCCTGCACCCTGCATGCCCATCAGTGTCATACGATAAATGTGCGAGTCTTCCCACAGGTCTTTATTATCTAAAGCTGCAGTGATTTCACCAGGACGTTTAGGCAAGGTGATACCAAAGTAAACCAGTTCCTTTTCTAATTGTTTAATTTGGTCTTTCAGAAGTTGAATCCCAGCTGTAAATATCACTTTCAGGTCGACATCTTTGACAATATTGGTCATAATTTCCGTAGAGTGCAGCGTGTCATAGCGATAGGTTAGCATATCCCAAAGACACCCGGCTTCGCCACAGTGAATTTTTTCCGTTGTATCGGCAGGAAGATGTTGATAGGCTGGCGGGATACCGACCCAGCCACGTATAGCTGCCTGTTTCATTAACATATCCGTACTTTTTAAAGTGCGCAAAAGCATTTCTATGATCACTTTGCGTAAATTATCGTTTGTGATAATACTATAAACAGCTAAAACTAGGTTTTCCACATGTTCCTGTTCATACAGTAACATTTGCATCGCAATTGCTTCATCAGTCATTAAATCTTGATTGGTATAATTTACGACAGCTGCTCTATTTTTGTTTGGCGAAATAATATTATATTTTTTCATTTGCTTTTGCAAAATAGTGATATTTTCTTCAATCTCCAGCTCTATTTTTTTCAGCAACAATTTTAATTCAGCGTCTTCTGTGAAAGAATCACACATTAATAGTTGTTCTAAAGTCGTGTACTTTGAGTTCAGTATGTCCCACAAGGTAAAAGCCTCACGAATATCGACATCATTAGCCTTCTTTTCTGGCTTTTTAGTCAGCAGTGCAGTTATTTTCATCATCACCCTCCTCATCAGGTCCAAGTTTAGCATGTGCAAGACTTTTCTTGTAAATACGTAACGCGCTCAACTAAAATGAAGGGCAGTTTGTTATTTAAAAAAGATCCCAGAAATCAAAAAATCTGAGCCGTATTTGGCATTGGCAACGAGACCATTTTCCCATTGCCCCAAGCCTGCGGCCACGGCCAAAGGTCGCAGATCACCATAAATTGAAAAAACACCTTTGGCCCATATGCGGCGGTAACCGTACTTTTTAAGCAGTTTTTTTATTTGCCGCAAATTTTGTTTAGCTAGCCGATTAACTCTAAAGACGTCTCGGGTCACCTTGAAGAGATCTTTATAAAATAAGGTGTTTTTACAGTAATGACCAAAAAGAAAACCGTGGACGCCACCACTTAACTGAACATAACCACGAAGAATAACCTGATGTTCAGTACTAATTGCAGAAACTGCAGCCAGCATTTTACGATTCACTATGCAGACAACTCCCTTACAAAATGTGTTATCACTTACACATTTGTAGTCTTTTCTTGAAAGGACGGGAGTTATACGCATAAACCAAAAAGCGCCATGAAATCACTTCATAGCGCTTTAAATTAGTTTTGCTGGTTAGTCACCTAGATAGCCTTGCAGCGATTGATACTCATCACGTGTTTTTCGGGGATCGCGAAAATTAATAATCATGTTTTGTTCTTCAGTCTGGATAATCAGATAAGGC
>DASRMS010000216.1:0-2272 GCA_035647835.1 Oscillospiraceae bacterium
GTCGCCATACTCAGGGCACGTCTAATGGTTATTGGCAAGGTTTCCAACGGCTCAAGTGACCCGTTTACTTGGCAATCTCTAATTGCCAGTATTATTGCGCGAAATTCCTCCGCGCTGAACTCTTTGTCGGCAGACAAAAAATCGTCAAACCACGATGCGTAATACCTAATTACGCGGTCATACTTTCTGGGCATACATTTTGAAATTAAGTGAAACAATTTTTAGACGCTGTAAAGGTATAAAAAATTCCGCTCTATTCGTCACGAACCGAGCGGAAAAGTGTCTAAAAATGTTCAAAATGTATAAAATCGCACCAAAAACGGGGTAGCAATATGCTATTATATCTTTATGTTATTATATATATATATTATTATTAGCTACCCCTCGGGGTAATTAAAGTGCCCGTTGGGAACTTATACCCCCCCCCCGGGGTAGTTTAACTACCCCATCAAAAAATGGGGTGTTCCTACTTTTGACACACCCAAGGCAGAAGAACCTGGGGAAGCGCCCGGGGGGAGGTACGAAAATTATGTTTAGTCTACCGACTGAGAACCAATCTTGAAGGCTGCCGTAATAACAGAACCGTCGGAAAGGGTAATTTCAATGCGTTTAACATAAGCGCTTGGGTAGAAATATGTATCTCCAAATCTTTCTTTAGTAATGTTAATTAGTGCAGTGCCAGGAGTGTGAGTAATACCTCCATCAATAGTAATGTCTGGGTAAGGGCTGCTATCATTACCCGTTGACTGACTAACTTTAATTTTTGAAACCTCTGTGTCAAACTCTGTTGACAAGGCAATAGTCAAACCAGTCGTTGCAAGGTCACTAAATGACGGCGAGAAAACCTCTCCAGCGCTGGCGCGTTGTGTACCGTTAGTTATATAACTAAGGAATAGTGGCTGTTCTGCGCGTGAAACTGATGTAGAGCCAGTGTCAAGGAATGTATCAGAATCAACTCCGTAACTATCAATGGCAGCCTGCACATTGCTTGCTGTTGAATACTGAGTTATCAGCACCTCATTGTTGGTTATAAGTTGCTGAGTTGACACTTGGAGAGCACCGCCACCAACATTACGTGACAGAATATACGCGAAACCACCTATACTAATGTTAGTGTTTGTACCGAGATTGCCAGCCGTTGAAGAATTTGAGCAGAATTCGGGGAGATAGTCTCGTAAAATTTCAGTTGACGCAATGTTTAGCGTTACCTCGTAGGCAGTACAAATAATATGTGGTGTGTTATTTGCATCTACATACTGTTGATAGCTCACGAATGATAACTGGTCACCAGCAAGTATCCAGTTATTGTTGTCAATAAGAGCTTTTGAGAACTGCGCAATTGTAGTTTCTGGACTAATCTGCAATCCACCCAGGTTAATATCAGTCTGCCAAGAACTTGCCAGCTTAGACACCTGGATACTTCTTAAAGAACCTTGCGAAACTATGAATGCGTCAGCAACACACGCGCTTACCGAAGCCATAGCCTTTGTAAGTGCAATACGTGCGTTTGGAAGGTTTGCACTCATGAATCTGTTATAATCTGTCTGCTTGGCTGATTTGCTCTCGAAAGCTTTTGGCATCCAGCTTTTGGAAGCTCTGTAGAAGTTTACAAGGTTAGCCCACATAACTCTGCGTCCTTGCTGTGATGGAGAACGTCTGGCACTCTCACCATAATTTGAGCTATTGAGAGCCTGGCGAGCTATCTGCCTGTTTAAACTTACATAGTATGTAGTGTCACCAATGCGACCTTTAATCTTTCGATTTGCTGAGTTACGAATAATTCCCATAATCCATTTATATTAAGTTAGACATAAAGAAGTGTTGCAACGGCACAAAGATACACATTATATATTATATACGCACGCGCGCGAAGGTAAATTTAACACTTTGTACGTTGAAATTGTAATATGAAGGTTTAAATTTGACTATATTATGTGTTGAATAGCAAACGGATGTGTAAGTTTATGTTTAGTATTAGATTAGTTAAGATGAACGGACGGCAGCACATCAGAGCTTCGCTCGCTTCGCTCGCTCGCGTTTACGTGGGGTGGTGTCTCTGCTGGGGAGTGTGTCTGCGAAGTGCAGAGACACCCCTCAAAAAGGGGGAGCTGCTGAAGCTAAGGGAGGTGCCGCCGCTTGATTTGGACGCGCCCCCCCCAAACACCCTTTGCCATTGTGGGTCTGTGCTGATGTCCTTTATGTGGTGTGCAGATGCGCCCCTAAAAAGACTCTTTGGCGGGGGGGCTGGGGGGTGGAGTGGTGTGCGCGTTGG
>DASRMS010000217.1:0-1671 GCA_035647835.1 Oscillospiraceae bacterium
GTATAGATGGCGTTTACACCGTATCCGTCACTGGTGCCGGCAGCACCAGTTTCCCTGCCATCAGCTATGACCGGGTCGGTAGCTACACTTATACCTTGTATCAGGAGCCGGGTGAAAATGATAAGGCCGTCTATGACGATACCGTGTATTTGCTGACCGTCTATGTGACCAACCAGGAAAATGGCACCGGGCTGGATACACAATGGGTGCTGAGACTGCCCCAAACAGAAGATAAGCAAGAGGCTGAGTTTACAAACTTTTATGAAGCTGTACTGCCCGTTACACCTCCTCTGATTCAGCTGGAGAAGCTGGCCAAAGAAAGCAGCTTCGCAAATGCCGGAGACCTTATACATTACTACTTCATCGTAACCAACGACGGTATGGTGCCGGTAGTGAAATTGATAGTCAACGATCCGAAACTGGGTATCGACAACCTGATTATCGACTTGAAGCAAGATCCGCTGATGCCGGGAGAAACTTATACCTATGAGTTTAGTCAGGCTTACGTGGTCACCCAAGCAGATGTCGAGGCAGGAAAAGTAGACAATACCCTGACGGTGAAAGGCGAAAATGAGGAAGAACTGGCGTATGAGGCAACAGACGATCTGACGATCACAAGAGAGCAGATTCTGCCGCATATCCCGAAAACCGGTGAAAGCAGAACATACTGGACCGGCATAGCAGCACTGATGTTGGGCGGAGCAGTAGCACTCATACTGATCAACAGAAGACGTAACCTGAAAATACAGGAAACTGACCAGGAATAAAATAGCTAATTGATGCGTGCATAGTTTCGTGCCTGGCACCAAATTATGCACCATGAGTTCAGAAGGGGCGTTTCGGAAGAAGCGCCCTTTCTTATTTTGTTTTTGGACCTGCTTTTTGGCTTTAAAATAAGTTATAATAAGTAAAAGTCGAAATCTACAAAAACTCTTATTGGATTTGAGGTGAATCACATGGACGAGAAAAAAACCTGTGCAGATCAGGCAGCTGAGAAAGCCGAAGTGATTAAAAAGGAGCCTAAAGAACAGGAGCATTCTTCTTCTGAGCACGAAAGATGCGCGGACTGTTCTAATCCAAATTGTCAATGCTAGTTAGATAAGCAGAAGACAGAGAACTTTATTACACTTGTTTTTTTAAAAATTAAGATGGCATAAGGGGGCAAAATAAATATGCCCCCTTTTTAATGCCTGACCCCTGGCAGTTTGTAGATTTTTTTATTTAAAAGCTGAAGATCACAGTCCAGTAATGTGCGCCGCTGGGGGTAATGTAATGTCCGACACCAACGTAATTATAAGCGGCGTAAAGCTGATTTGTGTCGTGCCCTGCTGATTTTTTGAAAGCATCCAGGGCGGTGGAAGCATAATTATATCTCTCCGCTCCTGCTCCCATGAAAATATTTTCACCGTAATTGCCATATTTTGCGATACCGGCATGACTGAAATTTGAAACTATCTCTACCGAGCGCTTTTCGGCGACACCGGTTAAGGAACTGCTTTTTTGCAGAGCACCAACGCCTTTGCCAGCACGATATTGATTCAGCAAGGCGATGAATTCATCACAACTAGAGCGGTTAAAAGAGCCGTCAACAGTAGCTGCGGGTGCCTTGGTCGTAGTCGGAGCTGTTGTCACTACCGGTGCCTGAGTGGTCGGTGCCGGAGCTCTGGTGGT
>DASRMS010000218.1:0-1787 GCA_035647835.1 Oscillospiraceae bacterium
AATTATACATAAAATAGTAGATATGGCATAATTAAATTTTATGGCAAGGGCAGGATTATCTCTGACCTTCTCGAATATGTCTATGGTTAGGCCTTTATTCTTCAATACTTTAATCATTTAAAAGGGGTGAATTGACAAATGAGCTTAAAGACGTTTAAGGGAGGCGTTCATCCCGGGCACCATAAAGGTGCAACGGAAAAGAAGCCTGTTGTTCCTGCCAAAGCCCCGTCTGTGGCTATTATTCCACTCTCACAGCATATTGGTGCACCATGTGAGCCACTGGTGGCTGTAGGTGATGTGGTAAAGAAAGGGCAAAAAATCGGTGATAGTAAAGGATTTATTTCTGCACCGGTACACGCTAGCGTTTCAGGCAAAGTAAGTAAGATCGCTCCCTGTAATACTGCCTTAGGGCGAACTGTCGATGCTGTGTTTATTGCCAATGACTTTCAAGATACCTGGCATGAAGAGGTTAAGCCCAACGAAAGCTGGGAACAGCTGACAGTTGATGAATTAAAAAAGGTGGTTCGTGAAGCAGGTATTGTGGGCATGGGGGGGGCAACATTTCCTACCCATGTTAAATTGTCACCGCCCGCAGAACAAAAGATTGAATATGTACTGGTTAATGCGGCGGAATGTGAGCCCTATTTGACAGCAGACCATCGTGCCATGCTGGAACGGGCAGAAGATCTAATTGTCGGCCTCAAATTAGTAATGAAGGCTGTGAATGCACCGAAAGGATATATTGGGATTGAAGATAATAAGCCTGATGCCGTCGCAGTAATGCAAAAGGCCGCTGCCGGTGAACCCAATATTGAGGTTTATGCTCTGCATACCAAGTATCCGCAAGGGGCAGAAAAACAATTAATTAAGGTATTAACTGGGCGTGAAGTGCCCTCTGGCGGCTTGCCCGCAGCTGTTGGCTGTGTAGTACAAAACGTTGGTACCTGTATTGCTATTGCTGACGCTGTGCGTTTCGGTGTGCCTTCGATTGAGAGAATCGTCACAATCACCGGTTCCGGCATTAAGGAGCCCAAGAATATGCTGGTGCGCGTAGGTACTCCGTTAGAACAAGTAGTGGAAGAGTGCGGTGGTTTTACTGATGATCTCCGTAAAGTAATTCTTGGCGGCCCAATGATGGGGTTTGCCCAAGCAGGCACAGAAAATTTACCTGTAACCAAGGGGACCTCTGGGATCCTTTGTCTGACAGATAAAGAAGTTGAGGTCGATGAACTTCATCCTTGTATTAAGTGCGCCAAATGTGTAGAAGTTTGTCCCGTAAGTATTATGCCGATTTTCATTGGCTCTAGTGTAGAGCAGGGGATGTATGATTTGGCTGAGACCTATAATGCGATGGACTGCATTGAATGTGGATGCTGTTCTTACATTTGCCCAGCAAAGCGGCCGCTTACACAGTGGATTCGCATGGCTAAAGGTGAAATTGCCGCCAAAAGACGAGCCGCTGCGGCCAAGTAAGGTAAAGGAGGGATACCCTAATGGATAAACAATTAGTTGTTTCATCATCGCCGCACTTAAAATCAGCGGAAACTATCAAAAGTGTGATGGTGGATGTTTTAGTGGCATTAGTACCAGCTGCGATTGCCGCTGTGGTCTTTTTTGGTACTCGTGCGCTGCTCACCATGGTGCTTACCACCCTGTCTGCCATGTTGACAGAAGCACTTATTCTGCGCAACAAAAATATTTTTGGCGATGGCAGTGCGGCTGTCACCGGTCTGCTGCTAGCCATGACTTTACCGCCGGCCCCCCCTTGGTGGCTATGTGTTTTAGGT
>DASRMS010000219.1:0-23960 GCA_035647835.1 Oscillospiraceae bacterium
TAGTAATTGTAGTCTTTGATTTTTTGTTAAAACTGTAGTTGAAGGAAGATTGACTGTGATATTTATTTTTTTGCCGCTAACTGGAGCAGTTATTGGTTGGATTACTAACGTATTGGCGATTCGTTTACTGTTTCGACCGCAGAAACCATGGCGCTTGTGGCCGCTGCCCTTTACCTTGCAGGGCTTGATTCCGCGACGCCGTACGGAGCTGGCTGTCAATATTGGTGAGATTGTCGCTCGGGAGCTATTTTCGTTGGACGAGCTTCCCGCCCACCTCGATCTTTCGCAGCTGCAGGAGGAAGTAAAGCAGTTCGTGAGAGAGGCCGTGGAGCGGTGGTGTGAGCAGAAAATGGGTTTCCTGCCCCAAAGTGTACGCAACTATTGCAGCCAGATGCTGCGAGAGCGGCTGGCAGATGAGGTGGCTCGCCAGTTCCCTGTGCTGGCAGACTCCATGTTCACGCATATGCAACAGCAAGTGGATGTGCGTGCTGTGGTCATCGAAAAAGTTAATGCACTAGCTTTAACTGAAATTGAAACACTGGTACTGCAGGTAGCACATCGAGAATTGAAACAGATTGAGTGGCTAGGAGCGGTGTTAGGGTTTATAATTGGCATCTTTCAGGCGCTTTTGACCCTATTTATTGGAAAAGCTTGACACCACGCAAGCCAGGATTTAAGATGAAAGATATAACTAATTTTGAAATGATTGTGGGATGGTGATAAGGATGCTAAAAGTAACATTACGTGACAGTTCTGTAAGGGAAGTGCCTACAGAAACACGTATCACTGATATACTTGGAGAACTGGGCGGTCGCCTAAAAAAAGAAGCATTAGCTGCTGTCGTCAATGGGGTTGTAGTAGATCTGCAGCATCTCCTGACAGAAGATGCAGATTTGCGTTTTGTAACTTTTGCCGATGAAGCAGGTCAAGATGTGTACAGACATTCATCAAGCCATATTTTAGCAGCGGCAGTAAAAAGGCTCTATGATAATGTGAAGCTGGGTATTGGTCCGTCGATTAAAGATGGTTTTTATTATGATTTTGATTATCAAAATTCCTTTGTGCCTGAGGATCTAGAGAAAATTGAGGCTGAAATGGCCAAAATTATCAAAGAGGACTTACCCTTTGAACGCTTTGAGCTGCCAAGGGAAGCTGCAAAAGCTTTTTTTGCCGAGCTAGGTGAAGATTATAAAGTGGAACTGATTCGTGATTTGCCAATTGATGCGGTGATTAGTTTTTACCGTTGTGGTGATTTTGTGGATCTTTGCGCCGGTCCTCATCTGACTTCCACCGGCAAAATAAAGGCTGTTAAGTTATTAAGTTTGGCTGGTGCCTACTGGCGCGGCAGTGAAAAGAACCCCATGCTGCAGCGTATTTACGGCACTTCTTTCCCCAAAAAATCTTTGCTGGAAGAATATCTGGTACGAATCGAGGAAGCGAAAAAACGTGATCATCGTAAATTAGGTAAAGAGCTGGATCTGTTTAGCATTCAAGATGAAGGTCCTGGTTTCCCCTTTCTTCATCCTAATGGGATGATCATCCGCAATGAATTGGAAGCCTATTGGCGTGAAGAGCATCAAAAGGCTGGTTATCAGGAAATTAAGACACCGATTATTTTAAACCGAGTTTTATGGGAACAATCCGGACATTGGGATCATTATAAGGACAATATGTATTTTACCAAAATTGACGACCTCGATTATGCCGTTAAACCCATGAACTGCCCTGGTGCAATGCTCATTTATAAAACAAAAATGCACTCTTACCGTGACTTGCCCATTCGCATGGGAGAACTGGGACTGGTGCATCGGCACGAGTTATCAGGGACGTTGCATGGCATGATGCGCGTGCGCAACTTTACGCAGGATGATGCTCATATTTTTATGCTGCCCTCGCAAATCAAAGATGAGGTTAAAAAAGTTATCGCCCTAACCGAGAAGATTTATGCCACCTTTGGTTTTGATTATCATTTAGAGCTTTCTACCCGACCGGAAAACTCCATGGGCTCAGATGAGATGTGGGAAGTGGCTACAAATATTTTACGTGAGGTACTGGAAGAACGCGGGCTGCCCTTTGTGATTAATGAAGGCGATGGCGCTTTCTATGGTCCGAAAATTGATTTTCATCTTACCGACTCCATCGGTCGTACCTGGCAGTGTGGTACAGTGCAGTTAGATTTCCAAATGCCCAGTAAATTCGAGCTGACTTATGTGGGCGAAGATGGTCAAAAGCACACACCGTCGGCTTTGCATAGAGTTATTTTTGGTTCTCTGGAACGCTTTATGGCGGTACTAATTGAGCATTTTGCCGGAGCATTTCCAGTCTGGCTGGCGCCGCGGCAAGTAGTGGTGCTGCCAATTTCTGAAAAACACCATGCTTATGCTTTGTCCGTGGTAGAAAGCCTGCAGCAAGCTGGCGTAAGGGTCGAGGCAGACTTGCGTAACGAAAAGGTTGGTTATAAAATTCGGGAAGCTCAAGTCCAAAAAGTGCCATATATGTTAGTCGTGGGTGATAAAGAGATGGCAGCCCAAGAAGTTGCCGTACGGGAACGTAGTGCTGGGGATGTAGGTTCACTAGCGCTCGAAGCTTTTATCTCTAAAGTGCAGGAGGAGATTGCCGCAAAAGCGCATTGACATTGTTATTGCTGTATGATATAGTAAAAAACGCAAGAAGAAGCCACCGCTTCTCACCCCAAGGCAGCGCCGCACGGGTTACTTAAAGTAAAACTCAAAGTTTACTTTGTGTGAAAGCAGGTGGAGGCACCTGCTTTTTTGTTACGTCTAATTATGATAGTACTGAAAAGTGTCCATAGAATGAGTGCATTTTCTTGTAATAATCTGCTGGAGGTGATAGACAATTAGTAAGGATTTGCTTGTAAATGAACAAATCCGTGCCAAGGAAGTACGGGTTATAGATTCTGAGGGGAACCAACTTGGAGTTATGTCAGCACGTGAGGCTGTGCAAAAGGCGATGGAGCGGAATTTGGATTTAGTTGCAGTTTCGCTCAATGCGAAGCCGCCCGTCTGCCGAATCATGGATGTTGGCAAATACAAGTTTGAACAGAG
Source organism: Oscillospiraceae bacterium (assembly GCA_035647835.1). Lineage (GTDB taxonomy): Bacteria > Bacillota > Dethiobacteria > Dethiobacterales > Dethiobacteraceae > UBA9865. Next base: position 3,066 of record DASRMS010000219.1, read on the forward strand.
CAAACGAGATAAAGAATCTCGCAAGAATCAGAAAATAATCACTGTCAAGGAAGTCAAAGTTCGCCCTAAAATTGAGGAGCATGACTTCCAGGTGAAGCTCAAAAATGCGCGTCGTTTTTTAACTGCCGGTGATAAAGTAAAAGCTACTGTGATGTTCCGTGGGCGTGAGATTTCACACCCGGAGCTGGGAAGAAAACTTTTAGAACGTTTGGCAGAAGAAGTTGCAGATTTGAGCAGCGTGGAACGTTTTCCCAAAGTGGAAGGACGTAATATGGTGATGATTTTGGCACCGAAATCGAACTAGTGTAGGAGGGTATATTCATGCCTAAAATGAAAACACACCGGGGTGCAGCCAAGCGCTTTAGCAAGACAGGTAGTGGTAAGTTTAAACGCAGCCGTGCAAACCATAGCCATATCTTAGAAAAGAAAAATCCGAAACGGAAACGGCGCTTGAATAAAAGCACGTTGGTTAGCGTTTCCGAAAATAAACGTGTTGCCCGCATGCTCCCCTATTAATTGTAAAACATAAACGAAGCAAGGAGGTTTTACTAATGCCAAGGGTAAAACGGGGCGTAGCCACTAAGGCACGCCATAAAAAAGTAATAAAACTGGCAAAAGGTTATTTCGGGGCGAAGAGCAAGCTATTCCGCACAGCTAACCAAGCTGTGATGAAATCATTGTCCAATGCCTATAGAGACCGTCGCCTGCGTAAACGTGATTACAGAAAATTATGGATTGCACGCATTAACGCTGCTGCCCGGATGAATGGTATGTCTTACAGCCGTTTAATTAATGGCCTGAAACGTGCGGGCGTAGATATTAACCGCAAAATAATGGCGGAGTTAGCTGTTAATGATGCGCAAGGTTTCGCTGAGTTAGTCAGTGTTGCCAAGAATAACTTATAATTTTTAACCATTTAAGTCAGAAGTAACCAACTTCTGGCTTCGTCTTTTTCCTTGGAGGTGAGTGGATGCACATTAACCCCTTTCAAGCATCTAAAGTATCTCCGGCCAAAATTTTGGTTGGTGGTTTTGCTTTATTAATAGTGCTTGGTACACTGTTATTATCTTTGCCTCAGGCTGTCCCTACAGGGCGCCTGCCATTGGGAGACGCTTTATTTACGGCGACATCTGCCGTTTGTGTGACTGGTTTAGTTGTAGTTGATACCGGCACACAATTTAGTCGTTTTGGACAAACTGTGATTATGTTGCTGATCCAGTTTGGTGGTCTGGGAATTATGACTGTAGCAACAATTATTTTTACCCTCCTAGGTAGAAAAATATCGCTGCGGGAACGTTTGGTGATTCAAGAAGCGCTGAATCAGGAAACCCTGCACGGACTAGTGCGTTTAGTTAAAACTGTGGTTTTGCTGACGTTTGCTGCAGAAGCGCTTGGTGCCCTACTTTTAGCTACTCGTTTCATTCCCATTTACGGTTGGCGGACAGGTGTCTTCTACTCCGTCTTTCATGCTGTCTCCGCATTTTGTAACGCTGGTTTTGATATTATTGGCAGTTATCGTAGTTTGACTCCTTTTGCTACAGATCCGGTGATTGTCTTAACTATTGCTTTATTATTTATTATTGGCGGCATCGGTTTTACTGTCTGGATCGAATTCTTGCAGCGCCGCAGCATTGCGCGCTTAAGTCTACATGCAAAAATAGTAATACTAATGACAGTAATTTTGCTGCTGGGCGGCACATTAATTATTTTGGCGGTAGAAGCCACAAATCCACAAACTTTTGGCCAGTTTGATTGGGGGGGAAAACTGCTAAATGCTTTTTTCATGGCAGCTACACCACGCACAGCAGGTTTGAATACCGTGCCAACTAACCTATTGCTGTCACCAACAATTTTTCTTTTAATTGTGTTGATGTTTATTGGCGCATCACCGGCATCTACGGGTGGGGGCATTAAAACAACTACTTTTGGTGTTTTAATGGTGACTGTATATTCAGCTATCCGTGGCGATGAGGATGTGCTGTGGCAGCAAAAAAGGATTCCGGGAGATTTGATTCGCCGTGCGTTAACCATTACTGTGGTTGCGATGCTGCTTGTTTGTTTAGTAACATTTCTCCTGTTAGTGACTGAAGATGGTAGTTTTACCTTTTTAGATTATCTGTTTGAGGCTACATCGGCCTTTGCTACCGTCGGACTTACCACTGGAGTCACCGCATCACTTTCAAGCTGGGGTCGCCTTTTTATTATTGTTACTATGTTTGCCGGCCGCGTTGGGCCCCTAACTTTAGTCTTTGCGCTGGCTCGCCACACCAGAAAGACTTCTGTGCGTTACTTGCCGGAAAGAATAATGATTGGTTAAGCAAAGAAGAGGTGGTTGATTTGAAAGCAAAACAGTTTGCAGTTATTGGGATGGGCCGCTTTGGGTCAAGTGTGGCTAGTACGCTGTATGAAATGGGTCATGATGTGTTGGCCATTGACAGCGAAGAAGAGAAGGTTGAGAACATTGTCGAGAAGGTAACACATGCCGTAGTGGCCGATACGACCAGTGAAGCTGCCTTAAAATCGCTGGGTATTACTAACTTTGATGTGGTAATTGTAGCTATTGGTGAAGACATTCAGGCTAGCATTCTCACGACCTTAGTACTGAAAGAACTAGGTGTTAAACATATAGTTGCTAAAGCTAAGGCTATGCAGCATGGCAAAGTGCTGCAAAAGATCGGTGCAGATCGGATTGTTTTTCCTGAACGTGATATGGGAATTCGTGTAGCTCACAATTTAGTTGCCAATAATGTGCTTGATTTTATTGAATTATCTCCGGACTACAGTATTATGGAAATTATCGTGCCGGATGAAATGGTAGGCAAATCACTGCTAGAGTTGGATCTACGGGGCAAATATGGAGCTAACGTGATGGCTATTCGTAGTGAGGATAGGAAAATAAATGTTTCACCAATAGCTACCGACCGTCTCCACGCAGGAGATATTTTAATCGTCTTAGGTAATAATGATAATATGCAAAAGTTAGGGATATCATAAATGGTTTTAATTGAAAGTCTGCACAATCAGCAGCTAAAACTGTACAGAAGTCTGGCCAAACGCAAATATCGGCAAAAGTATGGCTTGCTTCCGTTGGAAGGAACACGCTTGGTTGGTGAGGCACTGCTGCAAAAGGTGGCCCAGCCAAAGTTTATTTTGCTGCGGGGAGAGGCTACTTTGGAGGATTTTGCTCTGCCTTGTGCTCCTCCTGTTACGACCACAGTTTTAAATGTGGCGGAGAAGGTTTTTGCGCAAACAGCTTTTACTGAGTCGCCGCAGGGTATTCTCGCAGTAGTAGAGCAACCGCAAATGCCGCTGTCAGCAGTATTTACGCAGCAGCCTGCTCTTATTTTAGTTGTTGACGGGGTACAAGATCCTGGTAATTTAGGTACGATGATTCGTTCAGCGGCTGCTGTGGGTGCCAGTGGTGTCGTGCTGTTACCTGGTACAGTAGATGCAACGAACCCCAAAACATTGAGAGCATCCATGGGGGCTTATTTTGCCCTTCCCGTGGTAGAAACAAGCTTTACAACTTTACATAGTAGTTTACAAAAGCATCAGGTGCAGCTAGTAATTACTGGCAGCCAAGCAGCTAGGAGTTATGAAGATTATGACTGGCAGCAGTCTGTTGCCGTGGTCATTGGCAATGAAGGAGCAGGTGTCTCACCACCCGTGAGAGAAGCTGCCGCTACAGCCGTGGCTATTCCCATGGCCCAAGCGGTAGAATCGCTTAATGCCGCGATTGCTATGTCTGTCTTGTTTTTTGAAGCAGCGAGACAACGCCGTCAGTAAGTCAGCAGAAGCGGCCTGGGAGCTCCTGAAATCAGCACGTCCTAACTTGCACCTCATACTTGTGTCGGAAAGTTCGATATGCTATAATAAGGGCAATCCCATTCCAAACATAAGGAGTGGTCCATGAATGATTAGTGCTGAGTTTTTCTGGATTGTGTTTGAACGAACAGGTTCTGTAGCTGCCTATTTGCTTTATCGGCAGCTGATAACAGCACGTCTATGTTAATATGCTAAAGGCAATGAAGGGAAGAGTATGCTAACTTCTGTACATACAGGAAAGAACGCCTTAGACTGAGAGCGTTCTGTATGGATATGGCTGAAGTTCCTCCCCGAGCCGCCGAATTGAAGGATTACTGTGTAGGTTCGGTACGGGTACTCCCGTTACAGAGTTGAAGTGAGTATGTCGCCAAGTCTACTAAATTGGGTGGTACCGCGGAAGATTTCTTTCGTCCCTTAAGATTGGGGCGATTTTTATTTTTTGCCAGCTAATTAGTGCAATACTAGCAGGGTGTGTTTACTGCCAAGCGCCATAAGGGAGCGATTGAGCGCGCCGTTCCTGTGTGCGCCGCTCTACTTTAACAGTTGTCGTGATATATACTTTATGATATTCGCAAGGAGTGATGCAAATGCAAGAGAAGCTTCAGGCCATTGCAACCCAGGCACGTGCTGAAATAACTGCGGCTAATACGCAGGAGATCTTAAAGCAGGTGCAGGTTCGCTATCTTGGTAAAAAAGGAGAAATGACCTCATTATTGCGGGGGATGGGACAACTTTCCCCGGAGGAACGCCCCCTGATTGGCAGTCTAGCGAATAAAATCCGTGATGAATTGAATGAGTTATTTGCTACGCGCCAAAATGAGCTGCGTCAAGAAGAACGTCTAGCGCAAATGGCCAAACAACGTCTTGATGTGACGCTGCCAGGGCGTCCGCAAGCGCTGGGTTATTTACATCCTTTAACGCAAGTGATGGATGAAATCGGTGAAATTTTCCTCGGCATGGGCTTTACTATTGATGAGGGGCCGGAAGTAGAAACAGACTACTATAATTTTGAGGCCTTGAATTTACCTAAAGACCATCCGGCACGAGAAATGCAAGACTCTTTCTATTTTAGCCCGGAAATGCTCCTACGGACCCATACTTCTCCAGTACAAGTACATACGATGGAAAGAGTGGCGCCCCAGGTACCGGTGCGTATCATCGCCCCAGGGAAGGTGTATCGTCGTGACGATGATGCCACCCATTCGCCGATGTTTCATCAGGTAGAAGGGTTAGTGATCGACCGCAATATTTCACTGGCAGATTTAAAGGGTACGCTGTTACTCTTTGCCCAACAAATGTTTGGGCCGCACCAGCAAGTACGCCTGCGCCCCAGCTTCTTCCCCTTCACCGAACCTAGTGCTGAAGTTGACATTTCCTGTATGGTTTGTGCAGGCAAAGGTTGTAGGGTCTGCAAGGATACTGGCTGGATTGAAATTCTTGGTTCGGGGATGGTACATCCCCGTGTCTTGGCGATGTCTGGCTATGACCCGGAAGAATATACTGGTTTTGCTTTTGGCATGGGCGTGGAAAGAATTGCTATGCTTAAGTACGGCGTTGATGATCTGCGCTTATTTTTCCTTAATGATCTACGACTGTTACGTCAATTCCGTTAACGAAAGGCAGAGGAGGCATTAGTATGCGAGTACCCTATACTTGGTTAAAAGATTTTATTGAGATAGAGCTGACTGCTGAGGAGTTGGCGGAAACACTGACACGAGCTGGGATTGAAGTAGATGAAATTGTAACTTTAGCCCCCCGGTTTAGTGAGGTAGTAGTAGCTGAAGTAATCTCCATTGATAAACACCCGCAGGCAGATAAATTGTTTGTCACCCAGGTTAGCGATGGGCAGGATACCATGACGGTAGTGGCGGGCATTGATAATATTAAGGCCGGTGACAAAGTTCCTTTGGCCAAACCAGGAGCTAAACTGCCCGGAGACGTAAAAATCAAGCGCACCAAATTACGCGGTATCGAGTCGCACGGCATGTTGTGTTCTGCAGAAGAATTGGCGCTGTCTCTAAATCCAGGCATTAATGGCATTTTAGTTTTGGATCCAGAGACTCCGGTGGGACAACCTCTGGCGGATGCTCTCGGCCTCAATGATCCTATTTTGATACTTGATTTAACACCTAATCGGGCAGATTGCCTGGGTTTAGTGGGCGTGGCTAAAGAAGTGGCAGCTTTAACAGGTAAAAGAGTGCAATTGCCTGACAATACCTTAACAATTAATCTCGCTCAAGCGGAACAGATTGTCCCCAAAATCCGCATTGAAAGTCCTGAGTTATGTGCCCGCTATACAGGTTTAGTCATCAAAGATATAAAAATTGCACTTTCTCCCATTTGGCTGCAAATTCGTCTGCTGCAAGCAGGTGTACGCCCCATTAGTAATATTGTGGATGTTACCAACTATGTAATGTGGGAGTGGGGGCAACCCCTGCACGCCTTCGATTACCAGACTTTAGCAGCGCAAACGATTGTGGTTCGTCGCGCTGAAACAGAGGAAAAGCTTGTTACTTTAGACAATAATGAACGCAGCTTGTCCAATGAGATGTTAGTTATTGCTGATGCTGAACAAGCAGTAGCAATAGCAGGAGTGATGGGCGGTTTAGCGACGGAAATCACAGACGAAACGCAGGCAGTACTTTTAGAATCAGCTCATTTCAATCCTGTTTCCATCCGCCGGACGGGCCGTAGTTTAGGTATGTATTCAGAAGCACAGCAGCGTTTTGAAAAAGGTGTCGATGTTAATGGCTGTGTTAATGCGATGCAGCGAGCAGCGCGCTTGATCGAACTGCTGGGCGCCGGCAGTGTTGCCGGTGAAATAGTTGATGAATACGCTGCTCCCAGTTATCCACGTCAGGTCCGTTTGCGCCCCGAGCGGGCTCGCAAATTATTGGGATTAGAAATTTCACAGCGTGAAATGACAGCCATTTTTCAGCGTCAAGGGTTTACGGTAGAAGAAGGAACTTATTTGCATGTGATGGTGCCCACGCTGCGTGCTGATTTGCAAGAAGAAGTGGATTTAATTGAAGAAGTGGCCAGAATATACGGCTACGACAAAATTGACACATCGCTGCCGGGTGGTCAACTGATTCAAGGAAGACTGACGGAAAAACAGCGGGCCTTGGCGAAAACTCGCCAGCTGCTGGTCGCTTGCGGTCTGAACGAGGCTATTTGTTACTCTTTCGTAAGTCCACAACAATTTGACAAATTGAATCTCACGGCTGCGGATCCCCTACGTAAAACCCTCACAATTGCTAATCCACTTTCTGATGAGCAAAGTGTGATGCGGACGATGTTAACAGGTGGTTTGTTAGATGCACTTGTCTATAACCAAAACCGCAACCAACATAATGTAAAATTATTTGAATTAGGCACAGTATTTTTGGCAGCAGACGTTCCTTTGGCTCAGCAGCCAGAAGAAAAAACTATGTTAGGTCTGGCGTTAATGGGGTCCTTCCCGGCAGAGCATTGGCAGGAGAAACCGCAAGCGGTGGATTTCTACACTTTAAAAGGAATTGTGGAAAATCTATTCGCACGTTTAGGCGTCACTGGTTATAGTTTTAAGGCTAGTGAATTGTCTTGGTGTCAACCAGGCCAAACTGCTGAAGTTTGGTTAGATGATGTTAAGTTAGGCTGGTTGGGGCATTTACATCCGGAAGCGCTGGATAATTATGATTTAGCGCAGCCTGTTTTTGTGGCTGAGTTAGACATGCATTATATTTTGGCACGGGTACAACTGGTGGCGGCATATAGCTCGCTGCCTCGTTACCCGGCGGTGCTGCGTGATTTAGCGGTGGTGGTCCCAGATGATACTACTGCTGCTGAAGTAGTAAGAGTAATACGGGAGGCAGGCGGAAAGCTTGTTGAGGATGTTGCCCTGTTTGACCAGTATCGTGGCGAACAAATTCCCCAAGGACATCGCAGCTTGGCTTTTGCTGTAACCTATCGCGATGCTGACCGGACGCTCAATGACCAAGAGGTAACAAAAGTACATCAACAAATAGAGGCAGCGTTAGGCCAGCTGTTAGGTGCAGGCTTGCGTGGTTAATATTTTGCGTGGCGTGAGCCGTAGCAGGAATAAGGTCAGCAAAAGAAGAATAATACAGGGAACAAGCTTGGGGAGGTCTGCCACCATGTCCCAGTTACCAGAAAAAAACCGTGTATCGGTGAAAATTTATGAAGAAGAATACACCATGCGCAGTTCTGCTTCGCCGGAATATATGCGACGCTTGGCTAGTTATGTTGATGAAAAGATGAAGCAAATAGGTCAGACCAATAGCCGTTTAGGCATCAATAAAGTGGCAGTTTTAACATCGGTAAATCTGGCTGATGAACTCTTTCGCCTGCGCAAAGAAGTACGTGAGCTTGAAAATTTACTGAAAAAGAAAAATAGCAAATGATGAACTGGTTTGACTTTCTATTAGTCGCCATTGTTGTATTTTTTGCGATCGTTGGCTGGCAGAAGGGTCTGGTACGTCAGCTTTTCGATCTGCTTGGCGTAATCGCATCTTATTTTGTGGCCTTGCGTTATAGTAATCAATTTGTGTACTGGCTAAACCAGTATCTACCCCTAACATTATGGTTTAATCAGCTATTCCCCACACCTACTGCCTGGGGGATAGATCTAGGCGCTGTTCTGATTCGTCTGGTGGGTTTTGCCCTGCTTTTTGGTGCAGTTTCTCTGGTTTTCCGTACAACCGGTGCCGCTGTCCACAGTATTTTTAGTCTGCCCATCTTGGATTTGGTCAATGGTTTAGGTGGCTTGCTTTTAGGTGCCATTAGAGGTGTTTTTCTGGCGTTAATTCTTATTGGTGCTGCTAACCTGATAGGTACGCCATTTTTAGCACGGGCTGTGACAGAGTCAGCTATCGCTACTACCGTATTGGCAGTGCTGCCGGTAGTTTATGAGCAGATGTTAAGGTTACTATTTACAGATTTTGTTTAAGTGCCAGCGAACACATTTCGCCTTTACTAACCCTGGTGTCTGTGGCAAGTTAATTTGTAAATTAAAGTCTTTGTACGGGCGAACTATGTTCGCCCGCTACTTTTATCAGCAAGAAAATTATATTGCTGATAAAAAGCAGCTCATTAGGCATGCTTAAATTGGGGAAGGATAAAAAGTAGCTAATTCAACAGATAGACGTCGGAGGGATAGCATGCGTAATCGTGATGTGGCAGAAATGTTAGACAGAGCTGCACAGATTCTAGCTTTGCGGGGTGAAAACCGTTACCGCATTCGGGCTTATAAAAAAGCGGCACGTGCTGTAGCCAGTTTAGATGAGCGGATCGATGTTTTAGTCCTAGAAAGACGCCTGCAAGATCTAGAAGGTGTCGGCCCGGCATTAGCAGATAAAATTAAAGAAATTGTCGAGACGGGTAAACTAGCGATGTTGGAGCGTTTAGAAACCGCTAAACTGCCCCTTGCAGTGACAAACCGTTCTATCTTATTAGCTTCAGCCTTAACTTTTAGTGCAGAACTTTTACCCGCTTTAGTGGCGCTTCCCGGCGTTAAGCAGACACAAGTAGTAGGCCAAACAAGACGTCGGCAGGAAACAGTGAGCGGTCTGGAGTTTGTGCTTACTGTCAGTGACATGGTGCAGGCAAAAAAGGCGCTGTCTGCTTACCCCTATCTACACCAACAGCAATGGCAGGAAGATAGATGTCTAGCTGTTCATGCATACGGTATGGAAATTACTTTATATTTAACCGCGGAAGAGAAATTTGTGCAACAGTTATGGCAAACAACTGGTTCAGCTCAACATGTACAGAAGATAGCGGCACTGGTTAAAGAAAAATCAGGCTATGATCTATTAACTGCGGCGGATAAAGAAAAAAAATGTTTTGCCACTGAGGCAGAAATCTATGCCTTGGCGGGATTGCCGGAGATTCCACCAGAATTACGAGAAGACAGCGGAGAAGTGGAAGCGGCACAACTTGGTCAGCTGCCGCATTTGATAGAGGCTGCAGACTACAGGGGTGATCTGCATCTGCATACTAACTGGAGTGATGGCACGGCCAGTGTTGAAAAAATGGTAGAAACTGCAGTAGAGCTGGGGTATGAATACTTGGCGATCACAGACCATTCCCAATCACTAAAGATAGCACGCGGCCTTTCGCTAGAACGCTTAAAGGAACAAAAGGCCTTTATTCGTTCACTGCAAAATAAATATAACATTCGCATCTTTGCCGGGATTGAGGCTGATATCCTAGATGATGGCAGTGTTGATGCTTCAGATGAAGTATTAGCGGAACTCGATGTGGTTGTCGCCTCGGTGCATAGTGGGTTTAAACAAAGTCGTGAAAAAATAACCAGACGCATTTGTCGGGCACTGCAAAACCCCTATGTGCATATCCTCGGACATGCTACTGGCCGCTTACTGGGCAAGCGTGATCCTTATGACGTAGACTTAGCTGAGGTGCTCCGCACAGCTGCGGCTACCGGTACGTCGCTGGAAATAAACTCGTCCCCAGATCGTTTAGATATCAATGACCAGGTGGCAAGACAGGCTAATGAAGCCGGTATTAATGTGGCTATTAACACCGATGCACATAGTCAGCTAGAGTTGGCTAATGTAATACTAGGCTTGGCCATGGCACGTCGGGGGTGGCTGGAAAAGTCAGATGTGCTCAACACACATTCTGCGCAGGAGCTGCTGCATCTTCTGCGCCATAAAAGTAAGCAGCGCGGCTAGCGCTGCCCTAATTGCTCGACCATTATTTTTAAGTCGGCCCGGTTTTTATGTAGATGAGACCTGACAACCCGATCAAGATTATGTAATGTTACTGTCTGTAAATCTTGAGGTGTTAGCGGTTGATGTTCTTTCTTTTTTATAACACTGAAAGTACCACCACTTTCCAAAACACCTTCTTCGACTTCATTGATATCAGCAATACCTAGTTTGCGTAATTCTTGCTTTAAATCATCAATATTCATTCGTACTTTGGCCATGTTTGCCATAATTATCTGCCCATCAGCAATAATAATTGTCGGATTATCTTCAAGGAAAAGTCTGATTTTCTGGTTATTAAGAGCCAGGACGGCTGCTAGAATTTCCAATAATCCCAGAGTTACTAGAGGAATTAAAGTCGGTAAGAGCGGTAACTGTAGATCCACCATCGGTGCGGCCGCTACCGAACCAATAATTACCCCTACCACAAAATCAAGCGGAGAAAGTTGTCCAACCTCCCGCTTACCCATCAACTTAACCATGATTAGCGTTACCAAATAAATAGCCAGGCTTCTGCCAGCTAGTTTGATAGACTGCGTTAATAGTTCTGTCATAACCCTAATGCACAGCTGGCGGATTGGTAGTTTGCCATTTTTGCACTACTTTTTCACACTGCTTTAGCTTTTCCACAAGACTGTTGTAAGTTTGCTTATCAGTCATTGTAACCTGGGCTTGCGCCATACTGGACACTGTTTGCTGCAGAGCTTGTGCTAACTGCTCGTCAGCCTGCTGAAGTTGTTGTCGAACCTTTGATTCGAGTTGCTGCAGCAGCTGAGGATAGGACTGTGGATTATTGCTGCCTCCTGGTTGATTTATGGCTTGCTGCAGTGTTTGCACTTGCAAGAAAAGAGCATCGATATTTTGCGCATCATTTAGAGCGGTGCTAGCCTGTTGTAAAGTTTGTTGAATGGTTTGCTCGGTTTTTAGTTGCTGCTGCCTCACGGAAGATTCTAGTTGGGAGACAAGTTGTGATAGTTCCTCCTGCGGTGTTGGCTGTGGGTTAAGTTGTAATTGTTGATTAGTTACATTATCAGCTTGGGCTAATGTTTCTTTCCTGGTGCGGTCTAGTTCAGCAAAAGTTTGTTGGTCTTTTTGTAAATTACCCATCTTGAAAACCCCCTTTACTTATTGTTTATAGTTTGCCGAATTAGCCCAGGATTATAAACACTATGCCACCTATGCTAAGTAATATAAATCTAAGCAAGTATCAAAAGAGCAGGAAGTGTTTCTTGATGAAGCGAACTTATACTAAACAACTAGAAAATAATTTTTTCCACCGGCCCACAGAAGATGTGGCGCGTGCTTTGTTGGGGAAAGTTTTAGTGCATCAAGGAACGGCAGGAGTGACTGCAGGGAGAATTGTAGAGGTGGAGGCTTATCTGTATCGCAATGATGCGGCCTGTCATGCGGCACGAAAGCAGACGATCCGTAACAGGCCAATGTTTGGGCCACCGGGTACAGCTTATGTATATTTAATTTATGGCCTTCATTATTGCTTTAATGTAGTGACAGGATTAGAGGGTGAGGGAGAAGCTGTACTGGTGCGAGCGCTCGAACCCTTAGCCGGTTTAAACATTATGGCTGAACGACGTGGTACGGCAGTGACAAAGAAAATGGCTGCCGGGCCTGGTAATCTATGTCGCGCACTGGCGATTACTAAGGCACATAATGGTCATAATTTAAACCGACCACCCCTTTATCTGGCGGATGATGATTTTGTCGTCAGTGAACTGGTCACGACCACGCGCGTAGGAATTAATGTGGCGACAGACTTACCGCTGCGTTTTTATATTGCTAATAACCCGTTTATTTCAAGGAAGTGATAGCTTGAAAAGAGAAATTAGGCTGCTGGAATTTAATAAAATTCGCCAGTTGCTGGCGGAGCAATGTTTAACACCTCTGGGGCGAGAACTAGCAGAAGATTTGGTACCAGCTCTTGATGTAAACTTATGCCGCCGCTGGCAAAATGAAACTACGGAAGCGGCCTCATTAATGACACGTCATCAACTTGGCTTAGAGAATGTGCCGGATTTACGCAGCGTATTTAGCCTGGCTGGTCGCGGTTCGCTGCTAGGTGAGGAGCAGTTAGGGGCTGTGTTACGGCTTCTTCTAGCAGCAACACGAGTTAAGCTTTTTTTTAAGGAGAAAGAAGAATATCCGGTGTTGGCAGGTTTAGCGGCGGCCATGGTGATGCTGCCAGAATTACGCGAAGAGTTAAAACAAACCATTGATGAAGAAGGACGCTTGCGTGATAATGCCAGTCCTGAATTAGCGCGTCTGAATAGAGCATTGCGCAACGGTGAACATGATCTGCGTGATCGTTTTGACCGCTTGATAAAAAGCCCTGCTAATCAGAAGCTATTGCAGGAAAGCCTGATTACGATGCGTGGTGACAGATTGGTGGTGCCCGTACGTGTGGAGTATCGTGCCCAGGTACTAGGAGTAGTGCATGATCAATCTGCCAGTGGTGCTACTCTTTTTGTAGAGCCCTTGTGGGCAGTAGAAGCTAATAATAAATTAGCTGTGCTGCGCCGAGAGGCTGAACGCGAGAAGGAGCGAATTCTCGCTCGTTTTTCCCAATGGGTGGGCGGAGAAGCGGAAGGTCTGACCACAACTTTGACGCTGTACGCAGAATTGGATTTTATCATGGCCAAAGGGCGACAGAGTCTAAAACTTAAAGGTGTGCAGCCGCAGCTGAATAATCAAGGCTATCTAAAAATCATCCAAGGTCGTCACCCTTTACTCATCGGTGATGTTGTACCTATTAGCTTGGAAATGGGTGAGCATTTACGAACACTGGTGATTACTGGCCCCAACACTGGTGGTAAAACAGTTACTTTAAAAACAGTTGGACTTTTTTCCTTAATGGCTCAGTCTGGGCTGCATGTTCCTGCCCTGGAGGGCACAGAACTTGCTGTCTTCCCCAAAATCTGTGCCGATATCGGTGATGAACAAGATATCAGCCAGTCTCTATCAACTTTTTCCGGGCATCTCAAAAACATTGTCGAGATTCTCCAGACTTTAGTGCCGGGAGCTTTAGTCCTGCTAGATGAAGTAGGAGCCGGTACCGATCCCACCGAGGGGGCAGGCTTAGCCATGGCCATCCTGGCATATTTACATCAGCATGGCGCCGTGACCGTAGCCACAACCCACTATAGTCAATTAAAAAGTTTCGCCTATTTAACTCCCGGTATGGAAAATGCCTCGGTAGAATTTGATGTGGCCACACTGCGACCGACATACCAATTACTCGTAGGTGTTCCCGGCGTTAGTAATGCTTTTAACATTGCAAAACGTTTAGGTTTGCCTGACGAAATCATTGACCAAGGCAGAGAGTTCCTCTCACAGGAAGAAACCCACCTAGAAGAAGTCGTAGCAGATTTAGTTGCGGACCGTAAACGCTTGGAATATGTTTCACTGCAGGCAGAAGATGAACGTCAGCAGGCACTTAGTTTGCTCACTAAAGTAGAACGGGAACAAGAAGAACTTAAGCTGCGCAAAGATGAAATATTAGCTAAAGCTAGAGCTGAAGCACTGGAAATAGTTGTACGAGCCAAACGGGAGACACAGCAGCTTTTAAAGGAGCTGCGTAGGCTGGCGGCCCAATCTCTGCCACCAGCAGCAGACCAAATAGAGGAAAGTGAACGTAAACTGCAGCAGCTTAACGAAGAAGTCCGTGATTTTACGGCGCCCGCACCAACAGGGCAGCCGTTAACGCTGCAGGAACTTGCTCCAGATATGGAAGTACTAGTAACTAGCCTGGGGCAGCGCGGTATCATTGTTCAAGTAACGGAACAGCAGATACAGGTACAAATCGGTTCCATGCGGGTTTCAGTGGATCCCTCTGAACTTACACCGATCGCTGCTGCAGCAGCCAAGGCAAAACCGGAGATCAAAGTAACTTCATTGTATGTGCGGCGTGATGTCCCGCCTGAAATAGATTTGCGTGGGCATACTTTTGCTGAAGCTGCACTAGAGGTAGATAATTATTTGGATGAAGCGGCAATGGCAGAACATAAAGAAGTGCGGCTGATTCATGGCAAAGGGACAGGTCGCCTGCGGGCCGGGCTTAAGGATTACCTGCAGGGTCATCCCCATGTAGCCTCGCTGCGTATGGGACATCCCAATGAAGGTGGTACAGGCGTTACGGTGGTGGAAATAAAATAAAGACGCTGCTGTAAGCTTGATTTCTTTAGCTAACAAAAAGTACCCTGCTGTATTTACAACAGGGTACTTTGTTTATTCAGCTTTGTTAATTGCCCTTACCATTTCCATTGCCCTTACCATCATCATCATCATCATCATCAGGTGGGGGTTCCTCTTGCCCTGGCGGCGGCTCTACCGGCGGCTCTTCCTCTACCGGTGGTGGCGGCGGCGGTGGCGGTGGTTCTACTTTGATGGTTGTGGTAGTAGTTGACGATTTTACGCCTTCTGCACTAATGGCAGTCAGCTGGTAACTATAGGCGCCAGGCGCTAACCCCTGGTCAGTAAAGGTTGTAGCAGTAACGGGGCTGCTGGTTAAGCTGACGAATGCACCTTCGCCGGGACCTTTGCGAGCGATTAGGTAGCCGCTGGCGCCATTTACTGCTTTCCAGCTCAACTCAACATTACCGTTATCACTAACCTGTTTAGCTTTAAGGTTTTTAACATCTTCTGGACGTGAAGTGTGTTTGTCGCACAGCTCGTCCTCTTTGGGCGGCATTAATTCCGCATCTCTTGGTGTCCGTCCAGAACGTCCAGGCCAGCGACCATCTGTCTTGATATATTCAGGACGATTAAGAAATGCTTTTGTCTCCAGTAATTCTTGTGGGCAAAACTCTGTCGGCCATAGGCCTGATATTGAGCAGACCTCCAGTTCAACATGCATTTCGCAGGTGCCTTTGGGGATTGTGCTGCTAGTAAACCAGTCGGTTACAATGTGTTCATCAGGGCAAAACTCGCCCGGACGAAGTCCACTTTTGCTGCAAATTGTTACTTTTCGCAAGCCATCAGGGCGTTTGAATTCTACTTTCTTCAGATCCTTATGCACAGCTTTTAAAATCGGATTCATAAATCTAGGTGTAACTTCAAAAGAGCGATAATCACCTTCAGCTTTTGGTTTAGGCCAGGAGTCCTGCCCCATCCAAAAGACAGTTACATATTGTGGTGTATAAGCCGCCATCCAGGCGTCATGAGCATATTCACTGGTGCCAGTTTTTACAGCTACCGTGCGGCCAATACGCAGCGCACTAGCTGTACCGATGCGAACTGTATCAATTAAGGCACTAGTGGTAAGCCAGGCAGCCTGTGGTGATAAGATTTCCTCTTTATTGGGTTCTTGTTCATACAACACGTTACCGTCACTATCAACAATCTTAGTAATCGTCGTTAGATCGGTACGTATTCCTTCATTTGCTAACACGGAAAAAGCTTGGGTGGTATCCCAGACACTGACACCTTCATTTAAACCACCAACAACCATACTCAATCCATGATCGTTAGTCAGAGAGGTGAGCCCCATTCTTTTTGCATACTCTTTTCCTTTTTCTACCCCTAATTGATCCAGCAGACGAATAGCTGGAATGTTATATGAATTAGCGATAGCATTACGCACAGTAACTAATCCCCGGAAGCTCATGTCATAGTTATTGGGAAAATAGTTGCCTTTAAAAACTTTTGGTGCATCATCTAGTACTGTTCCAGGTGACGCTAATCCTTCATTAAAAGCGGGACCATAAGCAATGATGGGCTTTAAGACCGAACCAGCCTGCATACGTCCCTTTGTGGACCGGTTAAAAACATTAATTTCAGTCTCGTACAAACGTCCGCCTACTAAAGCAGCTACATGTCCTGTGGTGGGATCAGCAACTACTACCGCAGTTTGCGGTTGAATAGGTTTTGTTTCTTCGACGCGAAAGCTTTTACGGTAGTATTTAGGGTTATCTAAAATATTAACCACATCTTGCTGAATTCTTTGATCTAAGGTGGTGTAAATGTGTAAACCACTGGTGTATAGTTTTGTTTTAATTTCAGCGATTGTTAAATCAGCAAACTCTGGCAGGGTGGCAAGTTTTTCCGGTGCTTCATCCAAAATAACATGGTCGACAAACCACGGATGCGGATAGGAACGTTCCGGTATACCTGACAGCACAATTTCTTCTGCCTTGGCGGCTTCAGCTTCTGCTTGTGTGATAGCATTAATTTCCGCCATCCGAGTTAAAATGATTTCTTGTCTTTTTTTGGCTTCCTCAAAATCACGGTATGGTGAGTATTTGCCAGGTAGGTTTGGAATACCCGCTAACATGGCTGCTTCACCTAAAGTCACATCGTTAGCACTTTTGCCGAAATAGGTTTGTGCTGCTGCTTCTACCCCATGGGCGTTAAAATCAAAGAAAATACGGTTCAAATAAAATTCAAGAATTTCCTCTTTACTATAGATGCGTTCCAACTGATAAGATAAATATAGTTCCTGTAATTTACGTTTAATGGTACGTTCCGGCGTTAAGAAAGTGTTTTTTACTAGCTGCTGGGTAATGGTGCTGCCGCCTTGCATTTTGCCGCTTTGATTAGTGAGGTTATAAATAAAGGCACGAAACATGCCACGTGCATCAAATCCGGGATGATCATAAAAACGGTCATCTTCAATGGCAATAAAGGCATCCACTAAATCTGGCGACATCTGATCGAGCGGGACAATGATTCGGTTTTCGGCGCCCATCAGTGGGGTGACGAGTTCTCCATCTTTATCATACATAAAAGATGTTTGTGCTGGTTCCAATTCTGTGGGATCAAAGGGAGGCAGATCGGCCATATAGTACTTCACGGCAGCGTATGTAGTAATAGCTGTAACTGCTGCAAAGACAACAAAGATAATGGAGAGAATTAAAAATAAACGCTTTAGTCTCTGTTTGCGCAAATTTTTATTCGCACCATTTTTATTATGATTGTTTTTCCCCTCTTTTGTTTCCTTTGACATAATGTTCTCCTTTCCCGAAAGAAAACTCTCTGCCGCCATTATAACATACCTATCAGATTACGGTAAACGGTCAAATCATTAGGTAATTATAATAATAACTGTGCAAAAGAAGGCAGCTAGGATAGAATTACAGTAGAATAGATGATTATGGCAGAGAATGAGCAAAATAGGAGTTTACAGCGATATTACAGCACAACAACTGCCAATAATAGCAATACAAGCTAGTAGCGATAAGTAACAGGTTAGGAACTATTAAAAAAACTTAAATTATCAACCACTTATGCTTTCAGAAAAATATGGCCTTGTCCTTTAGTAAGCAGCTACAACAGCAGCAATATAGTTTTGCTATGGAAAACTGAAAATGACAGCTTTTTAATCACATTTTGCATTTCTTCTCATATAATGTATGGGGAGTGATGCGCTATGCTACGACGCCGCCTAATTGTCAAACGAGAAACTAGAGTCTTTTTTCTTTTAGCACTCCTTATTTTTCTAATGATCCGCATGTTCATGCTGATAGAACATAACTTGCGCCCCACCATTTTACGCTCGGCTGGCATTAGGGCAAATTATATAGCGACTGAGGCTGTTAATAAAGCTATTTTAGAAAATGTAGCGCAAGATGTAGATTATCAGGATTTAATCCTTTTAGTTAAAGATAACAGCGGCCGTATAGTATTTTCTCAGGTCAATAATGTAACAATCAGTGGCATTATCGCTGCTACGAATCTACATGCTCAGGAAGCTCTGAAAACTGTGGCGCGTGAAAAAATATCTATTCCCTTTGGACAGGTGTTCAATAGTTATCTCCTAGCTAATGTGGGGCCGAGAATACCGGTGAAAATATCGCCTCGTGGCGTGATCAACACCAACTTGATTGATAAATTCGAGAGCGCCGGGATAAATCAAGTACGTCATAAAATCTATTTAGAAGTGCAGGCAGAAATGCAGGTAGTGATTCCCCTGATGGCCGATAAAATAAATGTCTCGACTACCATCCTGCTGGTTGACGCTATTTATCCCGGCGAAGTGCCGAATACGGTTATTGACCTTCAGTATCCGCTGAGCGGTCAGCATGAATAGAGCTAAAGCATGGTAGTCATTACTGAATAGACGGCAAATAAAATAGCACCAAATGGTACTGACAGGACCAGGGCACCGGCAGCCCAAAAACCTAAGCCAAATATAAACCCTCGCTTAAACTCATTATCTTTTGGCGTCCCTGCTGCCGATTGATGCGAGCTCATTGCCGTAACCTCTTTTTCCACTTCTTCCTGTACAGTCCCAGTTTCATTATCAGCTGCCATCTCATTTGAGATTGTCTCCTCAACCACATCTTCCCGCTCTTCGTGCACAAACTCAATGTCCTGATTAGTTGCCAGCTCTGTCATTCAGCTTCCTCCCCCTAAAGAAAAATCCTTTACATTCTATGGTTAAAATCAAGCAAACATGCCTGAAGAGCAGGGTTGAGGTTATTGATCTAACTTAAATTTGCTTAATCAATTTTGTGCCGATAAGGCAATTATGTGCGCTACAGTTGCTGGCTGTAACTTTGTACCGTTTGCCTTGGGCCGCAAATCCTTCTGCAAAGCGAAGTGATTCATTAGAAGTACAAAAGAAGTACAAAAAATGCCCGACTGCTGTCGGGCATTAGCTAGTACCTATATTTATATTTCCGTCGTCTAACGATAAGCAAATTTTCTTTTAATTTGCTGTAAAGCATTAAGAATAAGAATAAAATATTAGTACTTAACTGTAAGCTTAAAAACTGTGCTAAGGAAGCCATAGCTTTAAAGTGAGTGTGAGAAAGCTGGATTTCCAAGCCCAGACATAAAACCCACAGCACTAGTTCGCCGCAATTAAGGTATAGTAATCCTTTTATTAGCTGGTCCTTGCTGAAATAAAAGATCGCTGCAGTAGTTATATGTAAACAAATAATAAACAAGTTGATATAGTCTGCTGACAAATTATTATAATGAACTAGCTCTACATTATAGAGAGGATTTCCTAAGCTAAAGATTTGTGAAGCCTGATTTGATTTTAAAATAAACAAGGTATAAAAAGTAAGCAGGATTGTGCTGCAAAGCATTACCAGAACGGCTTTAAGTTGCTTTCTTTGCATTCTATGCCCCCCGTTTAGATACATTAAAATATAATTACCCTCATAAAATACTTTGTTATTTAACTGCAGGAGACTACCCTTGCTGGGTTTGAGCTTTCCCGGTCATGGTCACTAAACTGACACCAACTATCACAATTGCACCACCGAGCAGCTGTCCTGTTACCAGAGTTTCTTTTAAAAGCACTGCTCCTCCTAAGACCCCAAATACCGGGATGAGGTTAAGAAAGCTCGTCACCGCTGCTGCCCCAAGTTTCTGTAAAGCATAAAGGTAGAAAAAGTAAGCCACTGCAGAACAAAAAATACCTAGATACAGTAAGTTAAAAGCCACTTCAGGCTGTAAAAGGACAGCATGAGCACTTTGCGGGAGTGCCAGCCCACTAAGCAGAAACATGCCTGTCGCTGCCTGATATAAATTAATCACCATACTATCATAGTTTTGCAGCAAAGGTTCATTTAAGCGTGTGTAAATTACCCAAGTACAGGCTGCACCAAAAACCAATAGATTACCTTTAAGACTAGTGAAGGATAGTTCACCATCATGTCCTGAACGAATCAGCAGGTAAACGCCAATAAAAGAGAGCAATACTCCGAGCCAGCGTTGGGGATTGCTTTTTTCTTTAAATATAATTGCTCCGACCAAGACATTTAGCACAGGAATGGTGGCAATAATCAGGGAGCCCATGCCCGCAGTGGTAAAACGTAAGCCGTTATTTTCAAATAAGAAGTAAATAAAGTTCCCAAAGAACCCCCCAGCCATGACTCGCAGTAAATCTTTTCTCTGCACAGATTTTTTGTGTGTTGCTAAAAAGAGCAGGCCAAGTGCTGCACAGGCGATTAGCAAACGGTAAAAGGCAATCTGTGCTGGTAGAAGTGTACCTAATAGCACTTTTGTACTACTATAAGAAAGACCCCAAAAGACAGTAGTTACGAAAATAGCAAAAACTGCCTGTAGTTTCTCTTTTGTTTTCATATGCTCCTCTTTTACCATTTAATACTGCATTATAGCATAGGATTACAAAGTGGGCAATTAGTTAGTAAAAGGTTGACCTTCGCCGTTAGGCATACTATGATTAAAAGGGTCATTAAGAGGGACCTGGCTGTCAGGGAGGGGATAGGGTATGTCCTGTACAATACGGTCGGCAACACATGAGGATCTGCGAGATATTTTAGCTATCTACAATCACGCTATTCTTAACACTACGGCTGTCTATCATTATCACCCACATACATATACAGAGCGTTTAGCATGGTATGAGCAAAAA
>DASRMS010000220.1:0-1281 GCA_035647835.1 Oscillospiraceae bacterium
CCTATTTCTAAAAACCTGCTTGCAACATTTCCGGCAACGCCAAACGCTTTCTTTACAGCATTCATAACAGGCATGAAAATGTTGTTTTGCACCCATGCCGCGATGTTCTTAAGTTTATCCTTTATGCCGTCAAGGAATCCCGCCGAAACATACCCGCCAAGCTGCATAGTTACTTTAGATGGCGAGGAAATCTGAAACCATTTTTTTATAGCGTCAACAAACGGTGTGAGAAGGTAATCCCTGCACCACTGCCCAAACGGCGTCTTGGGCTTTAACCCGTCAAACCACCCTGTTATTGTTTCTTGTGCGAGTTCTTTTGCCTCGCCTGGTAAATCTCCAAGCACACTCTTAAAAAAGCTCCCCCCGGGAGCTGTCGCCTCTGTGCCAAACAACGCTGCGCGCAAAGCAATTCTAAGAGTTTTCCCCAATAGATTCCCCCAGTCAATACCCATAATCGCATCTTCAACAGCGGTAGCAAGCGAGTTCCAATTCAATTCAGATATTGCACCGTCAATAGCATCAAGGATTGCTCCCACACCAGCGGAAGCGGTTGCGCCGACTTCACCCCAATCGATATCATCCAATGCACCATTGATAAACTCCATGATGCTTGCCCCAATTTTTTGAAAGTCAGTCTCCTTCAGGAACGTTCTGGCCGTTCCAACCGCCGCATTTATTCCATGTGCTATGCTTTGCCCCAGTTTGTACGAATCAAACTTTTCAAAGAATCCGTTTATGCCTTGAGCTAAATTGCTCGCCATCTTCATGCCCTTTGGCTCAAGCGTATTGTCTATCCAATCGTCAAGGCTATTAACAGCCGCATTAAGCCCTTCTGCTATCGTTTTGCCTACTGAACGCCAATCACCATCTTGAATCGCCCCCTTAAGCTTCTCGAACCAGTTTTTAACAAAACCAGGCAAAATAGAGTCAACCTCTTTTTCTTCAAATAGACTGCCCGGAGATATTCCTGCGCCGCTGCCGCCGCTGTCCTTCTGGGTAGTAAGGTTATTTAACTCGTCAAATCCTGCAAGGGCGAGCTGTGCCTTGTTCGCAGCCTTAGCTATCTTGTCAAGCGATTTAGCATAACTTTCATTCTGCTTTTTAGCTACCGTTATTGTGTTCTTCCCTGATAGCATAGCTATAAAGGCCGAAATATAGGTTATAATTTTGCTTAACCAGTTGATGATTTGCGTGACTATCGGCGCGACCGCATTTAGTATGCCCGACAAGGCAACGCTTATATTTGCGCCCAGCTCTTTGAAGGCGTTACGTATTCCTGAT
>DASRMS010000221.1:0-32417 GCA_035647835.1 Oscillospiraceae bacterium
CGGGTCGGGACTTTGCCTCTGGCTTCCTTCAGATTCCACCTCACGATGGACACCCTTGCCTTTGGCTAATGGTTCCCACTGCAAAGCCCATAGCGGACTTTCACCGCCAAGCTACCGCCCATGCCGGGCACACCAAAAAAAGGGCGAACTAGGTTCGCCCTTCATTACTTTTGACAGCTTGGACAGAAATGTGTACCTCGTCCGGCTACAACGATACGCTCTATGGATGTACCACACTGCAGACAAGCTTGTCCTGTGCGCTGGTAAACACGTAATCGTTCCTGAAACTGACCATAGCCGCCACTAGCGTCACGATAATCACTCATGGTAGTCCCGCGACATTTGATTGCTTCAGTTAACACTTCACAAACAGCTTGGTAAAGAGTTTTTATTTCCTCTGTTGTGAGGGAAGCGGCTGCACGATCAGGACGGATCCTGGCGCAGTGCAGAGACTCGTCGGCATAAATATTACCCAAACCCGCTACAAACTCTTGGTTTAAGAGCAGGGCTTTAATGCTGCCCTTTCTCTTGGCGAACTTACTTACCATATACTCCACGCAAAAGTCCTGACCTAAAGGTTCCGGACCCAGGCAGGCTAACCCCTTAATCTCACACAATCGCTCCTGGGTCAACCAATAAATAGTGCCAAATTTCCGCACATCATGAAAAGCTAGACAGGTACCATCTGTAAAATTAAAGACTACATGGGTATGCTTATCTCTCGCCAAAGCAGTAGTAGAAAAGATTAATTTTCCTGTCATCCGCAAATGGATGACGATAACACTTAGATCATCGAGATAGAGATGCAAGTATTTTCCCCGGCGTCCCGTCGCAGCGACTTGGTGCCCGGGCAATTGTGCTGTAAACTCTGCGACCGAGGGGGCTTTTATGGAACCGGCGTAATGTACATCGATGCTGGCAAAAACGCGCCCTGGCAGTACCTGTTCCAGCCCCTGACGTATTGTTTCCACTTCCGGCAATTCCGGCATTTTGTCACTCCATTTATCAGATTTTTTGCATTTCAGCCCAATTGTGACCAACTTTCACCTCAACGAGCAGAGGGACGCTGAGCTGAATGGCCTCTTCCATCTCTCTACGTACTATTTTTACTACTTCAGGTAAAATAGCTTCATCAACTTCCAACACTAAATCATCATGAACCTGTAGTATCATTCGTGCTTTATCTCGCCAAGGCTGCAGCTGCCGCTCTACATTAAGCATCGCTAGTTTAATAATATCCGCTGCCGAGCCTTGAATGGGGGTATTCATAGCTGTACGTTCTGCAAAACTGCGTTTATTGAAGTTACGATGATTAATGTCTGGCAAATAGCGGCGTCGATTTAAAATAGTGGTAACATAGCCGTTTTGTTTAGCCTCTGCCACGATGCGCTGCATGTAATCATGGACGCCCGGCAGACGTTCAAAGTAACGTTCGATATACGATTTGGCTTCCTGCCTGGTAATTCCCAACTGGCGGGAAAGACCATAATCACTGATGCCATAAATTATGCCAAAGTTAACAGCTTTAGCCCGTTCACGTAAAGCTTTGCTTACTTCCTCGGGCGGCACATCAAAGACCTCGGAGGCTGTACGCAGATGGATGTCTTCTCCTGCCTTAAAGGAGCTGATCAGCACTTGATCACCTGAAATATGAGCCATCACCCGCAATTCGATTTGCGAATAATCAGCAGATAAAAGGACTTTACCTTCAGTTCCGGGGACAAAGGCACGACGAATACGACGCCCCTCCTCAAGCCTGATCGGAATGTTTTGCAGATTAGGCTCTGCACTGCTTAAACGCCCCGTAGCAGTTACTGTTTGCTTAAAAGTGGTATGAATACGCCCGGTTTGCGGATTTATGAGTTTAGCCATACCCGCTAGATAAGTGCCGAGTAATTTTATTAAAGTACGGTACTGTAATATTTTTTCCACAATTTCATGGTGTGGTGCTAACTCTTCCAAAACCTGGGCATTAGTAGAATAACCAGTTTTTGTTTTTTTCAAAGCTGGCAACCCTAATTTTTCAAAAAGGATCACCGCCAATTGTTTTGGCGAATTTAAATTGAATTCTTCTCCGGCCAACTCAAAGATATCTTGCTGCAGCACAGCGATCCGTTGACTGAACTCATCACGCAAGGCTGCTAAAGTCGCCTGATCTACGGCTACCCCTTGCCGCTCCATACGTGCTAACACGGCAGCTAACGGTAATTCAAGTTGATGATAAAGGGCGGCCAGATCAAATTCTTGCAGTTTTGCTAATAAGACAGGATATAAATCAAAAAGCGTACGCACAGCAGCACAAAGATAATTACTTTCGCAGGTTGTATCCGTCTCTTTTTTGCCGGGAGCCTGCGGCAGGTGGCGCTGGAGATAATGCTGCGCTAATTTTTGTGGTGGATAACCATTTTCCAGCGGGTCGAGCAGATATGCAGCTAAAGCAGCATCAAACAGTGGTGCAGTGGGCTCTTTCCCTGTTAACTGCCAACAAATATTAATCCAGGCTTTGCTATCGTAAGTTAAAGTAGTAAAAGAACTGTCGAGCAGCATCTCAAGCACTACTGCTAGATCACGCTGCTCAGTTAACGGTAAAAATATGGTTTCGACACTTGTTGCTACGGCAAGGCCCTTCAGCGTCTCCTGCCAGGCAGCATCAAGGGGCAGCGGCGTAATAGCCACAGCACTTTCTTCTGCCAGGGCAGGAAAAAATTCTCTCCACTCATTTAATGTCACTTGACGATAAGCTTCCGTAGTAATTTGTTCCGCCGCCCGACTTTCACTGTCTGGTAATTTATCCAGTAAAGAATTAAACTCCAGTTGAGTAAAAATTCGGCGTAACCCCTCGAGCTGCGGCGCCTGACGCTGATAGTGTGCAGGCACAAAATTTAGGGGAACATCTGTCACAATTGTCGCTAAATACTTACTTAAATAGGCCTGTTCGCGGTTATCCTCAAGTCTGGACCGCAGTTTTCCTTTTATCTCTGCCAGATGCTCATAAACACCAGCCATTGTACCAAATTGCGCAAGCAGATGCTGTGCGGTTTTTTCACCGACGCCCGGCACACCCGGAATATTGTCTGAGGCATCCCCCTTCAGCCCTTTATAATCGATAAATTGCTGAGCCGTTAAACCATATTTGTTTTTTAAAGTCTCTTCATTATAGCGTTCTACCTGCGTAATCCCGCGGCGCGTGAAAATTACTTCTGCCGGAATATCCACTAATTGAAAGATATCGGCATCGCCACTAACAATCACAGGCGTCAATTGATGCTTTTTGCCCAGCACTGCTAGTGTACCAATCAAATCATCAGCTTCGAAGCCCGCCATTTCCTCCACCGGAATTTGTAGTGCTGCTAAAACCTCGCGCACATAAGAAAATTGTTCTGACAACTCTTGGGGTGTTTTTTCCCGCCGACCTTTATATGCACTATACTTTTCATGGCGAAATGTTTTTTTGCTTTTGTCAAAGGCTACGACCACATAGTCTGGTGCCTCATCCTCTAGAACTTTTAGCAGCATTGTCGTAAAACCGTAAACAGCGTTAGTATATAACCCTTGCTTTGTTTGCAAAAGCGGCAGTGCAAAGAATGCACGGTAAACCAAGCTGCTACCATCAATAATTAAAAATTTCTGCTTGTCCTTCACGGCAGCAACCCCCTTCTTTTTTTTCTGGCCATCATTAGTAAGATAATAATAACCGTGCTCAGTACCAGATTGACTACCAAACGCGGCGAAAATCTAGGCTGTGCTGGGCGTTTAGTTTGTCTTTGTGCGGCGACAACCGCTGACTCATCTGCTTTTTTTATTACCTGTTCTTCACTTTCAGCCCCTGAAAACTGCTCGGCTGGCGGAGAGGAGTTATCAAACATGACAGCACTACCATCATAACCGCGTATTTCAGGTGTCCCATCAGCTGCCCATGGCAGCAGGTTACCGGCAATTAATAGGACAAAGACGGCAGCCGCGGCCATAATTTGTACTAAACCAGGGGCTAAATGAGTTCGGTTTGCTTGTTTTTCTTGCTTTAAGGTGCTAAGCACAGCACTGCGTAAGTTTGGTGGCGGCGTGAGCTTCTCTGCCTGCTGCACCCATTGTACTGCACTTTTTGTTTCTGTTGTTAGCTTTCTACAAAGAGCGCAAGTTTGTAGATGTCGTTCGTAAGCATTTTTCCGTTCAGCCGGTAGCAGCTCATCTAGATATTCTGCCATGCTCTCTATTACTTCTTCACAAGTCATTTTTTAGCCCCCTTTCTTTGTTGGATGTGCTCAGGCTGAATTTGTTCCTCTTTTTGCAGATAAAGTTCACGCAAACTTGCGCGCGCCCTATTTAAACGTGATTTAAGCGTACCCATTTTTACCTGTAAAATAGCCGCTATTTCCTCATAGCTGAAACCATCGAGGTCCCGCAGTGCCAAGACTGCGCGTTGTGCAGGCGGCAGTTGTGTTAGTAAAGTTTGAATTTCAAACTGCAGTTCTCGCCTGATAGTTGCAGTTAGGGGATCTGGAGCATCATCAGGTATTTGCCGCTGCAGTTCTCCGTCCTTTGTGGAAATTGGTTGATCTAGCGAGAGCATGGGCTGATATTTTTTGCGCTTACGCTGCTCATCTAAACAGGTGTTGGCCGCAATACGATAAAGCCACGTGGAAAACTGGGCTTGGCCTTTAAATAACGGCAGCGCCCGAAAGGCCTTTAAAAACGCTTCTTGTGCTAAATCAGCAGTATCTTCCGGATTGCCAGACATGCGGTAACATAAGGCATATACTTTTTTTTCATAACGCTGCATCAATTGATCAAAGGCTAACAAATCGCCAGCCTGACAACGTCTCACAAGTATTTTTTCCCTCTCTGGCAATCTGCTCACCTTGCCCTTCAATGATCTTGTCCCACCACAAATTATAGCACCTTGGCACTCCTTGGAGCAAGCTGCTCACCCTTACGATCACACAGCCAGAATAAATAAAGCCAGAATTACTGATCGTGTAATTCTGGCTTTAGCTTGTCATACGGACTAAACTACTTTAGTTTCCGTTTGTAACATTTTAATAGCTTGTACCACATTCTGCTCACCAAAAACGGCTGTGCCAGCAACGAGTACGGTGGCACCTGCTGCTTGGACCAGCGATGCTGTAGTTTGATTAATGCCACCGTCTACCTGGATTTCAATTTTACGCTGCCCAATCATATTTTTCAGCTTTTCTATTTTTGGTAACATCGCGGGGATAAATTTTTGGCCGCCAAAACCGGGATTAACACTCATAATTAATACTAAATCCAGATCATCAAGCACATGTTCCAGCACAGAGAGTGGTGTTGCCGGATTTAAAGCCACACCGGCTTTGACCCCAAGCTTACGTACCATCTGCAGCACGCGGTGCAGGTGCACACATGCTTCTGCTGACACAGTTAGTAAATCTGCCCCGGCAGCAACAAAAGCTTCTAAAAATCTATCTGGTTGTTCGATCATCAAATGAACGTCAAAAAATAATTGACTAGTGTGGCGCAGTGACTTTACTAACTGCGGCCCCATCGTCAGGTTAGGGACAAAATGACCATCCATGACATCAAAATGCAGCCAATCTGCTCCTGCTGTTTCTACTTTTTTAACTTCTTCCGCTAAACGAGAGAAATCTGCAGCCAGCAATGAAGGTGCGATCTTTACCATAGTTAGTAACTCCTCTCCTGCTGCTTTATTTCATGTAAAAAGAATAAGTAGTTATCATAACGGCTGTGGGTTAGTTTGCCTGCACCTACAGCTTCTCGCACAGCACAGGCAGGCTCCCCTTGATGAGTACAACTAGTAAAGCGACAATCAACGATGTATTGAAAAAACTCAGGAAAATAGAAAGCTAAATTATTACTGCTGATTCCAATCAATTCTAGTTGACTAAACCCTGGCGAATCGGCGATCAGCCCGCCGCTGTCAAGCGAGAGTAACTCAACATGACGCGTTGTATGGCGTCCTTGTTTACTTTTTTCCGAAACCGCAGCTGTTCTTAACTCTAGGCCGGGCTGCAAACGGTTCAGCAAAGAAGACTTGCCAACCCCGGAGGGTCCCGCCAAGACAGATACTCGTTCGTTTAGTTCTTGGCGTAATTGGTCAATACCTTGATTGTATTTGGCACTAGTAAAAAGCACCGTATAACCAGCGAGGCTGCTATAAAGATGGTGGAAATCAGCCAGATCATCAAGGCGCAAATCCTCTTTATTCACACAAATAACTGACCTTAACTGTTGGGCTTCCGCTAAAACCAGCAGGCGATCAAGCAGCTGCAGCGAAAGGGGTGGATTTTGCGGTGCACAGACAATTATCACCTGATCCACATTTGATACCTGGGGGCGCAACAAATGTGTCCGGCGCGGCTCGATTTCTTCCAGCACACCCTCCTGGTCAGAAAGGCGTGTGAAACGAACATAATCGCCTACATAAATACCGGTATTTGTTTTTTTTAAACGGCCGCGGGCACGGCAGCGATATTCTTCACCATCTGCTGTTTTTACATCGTAAAAGCCGCCCACAGCTCTAATTATCATACCCCGCAGAGTCAATCACCCTTTCTTTTTAGGGGAAACTTTTTGTATCAACCTGATCATTCCATTTTACTTCCACTGTACCACTGCCAAACCCGATAATGGTAATGGGCTGACCATCACTAGTGTAAGTTTCTGTTCTGTCCCCTGTTTCATCGTGAATAACTACTGTAATAGTTTCACCTGCCGGGATATCTTCTGTGTTAATTTCAATGGGGTATTGTTCCAGCTCAGGTGTGGGTAGTTCTTTGGGACCCTTACTGAGATATAAATCTACAAAGTCACCAGCCTGTACCATTTCATTAGGTTCTGGAAATTGACTATAAATAAGCCCGGCGCCTATATCTTCATTGTTTTCTTCAGCAACATGGCGTATGTTTAAATTAAACAGTTCTAACCAGGTAGTTGCCTCTTCCAGTGATAACCCCCGCAGATCTTTTAGTTTAAAGGGTTGACCCCCCTTACTAATATTCAAAGTCACGGTAGAACCTTTCGCAATTCGATTACCCGCACCCGGATCCTGCGAGACTACAGTATTTGGTGCTTCCACGCTGTGTACTTCATTTATTTCCACTACAAAATTCTCTTCTAAAAGTAAAGCAGCTTCCCGACGCATTTTTCCCACGACACTATCAACTTGCACGAGCTGCGGCCCTGTACTTAATGTTAAAGTAATCTTTCGACCTTCTTTGACTTTTTTGCCAGCCGCTGGGTCTTGACGAATTACTGCTCCTGCCGGCACAGTATCACTGGGAATTTGGTCAGCTAAAGCTGCTGTTAACCCTGCCTCTTCTAAAATTATAGTGGCCTTTTGTAGTGTTTCTCCTTCTACTGTCGGCACCTCCACCTCAGGCACATAGAAGACCTGCAGCAGACGTACGACACCAAAGGCAAAGAGCGCTAACAATAATACTGCGCCAGCAATAGCTGCTGTGCGTGCCCTTGGTCTCTTTGCTGCCGTTTTATGTTGGCCTTTGCTCATACCCTTGCCACCTGTGATAGGCACCGGCTCCATCGTGGAGCGTCGCCCTTCTCGGCCTTGCAGCCAAGCAGTGAGTTCAGAGGCCATGGCCTGCACCGAAGGAAAACGATCTTCTGGTTCTTTCTCCACCGCCCGACTAATAATCTGATTAATCGAATCTGGTATTTCAGGATTTAAGGCTTTGGCTTTGGGGAAGGGCTCTTGTAAATGTTTTAGCGCAATAGAAACAGGTGACTGCCCCTGATAAGGAACCTGACCAGTCAGCATCTCAAACAAGACAATACCTAAAGAATAGATGTCCGATTTTTCGTCTGTCAGGCCGCCCCGAGCTTGCTCTGGTGAAAAATAGTGTACTGAACCTAAAATTGAGCCATTATTGTAAGTTATAGTGGAAGCAGTAACGGCTTGAGCAATACCAAAATCAGTGACTTTGATGCGCCCGTCTTCACTGATTAAAATATTGTGCGGCTTCACATCACGATGAATAATGCCGTGTTTATGGGCGTGTTCTAAAGCCTGCGCCATATGTAAAGCGTACTCCACGGCCATGCGTACAGGCAGGCGTTCCAGCTCAGTAATTAGCTCTTTAAGAGACCTGCCATGAATATATTCCATCACAATATAATGAATACCATCTTCATAACCCACATCATAAATACTAACAATATTAGGATGTGAAAGACTTGCTGCCGCTTGTGCTTCCCGACGAAAACGGCGGACAAAGTCCTGGTCACTAACATATTCGGGACGTAATACTTTAATGGTGACATGGCGATTAAGGAGGTTATCCATCCCCTTATAAACAAAGGCTGTACCTCCATCACCTATTTTCTCTACAATTTGATAGCGATTCCCCAGTATCTTCCCAATCATCTTTTTC
Source organism: Oscillospiraceae bacterium (assembly GCA_035647835.1). GTDB lineage: Bacteria > Bacillota > Dethiobacteria > Dethiobacterales > Dethiobacteraceae > UBA9865. The sequence goes on from DASRMS010000221.1 coordinate 8,388, forward strand.
ACCTCTAGTCGTTGACCAAGAGCTAAATATTATAGATTAAAACAGCTGTAATATTATCGGTGCCGCCCTTCTCATTGGCCAGAGCTACTAGCTCTTGTATCTTTTCCAGCGGGGCATTATCTTGTGTCATAATGTGTTTAATCTCAGCATTGCTCACCAGGCCATATAAGCCATCGCTGCAGAGCAACAGTCCGTCATTTTGCAGCAATGTTAAGGGCAGCAGATCAAAAACAGCAACCTCATCTGTGCCCAAAGCTCGCGTTAATATGTTGCGCTGCGGATGACCATCTTGCTCCTCTGCACTAATCTGCCCTGTTCTAACTAGTTGTGAAACCAGGGTATGATCATCTGTCAGGGGTAAAAGATCATCTTCACGCAATAAATAAGCACGACTGTCACCAATATGAGCAAGCCAAGATTGGCCGGCAATAACCATCAACATTGTTAGTGTCGTGCCCATACCTGCATAATCTGGATTAGTAGTGCCTGCGTTCAACACTTCTGCATTAGCTTGAGCCAGCATCTCTTCGAGCAGTGGGCGAACTGTTTGCCGATTGTCAGCTGCCATGAGAAATTCCTGTCTACGGTCCGCGGAAAAATTATGGACAACTTCCAAAGCCATACTGCTGGCAACTTCGCCGGCAGCATGACCACCCATCCCATCTGCTACCGCATAGATAGCAATAGCTTCATCATCATCTATTAGATAACGATCTTCATTATTAGACCGAACCTTTCCCCGATGGCTAATTCCTACCGCTTGCAATCGTTTCACCCCTCGTTCTTTGGCTCCCCACAGTAGTTGTTACGGAGTTGCCCACAGGCAGCAGCAATATCGGCGCCCATTTTACGCCGGATAGTTACATTGATACCTTTAGCAGATAAAATAGCTTTAAAAGTATGTATTTTTTCCGGTGGGCTTGCTTGCCAAGGCAATTCTTTAACAGTATTAAAGGGAATAAGATTGACATGACACAGCCGTCCCGCAAGTAAGTGGGCACATTGTTTAGCATGCTGTTTTTCGTCATTTACACCCTCAATTAATATATACTCATAGGTAACACGTCGGCCTGTTTTTTGGGCATACTCATCACAGGCCGGCAGTAATACTTCCAGGGGATATTTTTTGTTAATGGGCATTAGCCGATTGCGCACCTCATTATTGGGAGCATGTAAAGAGACTGCTAAATTTAAAGACCAGCCCAAAGTGGCTAATTGCAATATTTTAGGAGCTAGGCCCGAAGTAGAAAGAGTGAGATGACGCAGACTCATGCCTAAACGCTGTGGATCCTGAACTGCTTCTAGAAATGGTATTGTTGCCGCCCAATTATCTAGAGGTTCACCAGAACCCATCAGCACCATCCCCTTAAGTTCACGACCCTGGGCACGCAAAGTGCGTCGTACATACAACACTTGGGCCATAATTTCACCCATCTTCAAATTGCGTACAAAACCGGGGAGACCAGAGGCACAAAAGCGGCACCCCATCCGACAGCCGACCTGTGTTGAAATACACGCGCTGTAACCAATCTTATACGGCAGAACAACAGTCTCAACAGTCTGTCCATCAGGCAGCACGAATAGTATTTTTTCGGTACCGTCTATTGAACTTTCCTGTGCTGCCACAGCAATTGTACCAATCACAGCCCTCTTCCCCAACTGCTCTCGCAAGGCAAGGGGTAAATTACTCATGGCCATAAAGGAAGCAGCATCCTTTTGCCACAGCCATTCCATGATTTGTTTTGTCCTAAAGGCAGGTTCTCCAAGATCACGCAAAAACCCAGTTAGTTCAGTTGGTGTCATGCTTAAAAGGTCTATTTTTTGCAACTTTACACGTCCTAAACAAAGAGTAAGCTCCCACGTTTAAATTCCAAATTGAGCCAGCGTCTGTTATTGCTAGCGCAAGTATATCAAAAGAGCTTTTAAAAAGCAACGTTTCTCAAGGCATAGTTCAGCGGCTGGCGCCAGCGGCTGGCGCCAGCCTCTGGCTTATGCTTTCTTCTGCAGTTTAGCAATAAAAAAACCGTCGACCTCTTGCAGGTGTGGGTAGAGCTGAATACCGTAAGTACCTATCTGCTCGTGCCAACTAAGAGGAAGATAAGGGGTAAGATCTGCCGCAGCAAAGTTCTGCTGACGGTGCAAAAAGGCCTTAATGATATCTTCTGTTTCTTCCGGTTCATTAGTGCAGGTACTGTAAACTAAAGTACCGCCTGGCTTTAAAACTTGTGCCGCGGCGTCCAATATTTCTCGCTGCACAGCGGCCAGAGCAGCGATATCCTTTTCCTGACGCCGCCACTTAATATCGGGTTTACGCCGGATAACTCCCAAGCCAGAGCAAGGTACATCCAGGAGTACATGATCAAACATGCCAAAATGTTGAGGAAGTATTGACCGCACATCTAAACTGGCTGTCTGGATAATCTTCACACCAAGTCGACTGGCGTTGGCCTGAACTAACGCTAAACGATGCTCATACAAATCTAGTGCTACTACTTCACCCGCATTTTCCATCAACTGTGCCAAGTGAGTTGTTTTACCACCTGGAGCACTGCACCCATCTAATATTTTTGCCCCTGTAGGCGGGTTCAGAACATGGGATGTTAACATCGCACTTTCTCCCTGTATCTGAAAGAGACCTTCATGGTAAGCAGCTGCGGCAGTAAGATGACCGCCGCCACTAACCAAGATGCCGTCAGGAACCACCTTACTGGCGATTGCTTGGATGTTTTCTTCTCCCAGCCGCATCAGAAGCTGGTCACGGCTTGTCCGTAGCGTATTAACACGTGCCGACGGCGGCGGCGTTTGATTGTTAGCTGCCAGCAGTTTTTCTGCAGCTTCTCTGCCGAAACGCTTGAGCCAGCGCTTTACCAGCCATTCAGGGTGCGCATAGCGGATAGTTAGATAAGCAAGTGGTTCGAGTTCGGGGTTGGGCCACACCAGTGCATCCTTTTTACGTAAGAAACCACGCAGGACGCCATTGACAAAAGGGGCTAGGGCGCGTTTCTTACTCTTTTTAATCAGTTCCACTGTGGAATGAACAACAGCAGGTGCCGGCAGACGATCTAAATAAAATAATTGATAAAAGCCGATACGTAAAGCTTGTAAAACAGGTCGGTCCAGTTTAGTAACTGGCCGACCTGCTATCTGGCTGATTAACCAATCGAGGGTCAATCGATAAGAAGTGACACCATATGTTATTTCCGTAGCTAGTCGCTTATCGCGTACATCCATAGTATGAGCTGCGAACACAGCTGCTAAAGCCAGATTAGCAAAAGCGTCTTCTTCCTCAATTTTGTTAAGTGCCAGCAAACTTGCTTCCCTGGCATTTAATGTTTTTTTCGCCGTCATCCTATCTTCTCCGATTTCTTAAAATCAGTAAACGCAGCAGTTGGGTGATAGAGACAGCAACAGCAGCCACATAAGTAAGGGCAGCTGCACGCAATACTTCCCGCGTCGGACCAATTTCTGCGCTAGTCAAAAACCCTCTATTGTCTAATAAAGCAATAGCTCTGCTAGAGGCGTTAAGCTCAACAGGTAAAGTTACGAGCTGAAATAACACCGCAAAACCAAAGAGCATAATGCCGATTTCCATCAGTAGGCCGCCACGGAACAAAAATCCCAGGAAAAATAAAGGAAAAGCCAAGCGTGAGCCCAGATTGGCCACGGGGAAAATATTGTTGCGAAAGGCTAACGGCAAGTAACCCTCCGCATGCTGCATGGCGTGCCCTGTTTCATGCGCAGCGATGCCCAAAGCTGCCAGCGAAGAGCTTTGATAGACAGCGGGAGAAAGGCGTACCACCTGTTGGCGCGGATCATAGTGATCAGTAAGTTGTCCTTGCCCTAGCTCAACCTGGACATTTGTCAAGCCCGCTTCGTTCAATAATTGGCGGGAGACTTGCGCCCCAGTTAAACCGGAACGCGCCTGCAGTCGTGTGTTACGTTGAAAAGCTGATTGCACCTGACTTTGTGCCCAGATGGCAAAAAACAAGGCAGGCAGCACGATCAACCAGGTAAAATCAGGCAGAAACATAAACATCTCTATCGCCTCCTTGAGTATTGTCAAGCTTTAAGTTGTGAAAAATTGAATCGCCTTTTCCACAGCCAACAAATTAACCTGTGTATTAAAACAAGGGCCGTGGGGTCGTTCATTAGTTACACCTAACACTGGCAGCGGAATGCAATCTAAAATGCCACTAGCAAGATCCCTCTCACAAGCTACTGCTACAATAGCTTTAGGGCGTAATTTCTTCACTGCATCTCTAGCCAGGGTGCCCCCTGTAGCGATCTGGACATGACAGCCATAGCTATCACAGAGGTTCAAAATACCTCCAATCGGACAGCGGCCGCAGCGAGCACAATTATCAGTTGTAATGGTGATACGCTTGTCACAGTCTGTCATCTGCAGGCAGTGCGGTAAGAGTACCAGCAGCCGCTCGGGTGCAAGCTGTCCGCGTTTTGCTTTCACTAATTGATTGTTGACTTCGACAAACGAACATTGAATTCTTTCTTGAGCTATCTTAAACATTTTACCTATCCAAATAACAACAGGATACAGTAGCGAAACAGTAAAATTAATTGGTTTATGCAGCCAAACAAGATCATGATCCGAGACTAATGACAGGATAATGCCCGAGAAACCAAGGGCAATAAATGCTAGGCCTCCCAAAATTATAATCACAGCAAAAATCATGAGATAGCGAAAAAAACCGGCATCATGCTGAAAAAAGGATAACCACAGATAACCTAAAACACCAGCAAATAACACCATAGCGCCAGCCAACAGGCCTAGATAGAGCCTTTTTCTAATCATCGCCCTTTCCCTTCCTTCCTTTCCATCTCTAGCTCAGTATAGTACCAAGTGCAAGATGGTGACCACGGAGAAAATCAGCAGCTAACATTGTTTTTTTCCCCGGTGGCTGGAGTTTAGTGATCAGATAAGCACCATCACCAGTAGCTACTAGTAAACCCTCTTGGTCAACTGCTAAGACTGCACCACAAGGATTCCCGTGCTTGGCAACCGGCCTACCTTCCCATATTTTCAGGCGTTGATCATTTAACTCAGTATACGCCCCAGGCCACGGATTCATACCGCGCACCTGATTATGAATAACCTGACTACTCTGGCACCAATCGATCTGTTCATCTTCTCTTGTTAAAGGTGGCGCATAAGTAGCAAGTTGATTGTCTTGTATTCTACGCTGGGCCTGACCATTATTAATTGCGATAATTGCTTCCACGACTAATTTCGCCCCTAAATCTGCCAATTTATGATGTAAAGAACCTGTCGTATCCGCTGCCGTAATGGGTAGGGCCTGCTGGAGAATCATATCCCCGGTATCCATACCTTGATCCATATGCATGATCGTAATGCCGCTCTCTTGATCACCGTTCATGATCGCCCGGTGAATAGGTGCCGAACCGCGATAATACGGTAACAATGAAGCGTGAACATTTAGCGCACCAAGACGCGGCAGAGCTAATAGTGCCAGGGGAAGAATTTTCCCATAGGCACAGGTCACCAGATAGTCCGGCTGCAGTCCTGCCAACCAAGCAGCAAAATCAGCTTGCCGCAGATCCTCAGGCTGTACGACAGGCATCTCTAAAGCTAAAGCAGCTTTTTTCACGGCAGGTGACTGCATTTTTCTACCGCGGCCTGCGCGTCGATCTGGCTGCGTGACGACTGCCAGGATGTGAAAGCTGCCCGCCAATGCCTGCAGTGAGGGCACAGCAAATTCTGGTGTTCCCATAAAAACAAGGGTCGTTTTAGCCATTCTTTCCTCCCGTGAAACTCTTACTCTTCTTGTTCAATAAAACGAGTAGCTCGATCCACAAACAAAACTCCTTCTAGATGATCAAACTCATGCTGACAAGCTCGGGCTAGTAAACCCTCAGCCTCAATGGTTATTTTAGTGCCTGTTTCATCTAGCGCCTCCACAGTAACTTGCGCGGCGCGCTCTACTTCTCCGGCGATCCCTGGGAAACTCAGGCAGCCTTCAATAGCTGTTTCTTTACCACTACGGTCTATAATTTTAGGATTAATGAGTTTTAATAACCCTCTGTCGTCCTGTACATCAATCACCACCAGACGCTTACTAATGCCAACTTGAGGAGCAGCAAGCCCCACGCCTTGAGCATCATACATCGTCTCTGCCATTTCATTTAATAATTTAGTAATTGCAGGTGTTATTTTACGGACTTCCCGCGCTTTTTGGCGCAGAGCCGGATCACCGTTTTTGCGTATTTGACGAAGTGCCATCATCATCGTCCTCTCTATAGTGCTTGCTTCTATTATAATAAACTTTGTGGCTCTACGTCCAGTGCTAGCCGCACGCTTCCAGCAAGCGGCGTTTCCAAAAAAGCAGCTGCAGCTTTTTTGGCAGCTGCTAACAACGGTTCTAAAGAATCGCCACGCACTACCAGCTGCCAGCGGAAGCGATTACGTACCTTCTCAATGGGGCAAGGTGAAGGACCAAGCAGCTCAATATCTTCCGCAAATGTTGAAACTAAAAATGAACAGCTATCCACCACGGCTCCCTCTTGCTGACCACTAACCAGCAAACGAAGCAGGAAACCATAGGGCGGGTAGCCTAAGGCAGCTCTAGCTTGGCTCTCTTCAGCATAAAATGATTCATAATCATGTGTTTTCGCCGCCACAATCGCATAATGTTCTGGCGTATATGTCTGCACCACTACTTTCCCGCCAGCAGCACCACGTCCAGCACGACCAGCAACTTGTGTCAGCAGCTGAAAAGTACGTTCGCCAGCTCTAAAATCAGGCAAATTAATGGCAGTATCTGCTGTAATTACACCAACTAAAGTAACGTTGGGAAAGTCTAATCCTTTGGCGATCATTTGCGTGCCAACTAAAACATCCGCTTTTTGCTGCTTAAAGGCAGTTAAGATTTTTTGATGATCACCTTTGTGCGTGGTTGTATCGGCATCAAGACGAAGCACTCGGTAATCTGGAAACTGTTTAAGCAATTCAGCTTCTACTTTTTGTGTACCTGTGCCAAAATGTCGAATATAGCGGCCGCTGCAAACAGGACAGGTGTTAGGGTAGGGTTCATGATGATCACAGTAATGACAACGCAATGTTGTGGCAGCGGCATGATATTTAAGGGCAACATTGCACGCTGGACACCGCATCACATGCCCACATTCTCGACAGAGCACAAAAGTGGCATAACCACGGCGATTAAGAAAAAGAATAATTTGTTTCCCTGCGGCCACAGTCTCTTGTAAGGCAGTTATTAACGGACGGCTAAAGATGCTTTTATGTCCATCCTTCAATTCCTCCCGCATATCTACCACTTCTACGGGGGGCAAAGGTCTTTGGGCAATCCGTTCCGGCAACCGCAGCAGCTGATAGTTACCTCCTTCAGCTGCATGATATGACTCCAGTGAAGGGGTCGCACTGCCTAAGATAACCTTGGCGCCATGCCATTGTGCTCGCCACAAGGCAAGTTCTCTCGCATGATAACGCGGCGACTCTTCTTGTTTATAGGTAGTTTCATGTTCTTCATCCAGAATAATTAAACCTAATTTTTTTACGGGGGCAAAAACTGCAGAACGGGCACCTATGATGACCAATGCTTCACCACGTGCTATCCGGCACCATTCATCATAGCGTTCACCGATACCCAGCCGACTATGTAAAACCGCCACTCTGTCACCAAAACGACTGACAAATCGTTCTGTCATTTGCGGCGTCAGAGCTATTTCCGGCACTAAAACAATGCTTGCCAGCCCGGCAGATAAGCGCTGGGCAATGGCCCGTAAATACACTTCTGTCTTCCCACTGCCAGTTACACCAAACAATAAAACAGGTTTTAACTCCTCGGACTGATTAATATAAGCAAGGGCTTCGCGTTGTGCGTTGGTTAGGGAAAGTGCCGTTTGTGCCTCTACAGCAGTATCTGCTAAAGGATCACGACGTACAATTTGTTCCTTGATTTCCAGCCAGCCCTTCTTTTCTAAAGAGCGTACTGTGGCGGCACCAACGCCCGCATCTGCTAATTGTGTCAGCGCAAGTGCTCCCTGCCGTGAGAGCAGCTGCAAGGCTAACTGCTGCTTCTTTCCTGTAGCTTTGGCTGCCTGACCTGCTGCCAGTAACACTGCGGTCTTGGTCTTTTTAGCTCGTAAGCCTTTGGTAGTACGACCGCTGGACGGAACCATGGCTTCTAAAAACTTTATCCGTTGGCAAAGATAACGTTGGGCACCCCATGTAGCCAACGCCACCAACTCTGCAGTGAGCAGAGGTTCTTCATCTAGTGCTCTAATTATTTCTTTAATTTTGCCTTTACTCTCCCCTGGCAGCTCCCGGTGCAGCCGCACACAATATCCTACCAGTTTGCGGTTGCCAAAGGGTACCAGAACACGGCTGCCGACAACAAGTTTAATCTTTGCTGGCACAAGATAGGTAAAGGGGTGTTCTAGCGGTAAATTATGAATGCTGACAATAATATCGGCAAATATCTCCACAATAGCCTCCAATTAATAAAGTTAGATTGAATACTTCCACATAAAGTGTCACTTACCTTGTTAGCCAGGAAATTATCCCAGGCTGCGCAGGGCCTTCTATGAAGGGCATAAGGTCAAGAGGCGAATGTATCTCGATATTCCTTGCAAATACTTGACAGGTGGCAGTATAATGTACAAGGAGGTATAAAGAATGACAAAAACCTTTTTTCTACTGATCCGGGAAAACCGCTCATGGATTATTCTGGCAATTTTATTTTTCGTCATGGGTCTTGTTTCTGCCTACTCAGCCCTAGGCCAAGAACCGGCCTTTTTACAGTTATTAGAAGAATCCCTAGGTGCCCTAAGTGAGTTGGGGGAAGAAATATTCAGCGGTTCCCCGCTGACGGGGGTCTTCGTGCTCTTCGGCAACAACTTGATTGCCACCATGCAAATTATTTTTTTAGGCATCTTTTTGGGCTTGCCATCCCTCTCCGCGGCGATTGCCAATGGTGCCGTTTTAGGCTTTCTCTCTTTTCAACTTGTTCAGGAAGGGATTGCACCGCTGCCTTTTTTATTATCTGGCGTCTTACCACACGGCATCTTCGAGCTGCCCGCTTTCTTTCTTTGCGTCGCGTTGGGTTTAAAACTAGGGTATCATGTTATTTTTCCCCTGCCTGAACTCACACGTCGCCAAACCTTCCAAAAAATATTTAAAGAAATTGGCATTGCCTTACCTTATATTTTAGGCTTATTAGCTATTGCCGCCGTAATTGAAGTATTTATTACGCCACTTCTTCTCGGCTCCTTGATGGGCTTGATCTAACTAAATAGTTTTTAAATACTTGAGAGCCCTGTTTTTTTGTAACAGGGCTTTTCTATGCTTTCCCATGGCTAACAAAGGGGGTTTTTAATTAAGAAGCTTCTGCTGTTGCTAATAATTCACTAATTGCCGCAAGCAGGATGTCGGCAACTTCGCGTTTGGCCAGCTTGCCTAATTGCTGCTCACGCCCGTCACGATAGTAAAGACGGACGATGTTGGTGTCAACGGCAAAACCTGCCCCTTCCTGCAGGATGTCATTAGCCACGATTAGTTCTAGATTTTTACGTTCTAGTTTAGCCAAGGCGTTCTCACGCAGATTTTCTGTTTCTGCAGCAAAGCCCACTAAAATTTGCTGCTTTTTTATTTGCCCTAAAGCCGCCAAGATATCAGGATTACGAGTCAAGTTAATCACTAATTCTCCTGATTTTTTAATTTTTTGCTCACTGCTGGTACTTGGCCGGTAATCTGCCACAGCAGCTGCGCTGATGACCACATCCGTACTAGCAAAACGAGCCAGTACCGCGTCGTACATTTCCTGCGCCGTGGTTACGGACACTAAATCCACACCGTATGGCGGAGGGAGCATGACCGGACCTGAAACAAGTGTGACGGCGGCCCCCAATTCGGCTGCAGCTTGAGCAAGGGCATATCCCATTTTGCCGCTGGAGTGGTTTGTCAAAAAGCGAACAGGATCTAAGGCCTCTTGCGTAGGTCCAGCGGTAATAAGCAGACGGCGACCTTGCCAAACTTTCTTCTGCCGTAAAAGACGACAGGCCACGGCAAAAATATCTTGTGGAGACGACATGCGGCCGCGACCACTATCGCCGCAAGCCAACTCACCTTGATCAGGTCCAACAAGAGCATAACCGTAGCTCTCAAGCTTCTTAAGGTTAGCTAAATGAATAGGGTTTTCATACATATGTGTGTTCATAGCCGGCGCCAGTAAAATTGGGCATTTAGCGGCCATCACCGTTGTCGTTAAAAGGTTATCGGCAATACCATTGGCAATTTTACCAATAGTATTAGCAGTAGCTGGGGCTAAGACAATTAAATCAGCTTCTTGCGCCAAGCCAACATGCTCTACAGAAAAGCGGTCGCTGCCAATAAAAAGTTGGTCATAGACCCGGTTGCCGGTGAGAGTCTGAAAGGTAAGTGGGGTGACAAACTCCTTAGCTGCTTCCGTCATCACCACACGAACTTCTGCGCCAGCCTTAATAAAAAGACGGCAAAGTTCAGCTGCTTTATAGACGGCAATGCCGCCGGTAACTCCTACGACAATGCTTTGACCAGATAGCATTACACTTCCCCCTATTTTTTGATGCGCTCGTAACCTATCTTATCAGCAGCTATTTCCTCCAAGGCAATGGAAACTTGTTTTGTTGCGTTTGACTTAATGAGTGCTGGGTGATTTTCATTAAGCATCCGCGCTCTTTTAGCAGCAGCAATCACCAATGTATATTTACTATCGACTTTAGTCATTAAGGTATCAATGGACGGATAAATCAACCTTTAACCTCCTCAGCAAGTATCTGAATTAAACTCTGGTTGCGAACAACACGCAGCTGTTCTGCCTGAATAATAGCATGTATACGCTCACTAGCAGAGGTGATCTGATCATTTACCACAACATAGTTGTATGCACTGGCCCGTTTAATCTCCTGTGAAGCAGCGGCAAGCCTTTTTTGTAAACTTTCCGTACTTTCTGTACCGCGATTAATAATGCGCTTCCGCAATTCAGTTCCCGACGGAGGTAATAAAAAAATAAATACGCCATCTGGATATGATTTCATCACTTTTTGCGCACCTTGTGGATCAATTTCCAAAATTACGTTATTGCCGGCAGCAAGCTTTTCTTCCACAGCTACCCGTGGTGTCCCGTAATAATGATCATAAACACATGCATATTCCAAGAAATCTTGTTGCGCTATTGCTGCTTTAAATTCCTCTTCCGTAACAAAACAATAGTTAACCCCGTTTTTTTCACCGCAGCGTGGTTGACGTGTTGTTTTAGAGACTGAAACCACCAGTTTCGGGTCTTTTTCAAGTAATGCTTTGCAGACCGTACCCTTTCCGGCACCGGATGGTCCAGATAAGACAATTAGTAAACCTGGTCTAGGCACAATATTCCTCCGGTTGTATTTTTAGTCTTCGTCGTCAGCGGCAGGTGTTTCTCTGGTATGTAACCTGTGCTTGACTGTTTCAGGCTGGACCGCGGAAAGTACTACATGTCCGCTATCTGTCACAATAACGGCACGCGTGCGGCGTCCATAAGTAGCATCAATTAGCATGCCTCTGTCTCTTGCCTCTGCAATAACTCGTTTAATGGGTGCCGATTCTGGACTAACAATGGCAATAATGCGGTTGGCTGAAACGATGTTGCCAAATCCGATATTGATCAGCTTAATTTGCAACGTTAGAACCTCCTTTTATCTGGTAACACCCGCCATAGCTTAAAGTTTTTGCATTTACTCTGCTAATAGTATAACGGATATCCAGTAAAAAATGCAAGAGTCAAATATAAGCGCCGTTTTCTCACTCATTCTATATTTTGCACTTGCTCACGTATCTTTTCGATTTCCGTTTTCATCTCTACAACTAATTTCGCCACCTCATAATCATTAGCTTTAGAGCCGATCGTGTTAGTCTCACGAAATAATTCTTGGGTTAAAAAATCTAGCTTACGCCCAATAGCACCTGTTTCTTTTAGTGTTGCCTGAAATGCTGTCAGGTGGCTGGTTAATCGTACTAGCTCCTCTGTCACATTACTGCGGTCGGCAAAGATGGCAACCTCTGTTAATACCCGTGCAGGGTCATAATCAGCTTGTCCTAGGACTTCATTTAAGCGCTCTTCAAGTTTGCTGCGGTGTTCCTCTATAATTAAAGGTGTTCTTGTCTCCACCAGCTCGGCTGCCTGTGCCACTTTTGTCAAGCGCAGCTTAAAATCTTCTAATAAACGAGCACCTTCTGCTTGCCGCTGCTCGATTAAGTTGTTTAGTGCCTGATCGAGTACAAATGCCAGCCTTTCCCACACCTCATCCAAGTCAACTTGGGGTTTTTCTACACGCAGCACATCAGGAAAGCCTGCTAAAAGTTGTAAGCTTGCCGACTCTTTGATCGCATAGAGCTCACTTACTTCCTGCAGTGCACGTTGGTATGCCCGCACGAGCGGCCTGTCAACTGTTACATTTACGGCGGCGTCTGTTTCATCGTGCCAGGAAATAAAAATATCTACTCTGCCGCGTCCTAGCTTTTGCTGCACACGCCGGCGTATCCGCTCCTCCAAGGTTTGAATTTCCCGCGGCATACGGATAGAAATGTCTAGATAACGGTGGTTAACTGAACGCATTTCTACTTTGATGCGTGTAATTTCGTCTACACTATTTTCAGCTTGACCATAACCAGTCATACTCCCGATCATCGAAGTCCCTTCTCTCTGTTCCTTATTGCAACCAATACTACAAAATCTATTGTATCAGAAAAATAGCATTTGGCAAATATCGTCAAGTTTAACAATTTACTTTTTCATAATTACAACACGAGGGGCAAAAGCACTCTTCAGCAGAGAGTAAAGAGCATTAATTAGTACCGGTAAAAAACAAGCTGTCAAGATGATTATCCATTGTTCACTTTGCAGGGGTCGAGTAAGAAAAATCGCTGTTAATAATGGATGATACAGCACCGCTAAGAGTAAGCCCATTGATGAGGCTACCGCTGCTACCAGCCAGGTGTTGGAAAACAAAGGGATTTGCAGCATACTTCTCTGCTCACTGCGACAATCAAAAACATAAACCATTTGCGTGATAATCAGCGTCGTAAAGGCCATCGTCCTGGCCTCATCAAGCTCCCAACCCTGCTGCAGCGCCCAGGCAAAAATGAGAATTGTTGTCAAGCCAATTACCGTCCCTCTGCCTACTATCTTTTGCCATAATCCGCGCGCGAAAATGCTTTCACGTGGTGAACGCGGCAACCGCGCCATGACATCGGAATCTACTGGGTCAACGCCCAGCGCCATGGCTGGCAGGCCATCAGTTACTAAATTAATCCAGAGAATTTGAATAGCTTTAAGTGGTATTGGCAGCCCCACTAGCATTGCTACCAGCATCGTTAAGATTTCACCAGTATTGCAGGCCAAGAGAAAGCGAATAAACTTACGAATGTTATCATAGATGCCTCGTCCTTCTTCTACGGCACTCACAATCGTCGTAAAATTATCATCAGTCAAGACTAAAGCCGCAGCTTCTTTAGTTACATCGGTACCACTCTTACCCATGGCAATGCCGATATCAGCCTCTTTAACAGCAGGCGCATCATTGACACCATCACCTGTCATGGCCACAATATGACCTCGCCGCTTTAACGCTCGGACAATGCGTAATTTATGTTCCGGGGCAACACGAGCATAAACATAGGTATTAGTAACTGCTTTTTCTAGTTCTTTGTCATTAAGCTCATCCAATTCTCGCCCCGTTAATACCTGACCCTGTAGAGGCAGCAAATGTAATTTGCGGGCAATGGCCATAGCTGTTGTTTTATGATCTCCGGTAATCATTACTGTTTTAATGCCGGCAGCTGAGCACTTCTGGATGGCACCAAGCACTTCAGGGCGTGGTGGGTCAATCATCCCCAGGATGCCCACAAAAATTAACTTATTTTCTAATTCTTCTGAAACGGTTTGGGTGTTAGTGAGCGGTCGATACGCTACCGCTAGGTTACGTAGGGCCAAGGCAGCCATAGTCTCGTTTTGCTGCATGACCTCCTGACGCAGGCTATGGGAAAATTCCACTACCCGCCCGTGATAAAAAATTTGGCTGCATTTATCCATAATTACCTCGGGTGCACCTTTTACATACAGAATTTGTCCTACCGTTCCACTATAGAGAACAGACATCCGTTTACGTGCACCATCAAATGGTATTTCACCAAGGCGCTGCATACTGCGCTCCAGATCCTCCCGCCATAAACCGGCACGTGCTCCTGCCACCACAAGAGCTCCCTCTGTCGGGTCACCTTGGATTTCCCAGCTTGCTGTTTTGCCTCGCCATAATGGCTGTATCTCCATATTGCCCTTCAATAACTGCGCATTATTGCAGAGGACGCTAGCAGTTAAGGTTAACATTAAGCCAGCATCTTTACCCGGTTTTATCTGGCGTGTACCACTTAAGAATTGTCCCTGGGGGCTGTATCCTTCACCGGCTACGCGGTAATGCCTACCGCCAGCCCAAATTTCCTGCACATTCATTTTATTCTGTGTCAATGTACCTGTTTTATCAGAGCAGATAATTGTGGCACAGCCCAATGTTTCTACTGCTGGCAAACGTCTGACCACAGCGTTTTTTCGTACCATGCGCTGCACACCAATAGCTAAGGCGATAGTTACCACCGCTGGTAAACCTTCAGGAATTGCGGCAACCGCCAAGGAAATGCCAGCCATCAACATATTGTAAGCAGGCAAACCTTGCGCCACGCCCATCACCACTACCAGCGCGCAGATTAATAGACAGCCTATCACCAGATAACGACCTAATTGTTCCAAACGTCTTTGTAAAGGCGTGTCTTCATTTTCAGCATCTTGTATCAAATGAGCCACGCGTCCCATCTCTGTGGCCATCCCTGTAGCTACGACGACGCCGCTGGCATGACCTCCGACCGCCATCGTACCCATAAATACCATATTGAACCTCTCACCCAAAACGGTTACCTCTTCAGACAAGGGGTCAGAAATTTTCGTCACTGGTTCTGATTCACCAGTCAGTGATGCTTCATTGACCAATAATTGACGAACTTCGCACAAGCGGATATCGGCCGGAATGCGGTCTCCAGCTTCCAGCAAGACGATATCACCAGGGACCAGTTCTTCTGCCGGAATTTCGTATCGCACGCCATCCCGCAGAGTTTTAGCCGTCGGGGCAGTCAATTCCCGCAGCGCCTCCAGCGATTGCTCGGCCCGGTACTCCTGGATAAACCCTAAAATAGCGTTTAGCAGCACAACACCTATAATTACTACAGCATCTGAATACTCACCTAAAAGAGCAGATAAAAGTGTAGCCCCAAGCAGCACCAACACCATAAAATCCCGAAACTGCCACAAAAAAATGACAAGTAAGGGAACTTTTTTCTTTTCTGCTAAGCTATTGTGGCCATTTTCTTTAAGCCTTTGGGCGGCCTCGCTGCTGGATAGGCCTTTAAGAGCATCAACCTGAAAATGTTGTTCTAGTTCAGCAGTTGGTAACTGACTCCAAGGCAGCTTGTTCATCACATCACCCCATGGTTAGAGATATTTGTCCTACCGCCATATATATGGGCACAGCTGCAAAAAAAGCACTTCCCAGGACAAGATTTATTAGTTTCTGTTGCCTTGCTCCCCTTTTGACTGCTATACTAAATGTGTTAACAAGGAGGATACGCAATGGCATACGATGGCTTAACGATGGCTTGTGTACAACAAGAATTAAAGCACTCTTTAATAGGTGCACGCATAGAAAAAATATATCAGCCCAGTAACCGAGAAATCGTTTTACATCTGCGGACGCGTGAGGCCGCACTGATGCTGCTTTGCTCTGCAGATCCACAACTGGCACGAGTACATCTCACTACGGCTAAACCAGCCAATCCTGCAGTTGCACCAGCTTTTTGTATGCTGATGCGCAAACATCTGACAGGTGCCCGCCTTTTAGATATTGAACAAGATCAGCTGGAACGGGTCTTAACTTTTGTTTTTCGCTCTTATGATCAGTTCGGCGATAACACTAAAAAAAGATTAGTCTGTGAGGTTATGGGCAAACATTCCAATATCATTCTAACTATGCCTAACGAACAAGAAATACCCCAAGTACTTGGCAGTATTAAAACTGTCGATGAGACGATGAGCCGTCTCCGGGTAGTCATGCCTGGAGAAATTTACTTTCCACCACCAGCTCAAGATAAACTGAATCTTTTTGACTTTACAGAGGAAGAACTAACTGCCGCTTTACTGCAAGCTGAAAATAAAGCTGCCGATAACGCACTTGTACAAGCTGTGGGGGGACTAGGAAGAGAACTAGCTAGGGAGATTATCCGACGCGCTGCGGCCAACGAGCCTGCTCATCCTTTAGCAATGGTTCGACCTCTAACAATAGAATTACAGCGGCTGGCTGCCGCCTTTAAGAATGGTAAACTTACCCCCTGCCTGAGAAAGCTGGAAGACCAAAAACCTGAATTCTCGCTGCTAGCTCCAACCTCAGCCCAACAGATCGAGTTAACCTTCTATGCTACCGTAAATGAAGCACTCGATGCTTATTATACTGCGGTCGTGCAGGAGCTGCAGACAAATGAAGTCAGGCAGCAGTTACTGCATACTATTAATAAGCACTTAACACGCAGTGAAAAAAAACAGTATCTGCAAAAAAATGAACTGCAAGAAATGGAGGGCGCTGACAAATACCGCATCTGGGGTGAAATGCTGACTGCCAGCCTGCACCAGCTGCGCAGCGGCATGAAAGAAGCACATGTCATTAACTACTACGCCGAAAATATTGAAAAACTAAAGATACCCCTAGACCCATCCCTCTCCCCCCAGGCCAATGCCCAACGATACTTTAAAAGATATCGCAAACTTAGCGATGGTAAAAAATATTTACGTCAACGTTTAAAGGCGACTTATAGCCAGCTTAATTATCTTGAATCTTTACTAGTGGCCGCACAAAATGCAGACTTGCCAGCCCTGCTCGAGATACGTGAAGAAATGGAAAGTGACGGATTAATCCGCAGCAGATCACATAAAAAACGTGTAACGGCACCACCTTCACAGCCCTTACATTTTCTTTCTCCTGATGGCATTGAAGTTCTTGTCGGTAAGAATAACCGTCAAAACGATCAACTGACGATGCGTTTAGCTGCGTCAGCCGATGTCTGGTTACATGTTAAAGATGTGCCGGGCTCACATGTGATTATTCGTCATGCTGAACCGCCAACCAGTACACTTTTGTTTGCTGCCGCTTTAGCGGCTCACTACAGCAAAGCTGCGGCCTCAGCTAATGTTCCAGTAGACTATACACAAGTACGACATGTCAAAAAACCACGCGGCGCTAAACCCGGCATGGTCATCTATGATCACCACAATACTGTCTATGTAACGCCAAGCGCAGGACATAAACAATAAAAAACATAAAAGACAAAGAAAGCGTACCTACAAAGGCACGCTTTCTTTGTCTGCTGCATTTATACTATTCGGTACAGCAAGTGGGTCCCTCTAGCGGGTTAATAAGATAGCGAATGGCAGCATCTAAGATAACCTGACCATCTTCTTCAGCCAAGCGTACCATACCAATGATACCATTTTCTTCACCTAGCCACTTTAGGTACTCTTCTACAAAAATTTGCGCTCCCACCTCACTAAAGGGTTTTTCGTGATCCTTAAGCACAACTAAATACACTTCCCGGGGAATGTGCAAAATTCGGTGAGTAACTTGAAAGATTTCACCCTTTACTTCCTGCTCTTCGACTTTTGCAAATAGCGAACTCTCCTGCGCCATTAACCTCACCTCGCTTACAACTTATAAACCGGATCGTTCTACCTTTATTCTTTCATTAACTGCACAATATTATCTTGCGTTGTCGCGATACGAGAAATCTTTCGTTCTTCATGCTCCTCGATGGCACGCCGAAATTGTGTTTCATACAGTTCTGTATAGATTCCCTCTTTTATGACAAGCTCACTGTGCACCCCACGTTCTTTAATCACTCCCTCTTTGATCACAAGTATTTCATCAGCGGTAAGGATCGTTGAGAGCCGGTGGGCAATCACAATACTTGTTCTGCCTTTGAGCAGAGGTTCAATAGCATCCTGAATTAAATTTTCAGAAATGGAGTCGAGTGATGATGTCGCCTCGTCAAAAATAATAATAGGCGGATCTTTGAGAATTACTCTGGCAATGGAGACACGTTGTTTTTCCCCGCCAGACAGTTTAAGGCCGCGGTTGCCGACGATGGTCTCATACTTGTCAGGTAACGACATGATGAAGTCATGCACATTAGCCTTGCGACAAGCTTCTTCCAATTCCTCTTGTGTGGCATCGGCTTTGGCATACAGGAGATTATCTTGGAGCGTGGCGTTAAACAGGTAGGTGTCCTGTGTAACCATACCAATCTTGCGACGTAAATAGTTCAAATCAAGCTTGCGGATATCAGTACCGTCAAGCAGAATAGAACCGCCCTGGACATCGTAAACCCGCGGGATCAGATTGATAATGGTGGACTTTCCTGCCCCGGACGCACCAACTAAAGCTACCGACTTGCCGGCTGGCACAGAGAAAGTTATGCCGCGTAAAACAGGGACATCACTACTGTATGAAAAGACAACATTATCAAACTCCAGCTTACCTTTCCAAGCAGAGGGAATGATCGCATCAGCAGCGTTTTCAATTTCAGGTTGAATATCAAAGTATTCGAAGATCCGCGAGAACAATGCTAATGATCTAATCACATCAACCTGCACATTCATCAGCGAGTTTACTGGCCTATACATTCTGGACAGTAATGTCACCATCACGGTGATGTCACCAACTGTCAGGTTGCTGTGCGGGTTAAAGATAATAATCATCCCGCCGCCAAGATAGATCAGCATCGGGCCTACACTGGTGAAAGTATTGAGAACGACTCTGAACCACCGTCCAACCATACTTTCCTTAATACTAATATTCACCATTTCACGGTTACTAGCCTCGTATTTGTCATACTCAGTCTTCTCCTTGGTGAACAGTTTAACAAGCATCTGCCCACTAACACTGAGCGTTTCATTTAGTATCTGATTGATTTGGTCGTTATATTTTTGCGATTCCAAAGCCAGTGACCAGCGTGTTTTGCCCACCCGTTTCGTCGGTATCGTCAGCAAAGGGACTAAAACTACCGCCAGCGTTGCCAGAATCCAATTTTTCTGATACATAGCTGCTAGTGCTACAATTAAAGTAGCAATGTTCTGAATAATACTGGTTAGCGTATTGACGATGACATTCCTCACCCCGTCGATATCACTGGTCATGCGGGTGATGATATCACCTTGTTTGTTTGTCGTAAAAAAATTGTGCGACATTTTTTGCAGATGAGTAAACATATTGTTGCGCATATCATAAATAATGTGCTGCGCTACCCAAGTGTTGATATAGCTCTGCAGCACATTAACTAAATTCGAGGCGATCGTTAAAACAAAAGAAGCGATAATCAGCAGCAGCAGTGTTTTTAGATTTTTTCCCAGTAGTCCCTCGTCGATAATGCGACCTGTAAGCAGCGTTGGGTAGACACCGAGCACTGCAGATATCATGATCGTTATAATAACGACGCATAGTTGTTTCCAATAAGGAAGCAAATAGCTAAAGATGCGCTTAAGCAGTTGACTGGTGACTTCAGGTTTATTTTGTTTCTCTTCCTCGGTAAGATACCTGCTGCCTCGACCACCAATTCGCCTACTCTGCATAAAATACTCTCCTCTGCTTCACTTGCTTGCAGCTATCAACCCGCAGCAAGCCTATTGATCTCTTATCAATAACGCTCATGCCTTTTTTTATGACGGGCCCCCCCCTTTGAACCTTTTATGCCGATGATGATGATGGCTCCCGGTTGAATGAAAATGTTTTGTGCCGTAGCTAGAAGAAGAACCTGCAGATTCTGGTTGATGACCGTCGTCTTGGAACTTTTGCTCTAATACTGCTACTATGCGATCAAGATAATCATTTAGTGCCACCTGTTCTTCTACACTCAAACTTTTAAACAAGTCCTCTGCATCGGCCTGCTGCTCATTTAAAACTGATAATTCTTTTCCTGCATCTGTCAGGTGGATGATCAGAACGCGCTGGTCCTCTTCAGACGGTGTTCTGGTAATGTAACCGTTCTTTTCGAGTTTTTCCAGTAATTCTCCTAAAGATTGCGGCCGCATGTCAAGTAGATGTGATAGCTCTTTCTGGCTGATCTCCGGCTTGAGTTTTAGTAAGGCTAAAATACGTCCCTGACCTCGATGGATATTTCCCATGGGCCCATGCTTTTTAGATCTCTCGTGATAGAATCTACCAAGCAAACGCTGTAACCGGAAAAACTTGTTTAAAAGATCGCTATGCTCTTTGCTCATGGTAAGCCTCCCTCCTAAAGTTACTAAGGTACCTTCTCTTCTTATTATAAGGTAGCTTAGTAATTTGTCAAGTGGCTATAACCCTGTTAAATATGACTTTAGTATTGTTATTAGTTAAAACTTTTGACATAATAGTCTTTATAAAATAAGCAGCACGCTAGCGTCTTGCTGGAGATTATGGAGCTGGTTGCAAATGGTGAATGCTGACAAAAAATTGTCCGTAAACTGATTCTTCCTCTCTTTCGATGCAATCTATACGCACTTCCTGCAGCTTTAATTGCCTCTTTAATTGTTCCACAAAGTGGTAGGTTGGCAGGCGACGTTGGTGGGAAATAAGTATTTGGCCGCCAGCTTTAAGGTTATCCTTAAAAATAGTAAGCAGGTAGGCATTAAGCTGCGGATCATAAAAAATATCCGAGCCTAGCAGTAAGTCAAAACGCTGCTGCAAAGTAAAAGCACGCCAGTCCCCGAGAAATCCCTCTGCCTTTACACCATTTAAGGCGGCATTATGTAGGGATAGTTCTACTGCCGCTTGATGATAATCAGAAAACATGACCTGACCACCACGGATACCGCAGATCGTACCAGGCAAACCAAGTCCACTGCCTAATTCCAAGACAGACTTGTCAAGTAAGTTCAAATTCTTGTCGATATAGCGCGCTAAAGCGCGTGCAGAGGGCCAGATTTCAGCCCAGCAAGGCACTGCATCAGCATCCGATAAATCAGTGATTAAAGCCTCGATATCATCGACCACATCAAGATAAACAATTTTATTAGGCAGCTTAAATTCCGTTCTGACCAATTGAATATCCATCATCTCACCTATTCCCACTATTATTATGGAGGTGTCATTATGTTTCGTTGGCGTCGCATTAAAAGTACACGTGAAGTATGGCGCAAGGGAGAAAAGTTAAGACGAGCAGGCAAAACAAAAGCAGCGGAAGAACTTCTGCTCAAAGCTGCAGCGTCCACCTCACCATTGGACAAGCATTATGCCTACCTTAAATTAATTCAGCTTTATCAGGAGCTAAATAATGCAGGTGATAATCGTCAGCAAGATTTAATAGTGACCTGTCAAAAGGATATTGCACTATTCCCAGATTTTTATGAGGCCTGGCTGATAGAATATTTTAATAACGTTCCTACTCCCTATTTTCCCTCTTTTTCTGTGTTAGCAGAAATTTATGAGCGTGAAGGCAGGCTGCAGGAAACAATCGATCTTTGTGAATTGGCAATTGGTTACAACCTACAAGAAACTAGAGGCGAGGATTTTCCGGAAAAGTTAGAACGTCTTTATCGTCAGCGAGATTTGCAGCAAGAGAAATAGCATTTGTTAGTATAATTTGCTTCCAAACAGTGCAATTTAGGTGAAAAGGAGGTGATAAATATGATGACCACCTTTCACTGGATCCACATTATAGTGGGTGTTTGGTTAGCATTTGTCAACTTTATGCCAATCTTACCCTCCGAACTTCTAATGTTGAACAACGCCATCATCGGCATTGTTGTGACCCTTTACAACGCCTATTTCTTGTTTGCAAAAAATAATACAGATGTCAAGCAGAAAAGTTGAGCTAGGCACCTTAGGGTGCCCAGCCAATTATTGTTCCTGATCAGAGGGGTGAGTAAATGAGTGAATTTAAAAATGACTCACGAGAAAGTGACTTTGCATCTGTGGCGATTAAATACGGTGCTTGGCTGCTGGGTTTGATTATTGTGCTTTACTTTGTTTCCCGCAACGTTTTCCCCTTTATTCAAAGTCTTTTCTAAAAAACAGCGGGATAACGATAATGGCCGATTATATCCCAGCGCTGTAAGCAATCTTCTTCTTTTGTCACACTGTTATTATGAATAACAAGCGGTATGCCCTGGCGATTAGTTCTATCACTAACAATGCCAGTATGGAGTTGACCGTCTGCACAGCGCCAGGATACAATATCGCCCCACTGCCATGTTTCCAGTTGGTCTGCCACTGTCAGGGGAAGCTCCTGGCCAAAACGAGAGAAGAATACCATTTGATTGCGTACCCGACGATGATCAATATTAGGGTCAGGTGCATCTAAACCATAATCTTGTGGGTAAAGCGCAAAATTTGCTTGCATATCTTGGTGAATTAACACCTGCAAATCGATATCTGCATTACGGAGAGCACGAATTACCACATCCGTGCAAGCTCCCTGCGTCTGGGAAATATCTCCGCCCGGGTAAGCTATGACCGCATAAGCAGCATTATAGCGGACCCTTTTTTTTGCCTCGGCTCTCGCACCCAGCAGAATATTATCAGCTGTAATTCGTTGGTTGGACGGTTTTTTCTCCACTAAAGATTCTCCTGGGACTTTAATCCATTGTAAAACGACTATTACAACTATTACCAGAGTAATAATTATTAAACTACTACTTTTTCTACGCAGCATCGTACCACTCCTTACTAATGGGGATATTCCCTGTGGAGGGCAATAATCCTGCAGGCAAGCTGCCCAATTGTATAGCGATCTAATCTTTTGTCTACCACGCAAAACAGCCGCTAGTAATAGCGGCTGTTAACGGAAACAACGTCTTTTTATTTCTACAGAATTAACGACGCAGCCTTCTTGCTTTAGTTTATGAAGCAGCCTATCTAATTGTTTTTGGGTCATTTCTTTATAAATACCAGCTTGTTGTCCCTGCAGTGTGCGGTATACAACCATATACTCTAAGTGGTTCACTAGATCCGTCTCCCTATCTTGTTTGCTAATTAGCTTGGTTCGCTACTATTATGTTACAACAAGAAGGGGATTAGTATATTAATAATTTACTATAATTCTTTCCTCTGTGCGGAAATAGCATATAAAAACTTACATTTAGGGTATTTGCTGCAGCTTTTATAAGTTCCATGTTTTCCTTCACGAATCATTAATGCACTATTGCATTTAGGACATATATCAGCTTTGACCAGTCTGTTTCGTTCTTGCAATAGTTCCCTGATATCATAAATTCGAGCTTGAGTGGTAACTTTTTTTGCCCGTTTACCTTCAACCATGGAGATAATAGCTTGCATTTGTTCTGCTTTTAAATAAACCTTTTCGTAACTCTTTATTGTCGGCAAAAGGTCTTCCACATCAATGAGATGCGCTGCTACATCAGCCTTTACCTCGGTAAAGATGTTAAAGAGAACAATTGGTGTTATCGGTACCCGGGCATTGCTGAATAGCTCTCGCAAAGCTTTGGTTTGCACCTTACACTGCTGTAAAGGATTTGGAAATCTTTTTTTATACTGCAAAATTTTCACCCAAAAATCACCGTGCTCTGCTCCCTCAATCCGACCTATTTTTTCGCACAGTTTTATCACAAAGATACCGTGGGTAGAGATGACAAGATGCTCAATTAATAAGGTTCTGCCTGGTGTGATCTGTAAAATAAGATTATGTAGTATATAATAATCGTGATGATCAAGTTGGGCAAGCATCTGTTTTGTTTTCCGCCTGCGCAGCCCGCTTACAAGTGCTGGTAGTCTCAGCGCTAAGTAAATTACTGCCAAGACAAGTGATAAATATAACCACAATTGCGAGCACCCCTTCCAAGTTTTTTTAACTTACGAAGGCAACATCACTAAAGGAAAAACATTTATTAACTCCTGCCGTACTATCATAGTATTATAGACGTTAATAATTTCGAC
>DASRMS010000222.1:0-3086 GCA_035647835.1 Oscillospiraceae bacterium
ATTATACTAAATACTATATACTTCTTCTTTTAGATGGCTTTACAGGCTCCATACTACTCTTTTAATGCATATCTACAGTGTAGCTGTCTCTAGCACGTACTTATCTCTAGGCGTTGATTATCTACTAATCATCTCTAATCATTAAAAAACCCTTTAAAATCAACAGCTTGGAAAGATATCGTTCCTGCTAACCATTGGTAATCATCTTGATAATCATCTCAAACCCTTCTGTGAGTGCTCAATTTTGCTTGTAAATGTAATTATTTTGTTTATAGTTGGCGGGACATAAGCACAAGTGAGGCCGCAATGAAAAACCCATACAAAGAGCTAACTTTCATGAACACTGTTTTCGATAGGTTGACAAAGGTCGGGTCGGGCAAAGAGGTTTTTTGCTGTGTTGATCCTGCCTCTGGAGTGGAGCAGCCAGTTGAATCAGTTCGATCTGCAATCAACAGAGCATCTACTGTTTTACGCATGAAGTTTGCAACCCGACTAGTAGATGGGCAGCTAATCATAAAAAGGATCTCGCAACATGATTAACCATAAAGCCCACTGGTCAGCAATAAGAAGCAATGTTTTTGCTGTGTACGAAACGCTAGCCAAGAGCCGTGAACCCATGGCGTACAAAGATATGAAAAGCGGGTTAGATGAAGAATCTTTTTTTTCTGCTGTTAGCTTTTTGTATGTGCGCAACAAGATAAGGCCTGTGCGCGGCGGTGGCTGGGAGATAGTCAAATGAGGGCTGTAGATTACGAAGACTACCTTAACGCCAATTTTATTATTTTCCCTTTGCATCCAATTGTTAACGGAAAGTGTAGCTGTGAGCGTGAAAACTGCGACTCGCCGGCTAAGCACCCTAAAGCATCAAACTGGCAGCACACTCAGCCGTACGACGAAGACCAACTGGAATACCTCGAAGACGCGGAAGGCATCTTCTTCGGCAATCAGCTACTGGATCATTACGGTGTTTTGGTGGACGGCAAAATTGTCGTTGATGTCGATGGGCGCAACGGCGGCTTTGAGTCAGCTAAAAAGCTGCAGCACATTCGCGATCAGTGCGAGTTTATCGTGCGCACGGGCAGCGGTAGCGGGGAGCACTGGTATTTTGATGGCAAGGATGCAGGGCGGTTAGCTCAGTCGTTGGCTGAGTACCCAGGTATTGATTTTAAATCAACAGGGTTTGTCGTAGGCGCGCACTCGCTACACGTTAGCGGCTTGCGCTATGAAGCCATTAAGGGATCACCGCAAAGCATCACGCAGGCACCACAAGAGCTTGTTGAGTTGCTACGCAAGCCTGAGCGAGAGACGTTTAAAATTGAGGGCGTAGCGCTAGAGGCTAGCGAGCTTCATGATGCAGTTATGCGCATAGAGAACGGCGCGCACGATTACTCAAGGTGGCTCGCAGTAGGGATGGGCTTGCACCATGCGACAAATGGCGGCGCGGTAGGGGAGGAAATATGGGAGAAGTGGACGATAAAAACAGGGCGCACCGACACAGAGTCAATTAGCGCAAAATGGCACAGCTTCGGGAAAAGCCGCAACCCAGTAACCGAGGGAACCCTGCTCTCGTGGGCAAAAGATGGCGGCTACATTCAAAGCGTTACTTTCGAGTCTGACGTAGAGTGGGACGAGCCCAATGCGCAGCCTGAGAGAGAAAAACAGCTTATAAGTGACTTTAATCCAGATAACTTGACGGGTTTAGCTGGCGATGTTTTCAAATGGATCGACAGTCAGTGCTTGTTCCCTAGAAAAAACCTTTCCCTGGCGGCTGCCCTACAAGTTATCGGCAATGCGGCAGGTATGCGCTATCGCGTAGACAGCATATACAAGACAACGCTCAACCTCATGACGTTTGCTATTGCAGATAGCGGATCAGGAAAGGAGGCGGTCTACCAAGCTGCCTCATCGCTATTAGATGCTGCAGGTGTAGGTCTCGCAGTCCATGGCGGCATAAAGTCTGAGCAAGAGCTGGTGCGCAACGCGGTGCGCAACCAGGCTAGCCTTTACATGATCGACGAGTTTGGCGCTATGCTTTCAAAGATCGGCAGCGCAAAAAAGAAGGGCAACGCTAGCTATCTTGAAGCTGTTCCCGCTGAGATTATGAAGATTTTCACCAAAGCAAATAGCAGCTACCTAGTGTCTGGCGACATGCGCGAGGAGATCGCAGATAGAGCAGATAAGAAAATCGCATCAATCCAGAAGCGGCTCGATGATGGCAGGGGTGGCGAAAAAGCAGAGCAGGAGCTGGAGCACGCAAAAACAGAAAGAGAACAAACAAACAGCGGGATACCTAAGCCGTTTTTATCGTTCTTCGGCATTAGCGAGCCAAACAGTTTTGACGCCGCGATCAGGATGGACCCAGATATGCTAGTGAATGGTTTTTTAGGTCGAGCGCTGCTGTTTAGAGAAAGTGAAGCATTACCGATGCGTCGCAGTGATTACAATCCAAGACAGATGCCGATCACGCTGTCTAGCCGATTGAGCCAGCTGTATAAAAACGGCTCAGCAGGCGCAGAGTTTGAGCGGGTGCAACTTTACGGCGATGAGGAAACAATAACTGTAAGTGAAGACGCTAGAGCAGAGCTTGACAGCGTTTATGCGTACTGGAGAACGAGAGGGTTGGAGCTAGAGCATGAGGGGCAAGGACTGCACACGATAACCACGCGCGTGTGGGAGATGGTAATCAAGATAGCTGGGATCTTATCTATACCATCAGAGATGGGCAGACAGCCTATCGTTACGCTTGACAATGTTAGGCAGGCTCACGCGATCGTTAGAAAAGTTACTGACTTTAAGATAAGCCACTGCATAACAATTATCGGCGCAGACAGCAAAGACGATGGTGAGCGCGTAGCAGGCCTTTTTGAGGGCGTGATAGGCGTGCTGGAGAGTTACCCGCAAGGAATTGGAGCTGGTGTTCTGCGAAACAGGAACAAGAAGTACGGGCGCATTAACGTAGACAAATGTATAGAGAAGCTCATTGAGCAAAAACGCGTAAAAGAGATTGAGTACACTGATACGCGCAACAGGTCACAAAAAAAATACAAACTAATATGATTTTATTTGTTGCATTATTAATCTGCTAG
>DASRMS010000223.1:0-1081 GCA_035647835.1 Oscillospiraceae bacterium
CTTGCACTAAAGCGGGCACATCACCGGTGTTGCTTAACTGAATATTCACCTCACGCTGATCGGCAGGATAAATCACTCGCGTACCGGTAATCACCACAGATGCGTGAGAAAACTGTACAAATGATAACAAAGCAACAAAGACCAGCAAAACACGCATAGACTACTCCATCAAGCAAAAAGGGGCCCGAAGACCCCTTATGTAAATCAACTATGTTTATTGATAAGCAATAACGTAGTTTGCTACAGCTGACACTAGACCTGGAGTAACAGTTGCATCTGTGGAGTAATAAGCGGCAGAGTATTCTAACGTAACATCCCCAGTCGCTGTAGGAACCGGCTGAGTACTTGGCGGATAGGACGGATCGCCCAACAGAATTTGACCTTCATTCTGTTCAAGCAAAATTATGTTCACATTGCTTGCACCTGCAGCTGCTTTGTTTATCAAGGTATGAGTGCCTACATCTATGTCAGCTACTGGCGCAGAAAATGCTGCATAGACATTGGCACCCGCTTCACAATTTTCCAGGCCAATCGTAAAGCTCTGTTTCGCCACCGTTTGATTTGCAGCAGTAAAAGCTGTCGTAGAAACAGTTGCCAGAGTGACGGTCTTATCTACATCACCCACAACAATTGTACAGGTTTGGTCAACTACTTCACCCATAATGGTTACCGTGCCCTGTGTCGCTGCAAACGCCGAACCACTGGCCAAACCGCAGGCTAAAATTAAAGCAAAAGGTATTTTTCTCATCTAAAACTCCCGTTCATATAACTAAATGTAAGTAACGCATAAAAATGTGGCAACTATAATAGCTAGCTATAATAAGCCGAGATGCAATAGCTGACTCATCAAGAAAATACTTTCCTATTAATCCTTACCATGTGTACATGATAGGCACGTTCTTTAAAATATACAAACTCAATATCATATAAGTTCAAAAAAACCCCTCACATCTATTGCTAAATGTAAGCAAGAAAGCTGTTGTCTATAGTACCTAGCGTAACAGCCCGCCAGACGGCAATCGTAGGGGTACAGCGCGCGCAATCATCACCCAACAATAGCTGATTATCTGTCCATCTGAAC
>DASRMS010000224.1:0-1977 GCA_035647835.1 Oscillospiraceae bacterium
GGATGCGACGGCAATGGCGATGCAAAGCATCTTGGCGAATTGAGCCCGGTTGGTGTAATCATCGGGCCTGAAATAGTTGCCGTTGTCGTAACCTTTAACAATTCCGTTACTTGCCAAAACGTTGATGGCATTAGCCAGAACGGGGTCGGAAGGCAAATCAAGGAAGTTAACCTCCAGTGTACCGATCTCGAGCCCAAAAGCCTTTGTTATGATCTTGGCAGCATGGCTCCTCTTAATATCGTTACGAGGCCTGAATGTGCCGTCGGTAAATCCCTGGACAGCGCCCGCATCAACCAAAGCTGCTATATAAGCTGTGAACTCTGAATCTTTTGGCACATCAGAGAAATCCGCAGTTTTATTTTCGTGATTCAAAACGGCAGCCAAAGCAATCATCTTTGCAGTATGGGAGCGCTTCAAGAGATTATCCGGCCTGAATGTGCCATCAGGATAACCCCCAATAATATTCCGGGCTTTAAGGTTTTCAACGTAACCGTGAGCCCAGTGGCTCGTCTCAACATCAGAGAAACTCTGTTGTCCCGACCAGTCTTTCGCAAAAATGGCTGCAGAACTTCCCAAAACCATTACGAGCGTCAAAAATGCTGCGACTACTTTTTTTGTTTTCACTACCTAGCACCTCACCGTTTCTGAATCAAAAAACTACTTTTTCTCTGCTACACGAAGACACTTAAACGCCAAAATAACGTCTTATATACATAGGTACAGAAAACTATAAAACTACGCACCCTCGAGAAAAGAATATTTTATGGCAAATTTGTTGGTGGAAATGTTTATATTAGTATGCTTTAAGGACTTTTGCTGATGAAGGCGCCTAAAACGTATAACACGATGCTAAGCCGAGAGCGCCAAGTGCACGATATGACGTTATAATGCCTTGTCGTAATGCAGTAATTGTTATCCGCGAATCTTCATAGCCAAATCAATAATTTTAGTGAATTCAGCTCTGCTGATTTCATCGTCAGGTTTAAATTTACTTGTTCCTTTATAACCATCCACGATGCCGTTGCTGGCAAGTATCTTGATAAACTCTTCGCAGTCTGCGCCTTGAATATCGGTGAATGTCTTTTTAACATCACCATAGTCTAGCCCGAAGGCTATGACCACCATCTTTGACACATGACTGCGCTTAATGTTCTTTAATGGCCTAAACTCGGCAGTTCCTTTGTAGCCGGAGACAACTCCATATTCTTCAAGAGCGGCTATATATTCAAAGGCCCAGGAATTTACTTTCACATCAGTAAACTTGGATACAAAACCCTTGCCGGCTTTTTTGCCGGCGGCTATCGCTATCATCTTGGCAGCTTCTTGCCTGTTTAAGTTATTATTGGGTCTGAATTCACCGCTTTCACCATAGCCGCTGACTATCCCCAAAGCATAGAGGCTCTCGATATATTCAAAAAACCAATCGTCAGAAGTTACGTCCGAAAAAGATGGACTTATCGGCTCATCTTCGGCGGGCGGCCCGGGCGGCGGAGTCGGTCCATCGGCCGGCTTGAGAATCAACGCATTCATGGCTGCCATCAGAGCAGCGGCAGCGCTGTCAACTTGCTCCTGCGTGGCTTCATCATCTGCCAGGACCTCATCTGCAGCAGTAATTGCAGCTTGCAGGGCCGCCGCAGTGCTTGTGGTATATAGGCTAAGATCTATTGCTTTGCCTTCGGCTAAAGCGCCTTCAAGTAATCCTTTTAAAACTTCCGGTTTGTAAACCTCGATTGTAGTTGTTTTTATAGCTGT
The DNA here is from genome assembly GCA_035647835.1 of Oscillospiraceae bacterium. Classification (GTDB taxonomy): domain Bacteria; phylum Bacillota; class Dethiobacteria; order Dethiobacterales; family Dethiobacteraceae; genus UBA9865. Next base: position 1,753 of record DASRMS010000224.1, read on the forward strand.
TCTGTTGTAATCGTCTGTAACGCTGTAGATTACTTCCCTTGTTTGGGCAATTGATGTGTCGAGCGTCTCCGGATCTGCCGTGATCCGGTCGCTAAGGTCATTGCCGAACACATCGAGCGCTGTGACACCTTCCAGAAGGTCAAGCGTAGTACCTGTAGGGATGCGCAAATCTGCAGCTCCAAGGATGATCGGATTTAGCACGGCCGGGTTTTGAGCTAACATAGC
>DASRMS010000225.1:0-1000 GCA_035647835.1 Oscillospiraceae bacterium
TTGTGCATCCGCTTTAGTTACACGGCCATCTTTACCAGAGCCGGCAACGTCAGAAGCGCCTAAGCCTTTTTCAGATAAGATTTTAGCGGCAGCCGGAGATGCTACGTCGCCCTTGTTAGCAGCTACGGCTGCTGCTGGAGCAGCTTCTTCCTTAGCTTCTGCAGCAGGAGCGGCAGCAGTTGCAGTGGCAGCAGTATCGATCTTGGCAAGTAACTGCTCAGACTCAACATCCTCACCACTTTGTACAATGATTTCAACTAATACACCATCAGCTGGGGATGGTACTTCCATGATTACTTTATCAGTTTCAATTTCGATAAGTGTTTCGTCTTGAGAAACTGCTTCGCCTACCTGCTTGTTCCACTCCATCAATGTACCTTCGGAGACGGATTCTGAAAACTGAGGTACTTTAACTTCTACGATTGACATAATTTTGTTCCTTTAAGCTATGTTTTAACTTTAATAGTTTGCTTTTAAATTTTTAAATCCAAAACAGGCTTTAACGGCAGTTAAAGCCTGAGTGCCTAATGCTATTTAGTGAGACTAAAACCACGTAAACGCGGTCCAAAAGCCTGTTCGAGCAATGTTTTTAACTGCTCGTTGTGCAATGCTAAATACCCTACCGCTGGAGAAGATGAAGCGGCACGACCGGCATAACTCAACTTCTGACCTGCGGCCATATTTTGGTAAATATGGTGCTGTATATAGAACCATGGACCTTGGTTTTGCGGCTCGTCTTGTACCCAAACAATTTCTTTGACATTAGGGTACTGCTGTAACTCAGCCTCAAACTCTTTATGAGGGAAAGGATACAGCTGCTCAACACGAATAATAGCTATGTCGTCTATTTCACGCTCTGCACGGTTGCTGACTAAATCCGAGTAAACACGGCCTGAACAAACCAACAGGCGATTAACTTTTTCTTTGTTAATCTCAGGATTGGTTTCACTGATCACCAACTTGAATTCACCCTCGGTAAAGTCTTTTAATGGTGAGGAAG
>DASRMS010000226.1:0-5350 GCA_035647835.1 Oscillospiraceae bacterium
CCCGTTTATGCTAATCCTCCCCGGCCCTGCTGTTCAGGCGGTCCGCTGGGACAAAAAACAACATAGAGCAAGCAGCTAAATCCTCAAGACTTTTTAATTAACATCAGTGCTGGCAGCTATCAGCCAGCACTTTTTGTTATCTTATTTTATAGTAAAAATTAAAGCAAAAACAATTTTAAACGGCGTAATTGCAGCTTTAAGTGCTAGGAAGATCTTAATGAAATTAACTAATTGTTTAATATAGGATAACTAGGGGAAGGTGCTGATTTATAGCCGAATACTTATTATATGTAAGATAGCTCAGAAAAATGCTAGCTAAACACATATTTACGAGTTCGACAGGATTCCCCCCACCCGCTAGAGTATAAGTATAGCTAGAATGCGAAGAGCGAGGGGATATGTTGAAAAAACAAGTTATGTTAAGTAAGCTGGTAATCTTCATGCTCATTTTCTTATTCCTGATGAGTTTAGCTGGTTGCTTACAGGATACTTTTTCACGCGAAGTAAAGCATGAGCAGCCTTTAGACTCTGAGCAGGAACGTCAACGACAAGGGGAGGAGCAAAGATTAGCGGCGGAAAGAATGCTGGCAGAACGTCAGCAGCGTGAGGCTGACCTGCAGAAGGAGCTGGGTGCCTTTTTTGTGCCGCTGCCTCCTTTAGAGATCCCGGAGAATCCGGTGGTAAAAGCAAAAGGACTCTATGTTACAGGTCACACTGCTGCTAATAGTAAGCGTTTTGCTGAGTTATTAGAGCTGATTGAAGAGACTGAGTTAAACGCCATGGTTATCGATGTCAAAAACGATAATGGGCTAATGACCTACCGCAGCGAGATTGAGATTGTTAATGAGGTAAATGGTAACAAGGGCGCGGTAATTGAGGATATAGACGCTGTTCTCCATGAGCTAAAGGCGCGTGATATCTACCCTATTGCACGTGTGGTAGTTTTTCGTGATCCCCATTTGCCAGAGGTTAAACAGGCCTGGGCCATTCAAAAGCGAAATGGCGGCGGCCAATGGCGTGATCCCAAGGATTTTGCCTGGGTAAATCCTTACGAAAAAAATGTCTGGGATTACAATATTGCCATCGCTAAAGAGGCGGCTCTTAAGGGTTTTCGTGAAATTCAATTCGACTATGTACGTTTTCCAGAAAATGCAAAGCGCGTTGACCGTGAAGCCGAATTCCCCGGCAGTAACGATCGCCGCAAGGATGAGGCCATTGAAGGTTTTCTTGCCTATGCACGCGAGCAGCTGGCGGAGTATAATGTGCATATTGCTGCCGATGTTTTTGGTGTGATTGCTACTTCACAGGGTGATGCTGAGGGTATCGGGCAAAACTGGGAAAAAGTATCATCACAGGTAGAATACATCTGCCCGATGATCTATCCTAGCCATTACGGACGTGGATATTTTGGTATTGCCGTACCTGATGCCAATCCCGCCGGTACTGTCACCCGGGCCCTAGTCGACTCCCTGAAACGTAATGCCCTGCTTGAAAAGCCGGCAATAATTCGCCCTTGGTTGCAAAGCTTTACGGCGACTTGGGTCAAAGGTCATATCGCTTATGGTCCAGCAGAAGTGCGGGCGCAAATTAAAGCGGCACTAGCTCTGGGTATTGATGAATTTTTAATTTGGAATGCAGGTAACAGATATACCCCCAATTCATATTTAACTGCGGACGAAGCTAATTCCCTGGCAGCCGACCAAGCGGCTGAACGTTCCGCGCAGGGGCGTGATGCTCTCGGCCGTACACAGCAAACTGCCCTCACAGATTATCTGACAGCTGTGCAAAATAAGAAGTGGCGCGATGCTTTTCTCTGGCAGAGTAGAGACTTTGCGCAAAGTGAAGCGGAATACCAGACTTGGGTCGCGAGTTGGACAAGCTCCTTGGACTCCTATGTGGCAGCAGAGCAGGGGGCAGCAGCCTATACTGTTGATGTCACTTTTAGATTAGCTGAGACGACAAAGAAGTTAAGTGGGGAAATCTTTACCGTTGTCAGGGAAAATGGGGTATGGAAAGTGCAACCTTCCCCAGCATTTTTAAAGTCATTAACAGCAGAACAAGATAGTGACACCGCAGCAGAGTAATTACCCGGCGGGGCTACAAGTTGGTAATCCGCCTAAGGTTTTAAGTATAATCTTAGCCAAATTCGGATAGAGTAAAGGTTATGATTTCTACTCAATTTACAGCAGATTACTGCAGGATTTCGCTTACACAGGTCGAATCAATACTGTTGAGGTGAGCAAAATGACAACAGCAGGGGCTATAGCTGAACTAAAAGCTAATCCTGGCCGCGAATTGACCAGGGAGGTAGATGGCCAATTATTTAACAGATACCCTATTCGTACCCACTTTGTTGAGGTTGGAGAAAGTTACATTGGGCTTGTGGAAAAATATGTACTTCCCTATTATCAGGAAGGGGATATTCTTTCCATGGGCGAAAAAGTTATTGCTTTATGCCAAAGGCAGGTTAAGTTCAAAAGTGAGATGAAGGTTAGCTTACTTGCTAGAATTCTTTCACGCTTTGCGATGAAGAATCCAGCCGGGCCGGCAATGGATAATGTTTATAAAATGCAAACGGCAATAGATTTATGCGGCTGGTGGCGAGTATTATTTGCGGCTATTTTTTCCGCAATTGGTAAGTTATTTGGCAAACATGGTGTTTTCTACGATTTCCTTGGTAATAATGTGCGCAATATTGATGGTTTCTGTGTAGTGGGCTGGGAGTATTATGGTGATAAAGGTATTCTAGCACCAGCTCAACCGGACCGCGTTTGTGAGGAAATTAAGGAAAAATTCGGTATAGACTGCATGGTTGTAGATGCAAACGACCTTAATATCGAAATCCTCGGGCATAACAAAGACATTCCCTATAGCAAAGAATTTTTAGCTGATTTGATTAGGGACAACCCTGCTGGGCAAACCCAAGAACAGACACCTTTCATCTTAATTCGCAGTAAATAAATAAAATCATCGCGAAAAAGTAGCGCAAGCGCGCTATTTTTTTGCAGAAAAACTTGCTCAATTACTAAAGGCTGCACTTGCTAGTGAAAAAGAAAAAACCTGCGCAAGGCAGGTCTTTTAATGGGTGACGGGTAGGTGTAAGTGTACACAAGAACCTTCCCCGCAGGTACTGTCGACATCAATATAACCGTTGTGGTGGTGCATAATGCGATTGGAGAGGGTAAGTCCCAAACCCGAACCTTCTTTTTTTGTGGTATAAAAGGGATCAAATATTTTGCGCAAATCTTCTCTTTTAATGCCTTTACCTGTATCAGAAACGGAGATCGTTACAGTATTCGTCTCACGGTGATATGCTGTTTTTACAGTTAGGCAGCCACCATCAGGCATGGCTTCCATAGCATTACGTAGTATATTTAAGAGGACGTACTTAATTAATTTAGCATCCACTAAACATAAAGGTGCCTGTTTATCGAGGATAGTACGGATCACAATATTGACAAGCGTGCCAGCGTGTTGTACTAACTGCAGCAGTTCTACGAGTAAGGAGTTGATGGAGGTAAGCTGTAATCCTTCTATGTTGGGGTGAAAAAGTGATAACAAATCTGTGATGATCTCTTCAATTTGTTCAATACCTTCTAACGCCGTCTCTAAATATGCCGAAACATCCTGCTCTGTTTTTTGCCTAGCGAGCTGAATATATCCTTTAGTTGTCGTCAGTGGGTTGCGTATTTCGTGTGCTGTGCCAGCAGCAATCTGGCTGACAAGCGCCTGAACTTCTGCGGAATTTATTTCGTTCTGGAAACGGCGGCGACTTGTCTGATCCTTGCGCATCCAAATTGCACCGCTGATTTCGCCAGATGGGTTTTGCACGATAGCCACACTGTGAATAAAAACACCTTCTGTTCCAGTGTAGGGACAATAGTTGTTTTCTACTTCCGTCATGCCCCGTTCACATTTTAAGGCCAGATATAGATAGTGTTCGTGCTCATCAAGTTGGGGAAAAGTACTTGCTAGAGAGGCGCCAATAACATCCTGTCTTTTTTTCTGAAAGACAAGTTCTGCCTGTCTGTTAAACAGTGTAATCTGACCGTTTATGTCGATAGCCACAATAGCTGCCCGAGTACTATCAACGACAAAACTAGCGTACGTCCGCCAAAAGTGATCAGGTAAGAAAGTTTTAGAGCTTAAAATTGCTGTTTTTGAATTCAATGCAAAGCCCCCCCTTGGCAAAAATAGCGAACAATATCAATTATAGCAGATTAACAATGAAAAATTTAGCAGTTTATGTCGTAAAACTAAAATATATTTTAGTTTTTATTAAAAAAACCACGAACGCTGATGACGTTCGTGGCTACTGGAATTTTATGGTGGGGCTAACTGGGATCGAACCAGTGGCCTCTTGAATGTGAGTCAAGCGCTCTCCCCCTGAGCTATAGCCCCATTAGATGGTGGACGTGAGGGGATTCGAACCCCTGGCCTCTTGAATGCGAGCCAAGTGCTCTCCCGACTGAGCTACACGCCCTTAATCTGAACTTATTTTATAGCATCAAGGCGAAAAAATCAAGGGATCGTTTTCTTTTTTCCCCTGGTAGCAAACTGACTCAAAAAGAGGAAAAATTTCTTTAGGCACTAAGGAGCCGAAGCGTACAGATAGTAGATTGGCAGGATGATCACAGATATCAGGATCGTCTGTGATCATGGTTTGGAAGCCGCCCTTTTCCAATAGTTTTTGCATTAGTTGGCGATACTGCCAGGTATTAATACGTTTGCCGCGTAAATCCCAAAACCAGTAACACTCCAGTGAAATAATAATTTTATCTTCCAAGAAATCGGTAGAAAAAGGTATTTGTATTAGAGCTGCCGCAATGCCCATATCCCGCCAGTACCGGGATACTTCAATCGCCCCTAGTTCCAAAATATCTAATCCTGTATTGGTCCAACGTGCAAATTGCGGGCTGTGAAAAGTTACATAGCCCACAATGGTGTTGTGGATGTGGGCAAGATAGACCAGCCCTTCAGGTAGGGCAGCTATCTCTACTAATGATGCTTGCTGCTGCACTGGTTGTCTAAACTGATTTAAGCCGCTGCAAATGGCAAACTGCTCAATAATTTCCTTGGCAACAGGGCCTTCAATGGTAATGAAGCCGCGGTCTGTAAATAGATGACGCTTTGAATATGTCCACTGGTTACGATCGCCGGTGTTGGCAGGTTTCATCACGTCACCTCATTTATTTTTCTTAGTTATATTATGATTAGCCCACAAAAAGCAGGAACATAATGACAAATTGAACACTTTCTGGTATAATGGAGATAGTAGATATGCCGGAAAGGCGGTGCGCTGTAATGTTTTGTAGGAATGAAACTCAGCAAACGACGATAATGGATCCAC
>DASRMS010000227.1:0-21634 GCA_035647835.1 Oscillospiraceae bacterium
GCTGGACGTGGTGCTGCGGGTAGTACCCTTTGAGGTGCCGCAGGTGGATGAGTTAGGACTGCCAGCGGTGGTGAAAGAGTTTTCGCGGTTGCCCCGGGGATTGGTACTGGTGACGGGACCGACGGGTAGTGGTAAAAGTACTACCTTGGCTGCCTTGATCGGTATGATTAATGAGGAACGGTCCATGAATATTGTGACTGTGGAAAACCCCATTGAATTTTTACATACGCATAATAAGTCTATTGTGCGGCAGCGTGAAGTGGGGACAGATACGCAATCCTTTGCGACGGCGCTGCGGCATATGCTGCGCCATGACCCGGATGTTATTTTAATTGGTGAAATGCGGGACATGGAGAGTATTTCTATTGCTCTGACGGCAGCAGAAACGGGCCATTTGGTTTTTTCTACTTTACATACGCAAACTGCACCACTGGCTATTCACCGGATTGTCGATGTCTTTCCGGAAGGAGTGCGCGACTATATTCGTCTGCAGTTGGCTGATTCCCTGAAAGGTGTTATCTCGCAGCAATTATTGCCCCGTGCCGATGGCCATGGCCGGGTCGCGGCGGTGGAAGTGCTGGTTAACACACCGGCGGTTAGTAACATGGTGCGGGAAGGAAATGAGCATCAGCTTTATACAGCGATGCAGACGGCACGTGCGACTGGGATGCAGACGATGGATAGTGCGCTGGCTGATTTATGCCTGCGTGGTCTGGTCACTAAAGAGGAAGCATTATCCCGTAGCGTCAATAGGACTGAATTGGAAAGGGCGCTGCGTTAATGCTTTTGCCCGCTTTGGCTTTTATCTATGGTCTGTTTATTGGTTCTTTTCTTAATGTTTGTATTTATCGTTTGCCGGCAGGGGAGTCCATTGTCACACCTCCTTCTCACTGTCCCAACTGTGGGCGGCGCTTAGGGGCGCGGGAACTGCTCCCCGTGGTCAGCTTTTTATGGCAGCGCGGGCGCTGCCGGGGCTGTGGCAGCGCTATTGCCTGGCGCTATACTTTAGTGGAATTAGCAACAGCGATCCTGTTCGCCGTCTTAGCCTGGCGTTTTGGCTGGCCGGATATTTTGTGGCAGGCTGCTTTTTACGCAGTGCTGGTTGTGATTTTCTTTATCGATCTAGACCATCAGTTAATTCCCGATCAATTAGTGCTCCTTTTATTGGGCATCACTGTGTTGGTCCTGGTCTTAGAACGTGGTGTGCCCTGGGGCACGGCCTTGCTGGGCGGCTTAGTGGGTTTTGGCTTGTTCTTACTGCTGGCGGTGCTGAGTAGTGGCGGCATGGGCGGTGGTGACATTAAACTGGCTGCCGTTTTAGGTTTATGGTTTGGCTGGCCGCAGCTGTTGTTAGTAATGTTTTTGTCCTTTCTCGGGGGCGGCCTGGTAGGGGGTGCGTTGTTGCTATTAAAACTGAAAAATCGTAAAGACGGAATTGCCTTCGGTCCTTTTCTGGTGCTGGCAGCTTTTATAGTCAGCATGTGGGGCAATCAGCTTATTACGTGGTATTTACGCATCGCAGGTTTTATCTAAAACTTTAGACAAGTAAAATGCAAGCACCAGATACTCTGGTGCTTTTTTGGCGTTTCTGTGTCGAAAATTTGTGAGGAGAAGGGATGGGTGATGCATAAAAAAAGCAGGGGGTTCTTACTGGTCGAGCTGTTGGTAACGTTGGCTTTGCTGGCGATGGTAGCACCACCGTTATTAAATCTGGTGCTGCTGGGAGGACAGACATTAACGATAGCTTATCGACAAACGGTGGCAATTAATTTAGCACGTGAAGCCTTGGAGTGGCAGCGCAGTGCAGGCTTTTGTGGCAGCGAAAATTGGTTAGAGGAAGAGGTGATAGGATTTAGGGAGTTTAGCCGTGAACTTAAGGTAACGCGTCTGCCCCTGACAGAGCCAGCTTGGCCGCTCAAGGCGATTTGTGTGACGGTCAGCTGGCAGGAAGGCAGCAGACGTCAAAAGGTGCAGGTAGTAACTTGGCAGACTTGGAGGTGAAGAAATGGGGAAAATGGTTTTACGCTGATGGAGTTACTAGTGGCAGTTTCTTTGCTGGTGGTGGTGTTGACGGCGGTCTTAACCATCTTACCATGGGGCGGTCAGGGCTGGGAAAGACAGACGACGCAGTCCAACGGGCAGCAGCATGCCCGCATCGCCATGGAAGAATTGGTTAATGAGTTGTTATATGCATACCGCATTGAAGTCAACCCAGTCATGGGGATGATTACATATTACAAAGAAAATAGGGGCGATCTGCAGCGTTATCGTGTTTATCTTTTGGGAGAGCAGCTGTTGTTGGATTTACCGGAGGGAACTGCGGTGCCGCTGGCCAGCTGTATTGAAGGCATCATCCTGCATCCGGCAGGAACGCTGTACCCAGGGGATGTGCTGACCTTAACTTTGCAGGTTAACCAGCAGGTGAGGCATGAAGTGAGAACTGCTGTGGTGGCCAAGAATCTCACAGGTGAAGCCTTATGACTAGAACGCGCGGTTCTGCTTTGCTGTGGCTGATCTTTACTGTGTTGCTCTTTACGCTTATCAGCTGCTCACTATTAAAGATAGCGCTGGGCGATTTGCGAGTTAGTGGGCATTTAGTAAATGCCGAACGGGCCCAGTATGCCGCGGAAGCTGGTATTGAATATGCTGCGGCGATCTTGCCTTGGCAGTGCCGGTCACTGGCGGCAGGTTGGCAGTATCAGCAGACAGAACCGCCAGAATTTGCAGTTACAGCTGAGGCAGAAAGCAGCTCTTTACTGCGCATCCATGCCCAAGGAAGAGCAGGAGGGATGGTGCAGGATGTGGAAGTGCTGGCCAGCTTGCGTCCTTTGGGCAAACAGGCGCTGATTACCCAACAGCTGCTCGCTCAGGACTTGACAGTCACGGGACATGTGGCCGCAGATGAGGTGGTGTTCAGGGAAACGCCAACCTACATCGCTGGTGATTTGCGTACGGCTTGGCTGGAGGAGCAGGACGGGGGAACTTATCACTGTTCAGGCTATCTGTGGGGGGATATTAGGCCCTATGCGCTGGAGGTAGATTTTATAGGCCTGGCTCAGGAAGCTGCCCTGTGGGGGTGGACAGAACCGGATTGCGCAGGAGAAGTGTATCAGGTGGATGGGAGCCAGGTTGGACCGCTTTTTGCCCCGGGTAAGACTGCCATTGCGCTGCAGTTGCCGTGGGAGGGGCTGATTGTCGCCCTTGGCGAAGTAACGCTGCAAACTTGGGTTCCTGGAAGCAAGGTGATGCTGGTGGCAGCTGGCGAGGTAGAGCTAGCAGGCGTAGATGAAGTATGGGAGGGAAGTTTATTTATCTATAGTGGAGAGAAGATTTATTGTGATCCTGGCGGACAACTGCAGTTAGCAGGTTGTTTGGTGTCACCACTGTTGGAGTTAACGGGCTTAAAGATTACTTATGATGATCAGACTGTATTAAACCAGCTAGAGTTAGTGCCGGCTGAATTGTTACAGGTGGCACCAACTTTTGATTTGCAGTGGCTGGAGTTGGCACCGCGGCGATGAAGAAGCATGGTTTTTCTTTGCTGGAGTTGGTGATGGTAGTGGTGATCCTGGGTATTTTATTGGGGGCAGCTGTGCCGGCAATAAGCAATCTGGGCCAGTGGCCGTTGAAAACAGCAGCGCAGGAATTAGCAGCGGCGATGCGGGAAGCACGTGAAACGGCGATTGCCGAAGGGCAGACTTGCACGCTGGTCTTTTATGATATCGGCGGACGATACCGCCTTGATCTGCCGGCAGGGACAATCTGGACGACGCTGCCAGAGGAGTTACAGATGATTGCCAACTTTCCCGCTGTAGATAATCGTGCTACCCTTTATTATCGTTATACAGGGGCGCCTAACCGCGGGGGATATGTGCGTCTGCAGGATCAGGCAGGCAGACGCTTGTATGTGATTGTGACGCCGGTGACCGGACGGGTACGCCTTGATAGTGCTCCTCCCTAGGAATAAATCACGAAGTAGGCAGGACATGGTAAAACTATCGCGAATTATAGTATGGCAATGCCGCAGGGTATTGCCATCTTGCTTGTGGTTTAGTAAAATCTATTTGCTACAGCCTTATGGTTTGTGTATACTGAGGTAAATATGAGGCAGCAGGGGGTTTGCCATGAGAAGTATTGCCGGAAAAAACATAGTGCTGATTGGCTTTATGGGTACAGGAAAAACAGAAGTGGGCAAACTGTTGGCTGCTTCCTTAAACCGACGTTTAGTGGATACAGATCAAACCATTGTGGAAACAGAAGGTCGCCCCATTACGGAGATCTTTGCTCAAGAGGGTGAGCGTTACTTTCGCCGCCTAGAAACAGCAGTAATCGAGCAGCTTTGTCAGCAAAGAGGACTGGTCATCCCCACTGGCGGTGGTGCAATTTTAGATCCTCACAATGTAGCTTTGCTGCAGGCCAGCGGTCTGGTGATTTGGCTTGATGCCAGTGTCGCAGAACTAGAACGTCGTTTGGCCCATGACCAATCCCGGCCTTTGCTGACAGGTGAGACCGGTGTGGGCGAACTTTACCAGCAACGACAAGCTGCTTATCGGCAGGCTGCCCATGAGCGTGTCGATACGACAGCTAAACCACCTTTAGCTGTGGTGGCAGAAATTATGGCCATCATCCGTAAAAACTGAGAGAAATACTGGAGAATAACTGGTTAGGAGAAGGATTCTTTTACCGTTAAAGCGAAATACTATCAGATAAAAGAGCACGAGCCTGTACAATCGCGGCAGGTTAAAGATGCGACAATTTGGTGGTTAGGGAGAGATAACAATGGACAGGCTGAATGTGTTGCGTAAACAGTTGCAGCTAGAGGGCAGAGAGGCTATTTTGGTTGCCAACCCGATTAATGTGGCTTATCTAAGCGGCTTTACTGGTACAGCTGGCAGTCTCTTGATTACAAACAGCCAAGCTTATCTGCTGACAGACTTCCGTTATGTGGAGCAGGCTCAGCAGCAGGCACCAGCTTTCGAGACGATAGACACGAAAAACAAGCTTTGGCCGTTGGCAGCTGACTTGTTGGCCGACAACGCCTGCCAAACGCTGACAGTAGAAGCAGATTATCTGACGGTAGATACATATGAAGAAGTTGTGACAGGTTTAGCGGCAATTGCAGTAGAGGCGGCAGCCTCGCCAGTAACCCCCATCCGTGTTGTTAAGACGGCAGAAGAAATTAAGGCGATGGAAAAGGCCCAAAAGTTAACGGATGCCGCCTTCAGTCAGATTTTAGAACAGATTAAACCTGGTGTGCGGGAAAGAGAGCTTGCCCTAGAACTCGAGTTTATGATGCGCAGGGGCGGTGCCAGCGGTTTGTCTTTTACGATGATTGTCGGCTCTGGCAGCCGTTCAGCTTTGCCCCACGGGGTGGCATCTGAAAAGATTTTAGCGGTGGGAGATGCAGTAGTGCTTGACTATGGCTGCATTGTGGATGGCTATTGTTCTGATATGACGCGGACAGTTTTTGTCGGGCAGGCCAGTGACAAACAACGTGAAGTTTACCAGCTTGTTTTAGCAGCGCAAGAAGCGGCGCTAGCAAAACTGCAGGCAGGCGTGAGCGGCAGAGACGGCGATGCTTTTGCCCGTGAAGTGATCACAGCAGCGGGGTACGGAGAGTACTTCGGTCATGGCTTAGGCCATGGTGTAGGACGCGAAATTCATGAGTCACCACGTTTATCAGCCAGTTATGAAGGGCTGCTGGAACCCGGCATGATTGTTACGGTGGAGCCGGGGATTTATCTGCCTGGTGAGTTTGGTGTACGCATTGAAGATATGGTGGTTATTGAAGAGCAGGGGATTCGAAATTTAACAGCGAGTTCCAAGGAATTATATTGCTTATAAGATGGAGGGGACTTGATGATTTCAACCAGTGATTTTCGGACAGGCTTAACGATAGAACTAGACGGCGTTGTGTTTGTTATTGTTGACTTTCAACATGTCAAACCAGGTAAAGGAGCTGCTTTTGTCCGGACAAAATTAAAGAATGCCAAAACTGGTTCTACCACTGAGCGCACCTTCCGGGCCGGTGAAAAGATGGAAAGGGCGATTATGGATCGCCGCGCAATGCAATATCTTTATAATTCGGGTGATGAGTACCATGTGATGGATACAGAAACATATGAACAACTTGCTCTGACTGGTGAGCAGTTGGGCGATGGTCTGAAGTATCTAAAGGAAAATATGGAAATCAGTGTACTCTTTTATCAGGAACAAGTTTTCGGTGTTGAGGTGCCCAATTTTGTGGAATTAGAAGTAGCGGAAACAGAACCAGGCATTAAAGGTGATACTGCTTCCGGTGGTTCAAAACCGGCGACGATGGAGACGGGTCTGGTAGTACAAGTTCCCTTCTTTATTAATGCCGGTGATGTGTTGCGGATAGACACCCGTTCGGGTGAGTACATGGAAAGGGTATAAAGCCCATTACAATTGAAGGAGGATACTAATCCGATGGATGATCTTACATCGCGTGTGGCGTATTTGAAAGGACTGGCAGCAGGACTAGGCTTTGATCCAGGGAGCCGTGAAGGAAAACTGTTTACACAACTGATTGATGTCATTGACGCTTTAGCTGAATCAGTAAGTGAACTGCAGGAAGATTATGTTGATATTGTAGAGTACGCCGAAGCTATTGATGAAGACCTTAATGATTTGGAAGAAGATTTCTACGATGAAGATGAGCTGTTGGACGACGATGAGGACTTTGACGATGAAGAGTTTGATGAGGATGATATGTTTTCGGTAGAATGCCCGGAATGCCATGAAATCGTCTACATTGATGATGACATGTTAGAAGATGATGATGTGGTAGAAATCCTCTGCCCTAACTGTGAGCGTGTTGTTTTTGTCAATGATGATCGGGATTTCGATGACTTCCAAGACCTTGAAGTTTTAGATGAAGAGGGTCAGGAATAACCTGGAGTCAGGTTTAACTTAAAAAACATACTTAAAAAGCCGTTTCACCTAATTGGTGAAACGGTTTTTTTTGGGTTTGCCCTGCATGGGCGAAGGCAGCGTTTGATGACTTCAAGTAAATAATTCAAGCCTGACCCCAGGTATACAAGCCTGACCCCAGGTATATTAGTGAGCCTGTCCTCATAGTAATGTAGGGGTGAAGGCAATGAAAGATGAAAATTGGCAAGAGCAGATTTTACCACTTTTACCGCCGCAGCTGCGAGCTATTTTTACGAGCCTGCCAGCTGCCTTGGCAGCTAGCCTGGAGGAAATTCGGCTGCGGGCTGGACAACCTTTGATGGTGCAGAGCGGGCGAGGTGAAGTGTGGCTGGGGCTAGCTGGTCCTGTGACGGCCTTAGGCGAGAGCTGCCGGATTACGGCAGCTGATTTGCAGCACATTTTGCTGCAGATGACTGAATACTCGCTTTATGCGCGGGATGAGGAATTAAAAAGGGGCTACTTGGCGCTGCCAGGCGGCCACCGTGCCGGTTTTGCGGGGCGGGTGGTGATGGAAGGTAACCAAGTTAAATTGCTGCGCGATATTAATGCGCTGAATATTCGCATTGCACGGCAATTTAAGGGGGCTGCCTTAAAAATACTGCCCCATGTCTACTGTGACAAGACGCAAAGAGTACGGCATACTTTACTAGTTTCGGCACCGCAGGCGGGGAAAACCACTATGCTGCGTGATTTAGCCAGGCTGCTGGCCAATGGTGATCAACAAAAGGGACGGCCGGGTTTTAAAGTGGGGATAGTGGACGAGCGTTCGGAATTAGCCGGTTGTTTTAGAGGTGAGCCGCAATTAGATGTTGGTGTACGCAGCGATATTTTAGATGGCTGTACCAAGGCTGAGGGCATGATGATGCTGGTCCGTTCCATGTCACCGCAGGTGATTGTCACAGATGAGCTGGGCAGAGCTGAAGATGCTCGCGCGGTGGAAGAAGCGGTGAATACGGGCGCAAGTATTTTGGCCACAGCGCACGGACAAAATGCAAGAGAACTCATAAGAAGGCCGAGCTTAGCATATCTATTGGAGAACGGATTATTTGAGCGGGTGATAGTGTTGTCCCGACGCCATGGGCCGGGTACTGTGGAAGATATTTACACGGGACATTCTTTGCAAGAGTGGTTACGTGCCGGGAGGGAGTGCAATGTGGATTAAATGGCTGGGGGCCGTTTTGATTCTGGCGGCAGCCCTGATGTGGGGCAATTTACAGGCTGCCAAATTACGTGCCCGCGTGCGCGAACTGGAAGAGTTCAGACTGGCCTTACGCTTATTGGCAGCAGAAATTGGCTACACGGCTACACCCTTGCCGCGCGCTTTAGAGCAAGTTGGTAAACGTCTCGGCAACCAGGGGGTGCAGGCTTTCTTGGCGGCGGTCCGCCAGCAGCTGCAGGATCCGCAGACTGCTGATGCTTCAACTGCCTGGTTGGCTGCCGTGCACAGTGTCAAGCCGCTGCTGTGCTTAACACCAGAGGATTGGGCGGTGGTGGCACGGGCCTCGGCAGGCTTAGGCGGCTTGGGACGAGATGACCAGCTGAAACAATTGGCGGCCGCGGAAACGCAGCTTGCTGCCCAGGCGGTTGAGGCCGCGGCACTGTGTGCTAGTAATGAGAAGATGTGGCGTTATTTAGGAGCGTTGTCGGGCTTAACGGTCGTAATTCTGCTTCTCTAAAAATCTCTGGTGTTGGAAGGAGAAAGTTGCATGAATGGATTTAATGTAGATCTTATCTTTCGTATTGCTGGCATTGGCATATTTATTTCAGTACTTAATATTGTTTTAAAGCAGGCGGGAAAAGAGGAGCAGGCCCAAATGCTGACCCTAGGGGGCGTAGTAGTAGTGCTGTTGATGGTCATCCAACTCATCAATGAACTCTTCTCTAGCATCAAAACAATTTTTAACCTTTATTAGATTGACAGTGGTAAGGGACACGTCAAAGCTGAAAGGGAGAGGCCATTGGAAATCATTCAGATCGTTGCTTTTGCACTGATAGCTACATTCATGGTGGTGGTGGTGCGGGAAACAAAACCGGTCTATGCCATGCTGATTGCCGTGGCCGCTGGGGTAATTATCTTCCTGCGTGTGGCCGTCTACCTGTCCACAGTGCTCCAAATGTTATTGGATATGACTTTGCGGGCTAATATTTCCTTGGTTTATTTAAATACATTGCTTAAAATCCTGGGCATTGCTTATCTGGCAGAGTTTGGCGCGCAAATCTGTCGTGATGCCGGTGAAAGTATTATTGCCGGCAAGGTGGAATTTGCCGGCAAAATGTTAATTTTGGTAATGGCCATGCCACTGTTAGTGGCGGTGTTGGAGACAATTATTAAATTTGTACCGTAGGTGGCATATGAAAAAAATTGGCACGGTTATTTTACTAACTTTATGCTTATGGCTGACCACCAGTCCGGTGCTGGCAAAACCAGCAACTGAACTGGTACAGCAGCAGGCACAAGAGCTGGAGATGACAGAAATTGAATCTTTCTGGGAGGAACTGCAGCGGGAGTCTGGTGAATATTTGCCGGACTTTACCTGGCACAACATTCTTGAGTGGTTCCGCCCGGGAGAGGGACAAGGCTTGTCATTTTCAGAGATCATCAATGGTTTATGGCGCTTTATGTGGCGGGAGATTTATTTCAATTTAAATCTTTTGGCCAAGTTACTTTTTCTGGCCGTAATCGCGGCGCTGTTGAAGAACTTGGAAAAAGCGTTTGCCAATGATAGTATCTCTGCCCTTACCCAGGCGGTGGTTTATTTAGCACTGGTTTCCATTGCGATGCAAAGTTTTGCCGTGGCGATAGGCATTGGCCGGGATAGCGTCAATAACATGGTGGAATTAATTCTGGCCGTGATCCCCCTCTTGTTAGCATTACTGGCGTCTTTAGGCAGTTTTGCCTCTGCGGCTCTCTTTCGCCCCATCATTATTTTTGCGGTCAACTTTTTTGCGGCCTTGACGCGGGATGTCGTCTTCCCCTTGATTTTTCTCAACACCATTCTCTCTATTGTTAATTATTTTTCGCCCCGTGTGACTGTCAGTAAGCTGGCTGACTTACTGAAGAATAGTGCAGTTTGGACGATGGGGCTCTGCATGACGATCTTTACTGGTTTGATGTCCATCTATGGGGTGGCTTCCACGGTCGGTGATGCTGTCAGTCTGCGGACGGCTAAATTTTTAACTAGTTCTTTCTTGCCTGTGGTTGGCGGTATGATTTCAGATGCTGTGGAAACGGTGGCCGGCGCTACTTTAATTTTAAAAAGTACAGTGCATATCGCCGGCATCCTGGTGCTCTTTTATCTCGTAGCTTTTCCCCTGATTAAAATTTTGGTGCTAGTCTTTATTTACAAATTGGCGGCTGCTTTAATTCAGCCGTTGGGGGAGACCAGCCTCTGTGATTCGCTGAATACATTAGGAAATTGTTTGGCTTTAGTTTTTGCTGCTGTGGCTGTGGTGAGTGTGATTTTCTATTTTGCGCTTACTGTGATCTCCGGCGCTGGTAATGCTTCGTTTATGTTAAGGTAGGTGAGACTGTGCTAGCTGTTTTATCAGAAGTGGTGCGTAATATTGTGATCTTGATTGTTTTAGTGACGATCTTGGAGATGATGCTGCCCCGCAAAGAGTTTCGACCATTTGTAAATATGGTGGTAGGTTTGGTGTTGATGCTGATGCTCTTGGCACCCTTGCGTTCACTTTTGCAGCTGCCAGGCTTGCTAGACCCGGTGGTGGAAATGCGTGATGCCTTGACAGAAGAAACTATCGCCAGACAGCAGGCAGAGATTGAGCAAATGAATTGGGATTTGACGCTGGTACGGTATCGGCAGCTGGTCGAAGAAAAAGTGGCGCAGCTCTTGCGGGAGGCTGATTTAGAGATTGTCAGCATGGACCTGCAGGTGGAGGAGGATGTTAATCATTTAGAGTTTGGTGTGCCGCGGCAAATTAGCGTGGTGGCACAGCCGCTGCAGCCGCCAGCGGGGTTGATTGAGCCAGTTGAGCCAATTGAGGTAGGGATTGGGGAGGGGGAACTGGTGCCCGGGGGCGGTGTATATGAAGCAGAGTTTGCTGCCCAGATCGCGGCAGCACTAGGAATTTCGGCGGAGCTTGTGCAAGTGCGGGTAATTTATCACTGAGGGGGTGTGTGTAGTGAGTGAACAATTTTGGCAGCGCGTATTAGATAAAGTGCAGGGCAGGGGGGACAAGGACGGCAAAAAACAGTATTCTACCTGGTTCATTGTGGCATTAGTGGCTGTCGGCATTTATTTTATGTACATTAGTGCCATGCCGGATAAAAGTTCAGGCGAGCAGCCGCTGATTCAGCCGGGTGGAGGCGCGGCAGTAACTAGCTTTAAAAGTGATTATAAAGATCAGGTAGAGCGGCAGTTAAGTGCAGAATTACAAAGTGTTAAGGGTGTAGACGCTGTGCGGGTCTTCGTCACCCTAGCCAGTGGGTCAGAATATGAATATATTCACAATCAGGAAACCACTAACCGCAAGACTGAAGAAGAGGATAGCGGCGGCGGCAACCGGATTATTGAAGAAGAAACCACCAAAACACAAGCTGTCATGCAGCAGACAGGCTCCGGTCAACAGGCAGTAGTTGTGCGAGAAAAGACACCGGAGATTGCCGGCGTGTTAGTAACAGTTAAAGGTGATGGCAGTGCTCGGTTATTAGAAGATGTGACGCTCGCGGTCAGAGCGGCCCTATATTTACCCGCGCATCGGGTTAAAGTATTGGAAATGGAGTAGGAGGAGGGGAAGGCATGGAGAGGGAAACTTCAAGAAAAGTAACGACAATTGTCTTGTTGGTGTTGGCCTTGGCGGCGGTGTGGTATGCTAAACAATTTCAGAATGACCGGATAGATATTGTTGATCCAGCAAAGCAGTCAGAAACGGAAGATCCGCTTGGTCAGGGGGAGCCAGCAGCTGAGGAAGAACCAGGAACGGGTGAAGGGGAGAATGAAGGCGATAGTGAGGGTGACAGTGAAGAGACGACAGCGCCCGTGGTCACCGCTCCGGAAAGCATGGGTTTAGAAAGTTATGAAGCATATTTTGTGGAGTACCGCCTGCAGCGCGACCGTATTCGTGCAAGTGAAGTAGAAATGTTCAACACCATGATTGAGAATCCCAATGTTAGTGCCGAGGCGAAGAAAGAAGCGGAAGCGCAGCTCTTAAGCTTGATAGAACGGATGGAAAAGGAACTAATGGTGGAGAACATGTTAAAGGCGCAAGGCTTTAAAGATGCAGTCTTTTTCATTAAAGACGGCAAAGCCCATGCGGTGGTAAAAGCAGCTAAA
This sequence comes from Oscillospiraceae bacterium, assembly GCA_035647835.1. Taxonomy (GTDB): domain Bacteria; phylum Bacillota; class Dethiobacteria; order Dethiobacterales; family Dethiobacteraceae; genus UBA9865. Next base: position 12,246 of record DASRMS010000227.1, read on the forward strand.
CTAGATCAAACACAATTTATGCAAATCGCCGAAGTAGTCAACAGTGTGACTGGTCTCAGCATGGATGATATCTCTGTGGTGGAGCATGGCGGCTCATAACAGGAAAATTGCTGCTAACATGGAATTGTATTGCACAAGAATCTTTGGTATAATATTCAATATTACAGCATGGCTGTAATCAAGGGAGGTGTATTTTTTGTCAGCGGAGGAAGAATTCATACCGACAGAACTGGGAACAATTAAAATTGCCGATGACGTCGTGGCGATTATTGCCGGACTGGCAGCTACTGAGGTCGAGGGCGTCGCTGGCATGAGTGGTGGCTTGGCTGGCGGTATTGCCGACATGCTGGGCAAACGTAATCTTGCTAAAGGTGTTAAAGTAGAAGTTAGCAATCAACAGGCCCTTATCGATATATTCATCATTGTTAAGTTTGGTGCTCGCATTCCTGATGTGGCCTGGAAGATCCAAGAAAGTGTAAAAAAAGCTATTGAATCAATGACGGGATTAAAAACGGCAAGTGTGAATGTGCATGTGCAGGGTGTAAGTTTTGATACGGCTAAAGGGGAAGAGCAAGAGGAAGATCTGCAAATCCGTTAAGCTACTTAAGTTAAGCCCCTGTTTGTGCAGGGGCTTAACGTCATACAGACTACTGCATAGCGCGAAAGGAGATGTGGAAACCTATGAATACGCGCGAAAGACTATATTTAGTGATCTTTGCTGTACTCCTCAGCGCTATGGCGGTGCTGGTGGGGGGGGCTGCCCTTTCACTTTATCCGCTGGAAGTTTTGCAGGATACAGTGGGGGCAGTTTATGGTCATTTAGAGTATGCCATTCTGGCCGTGCTGCTGCTGGCCTTAGCCGTCTGGGCATTTTTAACCAGTGTGCGCCGCAAGAACACTGTAGAATCATTAGCGCAGCCTGGACCACTTGGTGAAGTGAGTATTAGCTTTAAAGCGATTGAGAATTTAGTGCTTAAAGCTACCCGTAATGTTAATGGGGTCAGAGATATCAAAACACGCATCGTTTACACCGAGTCGGGTTTAGTCATCTACTTGCGGGCCACTACCTTGCCGGATGAAAAGATTCCTGAGCTGACAGCAGGACTGCAAGCAGCTGTCAAGGAATATGTGGAAAGCTCCACCGGCAGCACAGTGGCAGAAATCAAGGTTTTGATTGAGAATGTGGTGACTGACACGATTAAGGCTACCCGTTAGGAAAGAAGGTGTAAACGTGCCTGCGAAAACATTGCGGCAATTTATTGTTGAACACTGGGGGAAAATACTCGGTGGCGCCCTGGGACTGATTGTAGGTTTATGTATTCTATTATTGGGCTTTTGGCGTAGCGTACTGCTATTTTTATGTATCGCTGTAGGTGTTTACCTGGGACGTTTATTTGATCGTCATGAAGGGATCCAAGGAATTTTACAGCGCATATGGCCTGATAACGACTGACTGGAGTGTGCTTATGAGCCGACGTGCGGCAAGAGAAGTTGCCTTTAAAACATTATTTCAATATGAACAAGGTAAAAATAGTATTGAACCTAGTCTGTCAGAGCTGCTGACCGAGAGCGGTTTAAATCCTCAGTCGGCACTCTTTGCCAGAGAGCTGGTCAACGGTACGGTGGACAAGCAGGAGGAAATTGACCAGACGATTAGCCCGTATTTACAGAACTGGCAATTGGAACGCCTAGCGGCTGTTGACCGTAGTGTCCTGCGCTTGGCAGCTTTCGAATTGTTATATCGTGAAGATATTCCCCCTGCCGTTTCTATTAACGAAGCACTAGAGTTATGTAAAGCTTACAGCGGTGAAGAGTCGGCCAAGTTTCTTAATGGAGTTTTGGACAAGCTGGCCCACACTAAAGGCGGCAGCAAGGAGGAAAACTAGTGTTTTTAGGCCTCGATACATCATGTTATACTACGTCCCTGGCTGTCATTGACACGCAGGGACGTTTGCTTTCTGAAGCACGACAGCTGCTAAAAGTGCCCCAGGGTGAGCGAGGCTTGCGCCAAGCAAATGGGGTCTGGCAGCACCTGCAGAACTTACCACAACTGGCGCAACAGCTCCAGACAGAGATAGGTCCTCTGCGGCTGCAGGCGGTGGCGGCTTCCAGCCAGCCGCGGCCAGTGGCTGGCTCCTATATGCCTGTCTTTATGGCTGGCCTTTCCTTGGCCCGGAGTCTGGCGGCGCTGGCTGGAGTACCGTGTATAGAGCTTTCTCATCAGGAGGGGCATCTCTGGGCAGGGCTGTGGTCGGCCAAGGTCCGCTGGGATGATTTTTATGCGCTGCATGTTTCCGGTGGTACGACGGAGTTGTTGTCTGTCAAGCAGGCTGAACGCCTGCAGATTGTGGAGCTGGGTGGTTCAGCTGACCTCCAGGCCGGCCAATTTATTGACCGTGTCGGCGTGGCTATGGGGTTTTCCTTCCCCGCTGGTCCGCAGTTAGAGGCCTTAGCCCAAACGGCCGGTGGGGAGATTGCCCAGGTACCGGTGTCGGTACAGGGGTTTAATATGTCTTTTTCGGGTCCGGAAAGTCATGTACAGCGGCTGCTGGCGGGCGGCTCTGTCAACCAGGCAGCAGTGGCGCGTGGGGTAGAACTTTGTATTGCTGAATCACTGCGGCGGGTCATCATTAATGCCCGTCAGCAGCAGGGCGAAAAACCCGTACTTTTGGTCGGCGGGGTCATGGCCAACAAATTTATCCGCACATTTTTAGCAGAACAACTGGATGGTCACTGTGCTTTCGCTCAGCCCCGCTTTGCCGGGGATAATGCTGTCGGGGCGGCACTTTATGCGCAGCAGGCCGGCAAGAAGATTAAGCTTGCTAACAGGAAAAGGTAAAGAGCATCACGAATATAAACAAAATACCAGTGAGAAATTCAAGCAGGTAATAAATAATAGAGTAGTGGAGTGTTGTAAGTTAGATGGCCAGCCAAAACAAACGTATTTTTACTGTCGGACAGTTAACTCAATATCTGAAAAATATCTTTGCCGCTGACCCCCAGCTTAATCGGCTGCGAGTAAGCGGCGAAATTTCTAATTTTAAGCACCATAGTTCCGGGCATATGTATTTCACTTTAAAGGATGCGCAGGCAGCGGTGCGTTGTGTGATGTTTCGCAGTGCTAATGCCCGTCTTACTTTCCCACCGGCAAATGGTGTGAAGGTAGTAGCCAGCGGCAAGTTGTCCATCTATGAACGTGATGGCCAATACCAGCTTTATGTGGATAGTCTGCTGCCGGAAGGTGTAGGCAGTCTGTTTGCCGCGTTTGAAGCATTGAAAGCTAAATTAGCTGCGGAGGGGCTCTTTGAAGCCGCTGGCAAGCAGGAATTGCCGCGCTTTCCGCAGCGCATCGGGGTAATTACTTCGCCGACCGGGGCGGCGATACGTGATATTGTCACCACTATAACACGTCGTTTCCCGCCGGCTGAAATACTGATTGTACCGGTGCTGGTCCAAGGGCCGGAGGCGCCGCGGCAGATTGCGGAAGCTATTGATTTTCTCAATAAGGTGCCGGCACTGGACGTGATCATTACCGGACGGGGTGGCGGTTCTATTGAAGAGTTATGGGCCTTTAACGAAGAAATTGTGGCGCGGGCTATCTTTGCCTCGCAGATACCGGTGATTTCAGCAGTGGGGCATGAAACTGATTTTACGATCGCCGATTTTGTGGCGGATGTGCGGGCGGCTACTCCTACGGCAGCGGCAGAATTAGCGGTGCCAGAACAGCGGGAGCTGCAGCAGTTTTTAGAAACCAGCCAAAACCGTCTGCTGCTAAAGCTGCGTACCAAACTAGGGCAAGAAAGGCGTTACCTGGAACAGCTGGCTGCTTCACGGGTGCTAACCAGACCTTTGGAGAGGGTAGAGCAGGCCAAACAAACGCTTGATAATCTGTCTTCGCGCCTAGAAACACAAATGGTCTACCATCTGCAGAATCAGACAGCCAAACTTCAATTGCTGTCAGGGAAATTAGGGGCCTTAAATCCGGAGGCTGTGCTGGAAAGAGGGTTTGCTATTTGTTATGATCAAGCGGGACAAGTTGTGCGGGCGGCAGACCAACTGCAGACAGGCGACGCGGTAGAAATTCGCTTGCGGCGAGGTAGAGCATCGGCGGAAATATTGCAGACAAAAACGGAGGAAGAAAATGAGTAAAAAAACAACCCCGATAGCGGGTTTAAACTTTGAAGAAGCACTGGCTAAATTAGAACAGGTGCTGCAGCAATTGGAGCGCAGTGACTGTCCTTTAGAAGAGGCGCTGGCACTATTTCAGGAAGGTATGCAGCTGGTGCAGCACTGTCGTACTAAACTTAATCATGCGGAAGATAAAATTTCTATTCTCTTAAAAGAAGCAGAGGAGTTTGTGCCCTTTAACGGCGAAGGTGGCAGCCATGACCTTTAAGCCGGCAGAAGTTATTGTGGAGGTTAACGAGGCCTTGCAGCAATTCTTACCGCCCCCCACTACTTTCCCCACAGAGATACATCGTGCGGTGCATTATAGTGTTTTTGCGGGGGGGAAAAGATTGCGGCCGCTGTTAACTTTAGCCGCCGCAGATATCTTTACCGTGCCGCGTCAGCACGCTTTACCTGCCGCTTGTGCCATAGAAATGATTCATACCTATTCGCTCATTCATGATGATTTGCCGGCCATGGATAATGATGATTATCGCCGAGGCCGCCCCTCGAATCATAAAGTATTTGGTGAAGGGATGGCGATCTTGGCCGGTGATGCTTTACTAACCTTGGCTTTTGAAACTTTAGCTACCAAAGCAAGCGCTTACTTTCCTGCGGAAACTGTGGTGGCTCTGCAGCAGGAGCTCAGTCAAGCGTCAGGGATGGCGGGGATGATTGGCGGACAAGTAGTAGATATCGTCTCTGAAGGGCAGGCGGCCAATGCGGAAATATTGGACTACATTCATCGTCACAAAACAGGTGCTCTCTTTCGTTGTTGTCTGCGCTGCGGGGCGCTGATGGGACAAGCTGCCGCGGCCGAGCTGGCTGCGCTAACTGACTACGCCGAAAAGATCGGTTTGGCTTTCCAAATTGTTGATGATATTTTGGATATTACTGGTGAAGCGGCTGCCCTGGGCAAACAAACGGGTTCAGATGCCAATAAACAAAAAATGACTTATCCGGCGCTGTATGGTTTACAGCAGGCACAAGCTAAAGCAGATACCTTACTGGAAGAAGCTTTGCTGCTTTTACAACCATTCGGCGCAGCTGCCGGCAGCCTGCAAGCTTTAACCCTGATGCTTGTCCAACGCCATAGCTGATTTGTAGGGGCGAACTGCGTTCGCCCGCACATTATTTTCATCATCAGTAGGTAGAGTTGTGGTTGTAATAGTTTCTGGCGCACAAAGTGACACCCCTACGGGTTGAACCAGAATGAGGTCCAATTTAACAAAAGGCTGCCAAGGATTTTAATTTCATCAAGCAAAAAGATGACAGGGGCTTACCTTTGCCATCTTTAATTTTGTGTTGTCTCCATTGCTCGCTGATAAAGTGTAATAATTTTAAAAATCGTATAAATTTCTTGTTCACTTGCTTGACACTTTTGGCAGAGATGCATTACTTTCTCCAGGGTGTCAGCATTTTTATAATAGTCGGTATGCTCTTCCAGTTCTGTGGTGATCCGCTCATATAATATTTTTTCCTCTGGGGTAAATAAATCTTCAATGCATTCTACTGCCGTGTGGGGACGAGTGATGGTGCCGCCTTGGTCCAGATATTTTTCCTGCCAAGCATGGCCGCTCCTACATTCAATATAAACATGGTGCTGAGTGGGAATCAGATAAAGACCTGCTTCGCCACATTTAATGCAGATTGCTTGCTTCTTTTTATCTTTGGATAATGCCAATTACTTTAACTCCCCTAACAATTTCAATCGGCTCAAAGGCCTGTTGGTCCACCCATAAGATACCTTCTTCATCGATCCGGATATCCAAGTTCAGGCCAGCCAGATTAAATCTGTCTATGTAGTAGGGGGTTACTAAAACAAAGACAGAGTTAATTTGCGTAGCGTTAAGTTCCTGGGTACCGGCAAGGTTTGCCTGATTGGAAGCATTGATGAGGAAGTTATATGCTGGGGCCGCACCATGGTCATTGCTCATCACAATCGACTCCTTTTAAAATGCTGACAAGTTAAGCTACTCTTCACTGTCTGTGATCTTGCGATCACTGTGCATCCGGAGATGCTCGTCGTTAATGGTGATGCCATCGATGCCTTCAATGGTCAGATCTCCCATTTTATCTATGGTGATGGCTAAAGGTATTTTTTGCTTGGCGAGGGCGCTTTCTCTCAGGTAATCCACACCGATGAGGACGCCGACGTTTAATTGGTAGAGAGTGGTAGTGCGTGCCTGACACATATTGGCTTCATTGGAGAGATTAGAAAGGTAGACCAATTTACTCTTCTGCATCTTGATCATCCTTGAGCATAGTGTGTAAAATGCTTTGCAATTTTGCTGTTTTTTCTTCGTTAGTCAGTTCAGTGTTGAGGCGTAACTGATAAAGTTCTTCTAACAGAGGGGAATAAGCCCAGTTTGGTAAGTCCAAACTTACTTCCAGCTCCGGCGTTTTAATTTTTCGTTCGCTCATTGCAGCCACCTTAAAATTTAATAGTTGTCTGCTCACTCTTATTTTTATCTTTGCTTTCACTGACAGTAATGGTTTCGCCTTTTTCTGCTTCTTTTTGCAAAGCTAACATCTGGAGTGTTTCTTCACCTGTATTTAGTTTATTGTGTGCTTCGATATTGACGGAAAGGTTACGATAGCGGGGATCATCTTCTTTAAAAACTTCACCTTCCAGCAAAACCTGCCCTGATTTGTAGATAATAATCTCTGGTATCTTTTTATGGCGTAAAGGCTTAATGGTAATCCAGGGGTTTTTCAATTTTTATCACCTTCTAGGTAAGATTCAATTTAAGCATTGATTCGGTTTGCGTAATCACTGATTCCGTGGAGAGGGTCATATTTGACTGTTGATTTGTATTTAATTGATCAATAATTTCAGCTTCCATAAATACATCATTTTGAAATACATCATTTTGACGCTGGCGCGCAGGCTGCTTGCTCTCTTCCGTCATCCCTAGAGCCTCCTTTGCCTTACTGGCGTTTATCTCACTTCACAGTTTAGTAAAGCTGTATACGCAGCCCGTTTAGCAACCGGCTGCTGAAAGCACAGACTGGTAATAAAGCACTTGCTAGCTACATAATATGTGCAGGCGACGAGAGTTGTTCATGGGCAAAGACCCCTAGTGCAAAAAACAAGGGGTCTTTGCCGCGGCAGCTATGAGTTGATCGTGTCATTATCTAAATTAGTGGAGAAGCCGAATTGTGCTTCCAGGACGTTGACAATTTGCGCAGCTACTAACACGAGAATTTGCTGGGCATTTTGGTTAACTACCTTTTGATTGACAACACTGGCCAATAATACGTCTGGCATTTCTTTCCCTCCCGCTTTAATCGTTTATTTATTTGGGTATAATGGACTGCAAGACTTTAACTTGTTCCTCACGTGTAACTCCTTCGCCCCTTGCGCCCGCTAGTTTTTCTAGAATTTCAAAAGCATCAAATTGCATCGGTTCGTCTGTTGATTCAATGCCATAACCATTTACGGAAAAATCAAGGGGGTTGAAGGGCTTTGAATCAAGCGTTAAACCTTTTCTCGTGAAGCCGATTTTCAAGGTTTTCGCTCCTTTCTCTTTAGAGTAAATTATCTATGCCGCCTTGGACAACGTCTTGATCTTCATTAGTGGCGAAAGCAAATTGAGCTTCAGTAATATTAAGCACCTGGGCGGCGACTAAAACTAGGATTTGCTGTGCATTTTGGTTGATAGCCTTTTGGTTAATCACACTTGCCGCAAAAAAATCTACAGCGCCAAATTGTCTGACAGTTTTTTGCGGGATGGTGCCGGTGGCATACTGATAAGCAAATTTTTTCATCTACATACTCCTTTCTAGCACTATCAAGTACTAAATAGCCAAGCCCTCAATGGTGTCACTGTCATCATTGGTTGCGAAACCAAATTGAGCCTCAATTAGATTTGCAACTTGCACCGCAACAAGAACTAAAATCTGTTGTGTGTTTTGGTTAACTGCTTTTTGATTAATGACACTAGCGCTAAAAAAATCACCAGTAAATTGTCTAGACATGCGCTCACCTCCTGTATTGCTACATAGTATGAAAGGGTGTAAAGCAGTGATACTATCAGAGACAGCATACTTAATATATGGATAAATTATTATACAATATGATACACAGCAGGCTATCATTTGGTGACAGGCACAGACAAGAAAGATATCCGCGCCACGCCAGGCTAAGGATGCTTAATCGGCAGATAAGGGCAAAATGAGCCGCAGAGGTAAATGCGCTAATTGCCCTAAATAGCCTCATTTAGGTCTAACGTGGGCTGCCAAGCGAGTTGTAGCTTTAAAGGTGGTATGCTACAATAGACCCAACCAGTAGGTGACGCAGTATTCTAGTTGATGCGGCACTTTCGAAGACGGGCCTAAAAATCCGTATAGGGCATATCGATGAAGTTTCTGGTGCTGGCTGCCGACGCCCAGTTGGGGGCTGGTGCTGGGAGTTAAGGGGTTGGGGCGATCTGCAAAGGCATGCAGGCGTAGACCCTAGCCTCGTGGAGACCCAAGTATGTGGTGGATTACCGTAGTAGGTAAAGGATTACGGCTTGGGAAGAACCTGTATGCGGTTCGCGCTGTGTACAGTGTAGCCTGCCTTGAGTGGTGACGGTGGATGCTTAAAATTATGGAGGAAACCGTTGTTGCAAAAGAGGATAGAAAGTGGGCACCGTGTTATAGAGGAAAACTCCTAGACTGTTCTAACAGGGAAAGTCGTTAGGGATTAAAGTACGGACTCAGTGGCAATCCAGTCTCATTGTTGGCGACACAATGAAATTGATTATAAAGGGAAACCGCCTAGTACGGCGACGACTAGGTAATTAATTGGGAAAACCTGCTGGACCTCAAGCCGTAACGTTTATCTAACGGGTTGCTCACCTACGGTTCTATGGTATATAATTGGCATAATTAGGCCTTGGGCCTGCTATAAAGAGTTTGTTCACAAACTCTTTTTTCCTATTGTAAAAACTAAACAAAATGTGTCTTTAACTGTTCGCTGTGATGAGCAGCATCTTTGTACCAATCATAGTTTGGCAGTCGCTATTGCTTTCTAAATAAGCATAGTCTGCAGCTGATAAAATCGAGGTGGGAGAAGTTGGGGCAAAACTCACAACCAGGTAAGCAGCTAGGCTGGGTTGTTACGATCACAATCTGGACATTTTTGCTTTCTGTGCTGTTAAGTTTCGTCTCGCAGTCCGTTTTTCTCGGTCTGCGTTCAAGTATTATCGCTTTAGCGATACTTTTAATTATTATCA
>DASRMS010000228.1:0-5132 GCA_035647835.1 Oscillospiraceae bacterium
AAAGAAGATCTGGTTGATAGGCCGGAGGTGTAATGGCAGCAATGTCTTAAGCTGACCGGTACTAATAGGTCGAGGACTTGACCTAAAAATATCTATGTGAAATTGCGACAGGGGACGGTTCTCATTGTCGCATGCTCTGAAAATCGCTGTTCAGTTTTGAGAGAACTTTCTGGTGGAAATGGCGGAGGGGTTCCACCCGTTCCCATTCCGAACACGGCCGTTAAGCCCTCCAGCGCCGATGGTACTTGGGACGCGAGTCCCCGGGAGAGTAGGTCTCTGCCAGATCCCTTTTTCTACGACGCACTGAGTAATCGGTGTGTCGTTTGTTTTATCCCGCACGATTGTCTCCCGGTGACATGTCCCCTCCTTGGGCGAATGCTACATAACCAGGTGACCACGCTATTGGAGGTGGTAGCTCATTGTATACTCTTTAGCGTAACTTGTATCCTGATAACTCCGTTCGCTTTGCTCACTGGGTTAGGCCTGAGTAGGTCTCTGCCAGATTTAACTTTGAACGACGCACTAACTTATGTTGGTGCGTTGTTTCTTTATGTGCCCGCACTGTTACCTCCCAATGTGGGAGATGAAATTACTTGATCGGCTGCATAATGTGAAAATATGCTAAAAATAATGAATTGCCTTACAATGGCACCAGTGCTATAATATGGTTATTAACTCCTAGCTATTATGCTTGTGTTCTTGGACGATCATGCTCTCCAATAATGTCGGTGCGTGATCTGGAGTTATCCCTACTTCTATGTGAAGCGCCTGCATTTAACCTCGCTTGGCGCTTAATAGCTATAAAGTACTTTGATAAAGTACAAAAGTAAAAAACATTAAATGAACGGAGGAATATGATGGAAAGCAATGTGTATGTGGAAACCCCCAATAACCTGCCCATCTATGATGAGTGCGATATCCTTGTAGTTGGTGGCGGTTGTGCCGGACACAGCGCAGCCATCGCAGCAGCGCGTGCGGGTGCGAAGAATATCATCCTGATGGAACGCTATGGCTATATGGGCGGTGATGTTACAGGCGGTTATGTCATCATGGTGCCGAAGCTATCCTGGTATGGTAAGTCCTTTGTCCGCGGCTTGCAGGAGGAATGGTTCACGCGTCTAGAGAAAATCCCCAATGCCGTGTTAGGACCTAAGCTCAACGAGATTGGCATGACCGACCCGGCCATGATTAACGCATGGAAGGCCATTCACGGGTGTGTAAGCGAAAGCACGCCCCAAAGACTTGTCCGTGCAGTCTATTACGAACCAAATCAGCTGAAAATCGAAATGGATAAGATGCTGCTGGAAGAAAAGGATAAGATACGAGTGCAGTATCACTCGTGGGGAACAAAGCCCATTATGGAAGGCAATGAAGTCAAAGGAGTCATTTTCGAAAGCAAGGAAGGGCGCAAAGCAATTTTCGCCAAGACAGTGATTGACGCCACGGGGGACGGCGACATTTTTCGCCAGACAGGAACGCCGTTTAGGGCGCTGGCAGACAGCAATACCCGTTCAAGTACGACAGCACTTGTCTGGCGTATCGGCGGTATCAACTGGGATCTCTATTATGAATGGACGAAAGTCAATCCTGAAGCAAACAAGGCACTGCGTGCAGGGCTCGCCAGAGTCGCTGGGTACCGTTGCATGCCGATTCCCTCCAATCAGAATGATGTCTGCTGGATCAATAACTGGCACGCGAATAAAGATTGTGCCAACATTAAAGATGCCACACATACGGAAATCCAGACACGCGACACAATGCGGGATGTACTCGAGTATTTGCGCGTAACCTGCCCAGTTGCTTTCAGAAATGCCTATCTTTATGATATAGCTCCTCAGCTCGGCACACGTTGCAGCTACAGACTTCAGGGCGAATACATTATGACGCCGAACGATTTCGCCTTTGCGCCCAAATTTGATGATGTGATTGCCTGGCATTCCACAATCTGCATGATTAATGATTGCGCACCCATTGAAATCCCGTATCGGGCGATTCTGCCGCAGCAAATCGATAATTTGCTCTGCCCGGGCCGCCATATTTCTGCGGACGACGTGGCTATTGACTGGCTCACACTGATTCCTCAGTGCATCGGCACTGGACAGGCGGCCGGAGTAGCCGCCGCAGTTGCATTAGCAGACGGTTCGAATGTCAGGAATGTGAACATTAAAAAAGTCCAAGATATCTTAGTGGAACAGGATGTTCCGCTGCCGCGCAATGACAAAACAGACCCATCGTATACGGCCTGTTGTGAAGAACATGAATATGGCCTCTACACAGATCTGGCCAAAAAAGCCAAAGCGGAAGGAATCGTTGAATACCGCCAATGGTAAAGCTGTTCAGCTTGTAAGAGCCTGCGCACCACGGTGACGGGGGACGGTTTTTTTCACACCTGTATTTAGCAAAGTTTCGCCCTTGGTTGTGCATGCTAATACCTGGTATCCTGATAAATACACTCGCTTTGCTTACTGTGTTAGCCCAGTGTATTTATCATCACCATATTTTAACGACGCACTAATCAATAAGTGCGTCGTTTTTTATGCGCCCGTCAGAGGGAACTTCGTCTTTACAAAGTCACAAATTTCATCATGCATATTAATAATAATGAAGCCGTGACTAGTATTAATTAAAATAAAGGGAGGCTGCTGTGGATCTAAATATAACTTACCCCTGCCATAGCCCTCTACATCAAAAGTTCCTTTCTTCAGGTTCTCCAATCCAGTACCTGCGATTTTTCTTGAGGTTGGCAGCTCTTCCAAAAGTTCAATAGATTCTATTGCTGCTGTATCGATTGTAGCTATTTCTGATAAATGAGTTATTACAATTGCTGAATCCCTTTTCTCAACTTTAAGCGGAGTAAACTCTTCAGCTATCATCCAAATAGGCAGAAAGGGTATTATCAGGAGACATAGTAATGAAAAAGCAATTACAATTTTGCCTGCCGGTCTTGCCATATTCATAGTCATACCAATACCAACACGGTTGCTGATCATCGTTTTCTGATCTTGCGGGTTGTAGTAAAACATGCCGTTAATCCAATGGCTGTCTTCGTCCATATAGATGGGTTTCGTGCTCTCTGCTGCTAATTTATGCTGCATGCTGCGTGTGGTAAATTCCGCTTTTAACACAGCCCACAGCATAGCTGCAGCATAAATGATCGTAGAAAGCATAAAGACCGTAAATGAAGTCCGACCGTTGATCCCTAACCAAAAGATGATACTGTAAAAAGTGTTTAGCCAAGCTGCCCAGATCCAAAAGCGTGCCCAGTTATATCTCCTAACCCTTGTTAATGCTATATTATACTTACTATCTTCATCGATTATTTCCGTTCGTAGTTGTGAAGCAAGCCGGTAAAATATATAGAATAAAACCGTGGTAAACAGCATTATGCAGCAGCCTAGAAATATACTGATGTGTGTTTGTTCCCGACCGGCTGTTAACTCATATACGACAGGGTATGCACTGATGATTATGGCCGGAATAAACAACCATGCATTTGTCTGATTCTCAACTTCGGCAGCAGCTTTGATATCTACAAGTATTTTTTGTGTGGTACCTACCTTCCAGTTCTTGCTCTGCTTTAAAGCTTTCAGCTTTCGATGATACCTTGTATAGGGTACAAAAGGTACTATAATCGCAAAAATAAGCCAATACATCAAAATTAGCATCATGATTGAAGAGCGATCGACACAAAAAACAGCAAAGGGTGGAATTGCTAATAGCAAAACAAACTTACGCAGCGCGTATTTAAACTGGTTACAAATATCTATTAAATCTGAATCATTTAACGCCAAGCGCGGTAATGTAACACCAAGAATAATATTTTTCCGTGGTTTGGCTTCATTTATTAGTACAAAGTACATAATCGGCAGGATAGGGTAGAAGAGGATCAACATAAAAACTTTAAAAAAACTCATCTTGTCCCCTCCATCTCTTTACTAATCCGGTTAAACAATTCAAGCATTTCTGTTTCGCTGATGCCTTTGACTTTTGCTTCGGATAGAAGCAGCTTTAACTCTTTAGTCAGTTTAGCCAGTGTTTCTGCTTTGCTGTCATAGGGAAGACTGACTTTGGTACCACTTCGCCGGTCAATAGAGATGATCCCTTCCTGTTTCAGCAACTGATAAGCTTTATTGACTGTCATTGCATTAATTCCTGATTCATTGGCCAGAGCTCGAATTGTTGGCAGTTTATCACCGTGATTTAGCGTTCCCTCAGCTATAGCCAGCAATATCTGGTTTCTGATTTGTAGATAAATGGGCGTCTCACTGGAAAAATCCAAAGCTAAAATCATCGTCAACACTCCCTTGTATTATATATTATAATACATGTAATGCATGGTAGACAAGATAATAATCAGTTTTTTAACAGGTACTGAAAAACAAGTAATAGTTTAAACAATTGCTTGTTAGTAGGAAAATTGCCAGTTAGGTGTGCAGGATGGTAGTGTAATTATGCCAGTATATACCAGTTGCCATTAAGGTTAAAATGTGATACACTGAAACTCGTGCCGCAAGACATAAACATTTTACTTGCGTACGGGTTAGCCAGGACTTACTTTACCATGAAATGGATGTTGACATGAGAGCCAGGGCATGGTAAGATAATATTCCGGTCGTGAGAGCGGCAAGGATGTAAAACACAGAGTATTCAGAAGCAAGCAGAACGCGAAGCAAGACCTGGAGGCACCGCAGGCGTATACGATATACGTTGAGGATGCCGCAAGGTTGAAGCGACAAAGAGATGCGCAGCTGATGGACGATCTGGAGCTCTTTGAAAACTGAACAGGAATATGTAACGCCATGCGAAGTACACATCGATACATTCGATATAATTGGCAGTTCAAAAGCAAGTAGTGCGAGGCGCAAGAGGTTCCGGCAGCGGAGGCGTATCGATAATACGTTGATGATGACGGGTTCTCGTAGCAACGACGCAATACGAAGCTTTTCAACAGTCAATACATTACGCTTCATCAAGGCAGTGCTACTAGTGCTGAACCGGATGAGCAACTTTGGTTTCAAATAAGAGCCAAGAACAATCTGTAAACGGGAAGCTTAATCGCTTTTCACTATATTACGGAGAGTTTGATCCTGGCTCAGGACGAACGCTGGCGGCGTGCTTAACACATGCAAGTC
>DASRMS010000229.1:0-1563 GCA_035647835.1 Oscillospiraceae bacterium
CTTTTTATCTTCCATAAAATACGCTCGGTAGCGGCAATCTGATACGGGCGCATTACCAGCAGGGTATCGCTCACATCAAACACCGAGTAATGCAGCAACACGTTCAGCAAGGTGTTTTTTTGAAAGAAAGTGGCGGTAAAATCTTTTAAATCTTTAATCAGGCTGTTGTCGGCCTTGGCCCAGTTCATGCTGAAGTCAAAACTGTTTTTATTACGTTGGGTGGTGTTGGCAAAATAACGGGTGTCGGTGCCGTTAGAAATGACAAACAGCTGCAAATACTTATACAGCGAGTTGTCTGAGTTAAAGCTCTCCTTACTGTAGCGATGCACCTGATTAAAAGCCTCGCGAATGGCCACACCACGTTTTTTCAGCTCAATATGCACCAGCGGCAAACCATTCACCAGAATCGTCACATCGTAGCGATTAGCCTGGCTGCCGGTTTGCTCAAACTGCTTAATCACCTGCAACTTGTTGCGGGTAATGTTGTTTTTATCGACCAGGTAAATATTTTGAATGCGGCCATCGTCAAACACAAAATCCAGAATATAATCATCGTGAATTTTACGGGTTTTGTCGGTAATGCTGTCGCTGGGTTTGTCTAAGTAGGTTTCAACAAAACGCTGCCATTCACCCTCTGAAAAGGTCACCTTGTTCAATACTTGCAACTGTTCCCGCACATTGGCCAGCATGGCTTGTGGGTTGTTCAAAGTAGGCAGGTATTCATAGCCCTGATTGACCAAATCCTGAACCAGCTCGCGTTCCAGCTCATCTTCACTTTGGTAGCTCTCGGCCACTTGCAGTTGCTTGGTGTATTTATCCAACACAATAAAGTTATTGGATTCGGCGATGGCTTTGTATTCCGTCACGGCTGTTTCTCCTCACCGCCGGCCTTCGCACGGCCGGCCAGTGTTGTTATTTTGATATTTGACCATTTCGAGCGGGTAAAAGGCATATTAGGCCACCTGTTTATCACTCGGCTTAGGGAAGCTCAACAGCAGGTCGCGGTAGTATTCGTACTGCTGTTGGCGCAGCTCGATTTCGCGGGGTAAGCCTTCGGTGATGGAGGTGGTGAGGGCATCGAATTTATCAAGGATAGCGACAATGCGGTTTTGTTCAGCCAATGGTGGGATGGGGACGGGTATCTTGGCAACCTGATTGCTCATGAGTTTGGGGTTGCCCATACCTGAGTAAACATGCTTCTTTGCTTCAATTGAAAGCCAGTAATATAGATATTTGCAGTTGAGCTGAGAGGCATTACTGACTTTTATTATTCCGCTCACATTAGTAATTGAAAACTTGCCTGTTCTATAAAAAACGGTACCCGCATTAGCGCCATCTGTTGTCCAGTTAACAAATTCTCCTTCAAAGTCGTATGTTTTGATTCTCCCAATTAGTCCGTTATTAGCGGTCTGGGAGCTATATACTGGATACTTCCCAGCATTTTCCACCAAGTATCCCTTTGACATAACACGACCACGCCTTAGCTGCGCCACATCCCCCAACGTCTTCCACTCCACTTCCCCTTCTTCAAAACTCAACAACTGGTCGCGATAGTAGTTGTAT
>DASRMS010000230.1:0-1186 GCA_035647835.1 Oscillospiraceae bacterium
AATAAAAACAAATAATATGAGCACAAAAAGCGGAGAGGTAATATCGGGACAGGTAGATAAGCTCCCCTTGTTAAAGTACTTCAAGCACCCTGTAGAAAGCGTATCAGAGTTATACAGGAGATATCCAATGGGCGGTGAGTTTGGGTGGTTCACGTTTGTGTATGATTTAAAAACATTTGCGTACTGGGATATTGAGCTAAAGAATTGGCGTGTAATTACTGGATCAGGCGGACTGGAACAGATGCCATACATAGGCACGAACAAGAACTGGTGGCTGGATGACGTTGATACCGGATGGAAGGCTGTATTTGAATTTTCGGACTTCACGGAAGAGAATATAGATCTTTTTATGCGACCTGCACTAGAGGCAGCAGAGACTGCAGATACAGCAGCAGATAGAGCAGACACAAGCGCAAACGCAGCAGATGCAGCAACGGCATCAACCAACCAGGCTATAGAGAATGCAAACATAGCAACAGGGAAAGCCAATACAGCAACCACAGAGGCAAATACTGCACGAGATAATGCAAATACAGCCGCAGGCAATGCAGACGAGAAAGCCAGTATGGCTAGTGCAGCAGCCAGTAATGCAAATGCAGCAGCAGCAGCAGCAAACACTGCACAAGGTAATGCAATAGATGCTGCTAGTGGGGCGTGGATTGCAGTAGAAAAATCCGAGCTTGCATCAAGTAATGCAAATGCAGCCGCAAGTACTGCTAACACTGCAGCATCAGTCGCAAACACAGCCACCTCAGAAGCAAACACTGCCAGAGACAGAGCAAACACAAGTGCGGACAATGCTGATGAAAAAGCAGCGATAGCTAATACTGCAGCAAGCAGGGCAAACGATGCAGCTAATGAGATAGACGAAACAGTTATCCCAAACTCACAACAAGCCACAGCAGATGCAATAGGGGCAAAGAATGACTATTACGACAATGTAAAGCCTGATATTGAGGCACAGGGGCTTTATGCAAAAGAGCAAGGTGATTATGCAAAGGCACAGGGTGAGGCGGTTGAAGGGAGAGTTAGCTTGATAAATAATAACACCTTAACAATAGAAGAGGTAACAGCGATGGCAATTGTAGCAATGCAAAATAGGATAGTTGCACTTGAAAAGATTTTATCGGAAGGTATTCTTGACAAGATAAAAATAATGAACCTTGATATAATTGACAATTTTAAT
>DASRMS010000231.1:0-16165 GCA_035647835.1 Oscillospiraceae bacterium
TACTTTGCAATCGGGGCAGTCACGGCTGCCACAGCCATGCTCCAGAGCCTTGAGCGCAGAACCAATCACCACAGGAGTATCGTCACCAGGGAATTCATATTCCGTTAAGAGGTCACGTACTTCCATTTCCACAAGCTCTAACAGCTCGTCATCGTCTACTTGGTCAGCTTTGTTCATGAAAACAACAATGTAAGGTACGCCAACCTGACGGGCCAGCAGGATGTGCTCGCGTGTTTGCGGCATCGGGCCATCAGCTGCGGAAACAACTAGGATCGCGCCGTCCATTTGTGCCGCACCAGTAATCATGTTTTTAACATAGTCGGCGTGGCCGGGGCAGTCAACGTGCGCATAGTGACGCTTTTCTGTTTCATATTCCACGTGAGAGGTGGAAATGGTGATACCACGTTCTCTCTCTTCAGGTGCTTTATCGATTTGATCGAAAGCTTGCTTTTGGGCAAAGCCTGCAGTAGAGAGGCAGGATGTGATAGCTGCAGTCAGCGTGGTTTTACCATGGTCAACGTGACCGATTGTACCAATATTAACGTGGGTTTTGTTTCTTTCAAACTTCTGTTTTGCCATTGTAAGGTGAACCTCCTTTAATTCAACAAAGATTATCCTTTTTGTTTTTCTATTATTTCAGCAGCCAGGCTCTTTGGCACTTCCTCATAATGTGAGAACTCCATAGAGTAGGTACCGCGTCCTTGGGTGCGAGAACGTAGATCTGTGGCATAGCCGAACATTTCCGACAGCGGGACTTTAGCACGAATCACCTGTACACCGATACGTGGATCCATGCCCTCGATGCGTCCGCGACGGCTGTTTACATCACCCATAACATCGCCCATATACTCCTCAGGCACTGTTATTTCAACACCCATCATCGGTTCGAGAAGTGCGGGTTTGGCTTTAAGTACACCAGCTCTAAAAGCCATAGAACCAGCAATTTTAAAGGCCATTTCAGAAGAGTCAACATCATGGTATGAGCCGTCAACGACGGCAACTTTAACGTCAATCACCGGGTAACCAGCCAGAACACCTGTATTCATAGCTTCTTTACAGCCAGCATCGATGGCGGGGACATATTCTCTGGGAATAACACCGCCTACGATTTTGTTTTCAAAGACGTAACCTTGACCCGACTCCAAAGGCTCTAGCTCTAACCAACAGTGACCGTACTGACCACGGCCGCCGGATTGACGTACGAATTTTCCTTCCACCCGAGCGTGACTACGAATGGTTTCTTTGTACGCTACCTGGGGCTTACCAACATTAGCACCAACTTTAAATTCGCGCAAGAGACGATCAATAATAATTTCCAAGTGCAGCTCGCCCATCCCCGAGATAATGGTCTGCCCAGTTTCTTCATCGGTTCTGGCCCTAAAGGTGGGGTCTTCTTCCGACAGTTTAACTAAGGAGAGAGACATTTTCTCTTGATCTGCTTTGGTCTTGGGTTCAATCGCCACATCTATTACCGGTTCTGGGAAAGTAATGTTTTCCAGAATAACAGGAGCCTGCTCATTACAAAGGGTATCGCCCGTTGTGGTATTTTTTAGACCCACAATTGCCACAATGTCACCAGATCTAATCTCTTTAATTTCCTCACGGTGGTTAGCATGCATTCGTAGGATACGTCCAACCCGCTCTCGTTTACCTTTGGATGAGTTGTAAACGTAGGAACCGCTGGCAAGAGTACCGGAGTAAACACGTGCAAAGGTGAGCTTACCAACATAGGGATCGGCCATAATTTTAAAAGCTAGGGCTGCAAAAGGCGCTTCGTCGCTGGCGACACGTACAACTTCTTCTTCCGTCTCCAAGTTCATACCTTGTACTGGAGGGACATCCAACGGTGAAGGCAAGTAATGAATAACTGCATCCAACATTGGTTGCACACCTTTATTTTTATACGAGGATCCGCAGAGGACAGGAACCAGCTGCACCGCACAGGTACCTTTACGCAAGGCCGCACGGATTTGTTCTTCACTGATCTCCTCGCCTTCTAAATAGCTCATCATCAGGTCCTCGTCAAATTCAGCAGCAGCTTCCAGCATTTTTTCCCGGTATTCCTGGGCCAGTTCGAGCATCTCAGTGGGAATTTCAGTCTCATCGCTATGAGTCCCCAGGTCGTCAGCATAGATAATGGATTTCATACGAATGAGATCCACAATACCAATAAATTGATCCTCCACACCGATCGGGAGCTGGATGGGGACCACATTTGCATTCAGCCGCTGTTTCATCGACTCTAGTACATTAAAAAAGTTCGCACCTGTAATGTCCATTTTATTCACATATGCAATGCGCGGCACATGGTACTTATCCGCTTGGCGCCAGACCGTTTCGGACTGGGGCTCAACACCACCTTTGGCACAAAAAACACCTACTGCGCCGTCGAGAATACGCAGGCTGCGTTCTACTTCTACTGTAAAATCAACGTGCCCGGGTGTATCAATAATATTAATGACATGATCATGCCAAAAGGCAGTGGTTGCGGCAGAGGTAATGGTAATACCACGCTCCTGCTCCTGCACCATCCAATCCATTGTTGCTGCCCCATCATGCGTTTCACCCAGTTTGTGGACACGCCCTGTATAAAACAGGATTCGTTCTGTTGTTGTCGTTTTGCCAGCATCAATATGTGCCATAATTCCTATGTTTCTTGTCCTGCCCAGGGAAATTGTTCTTGTCATTTGGTCCCCTCCTTTCTTAGCTTGATGTTATTTTTTTGTAAAACAGTCAAGACATTTAGTACACCATCAACCTACCAGCGATAATGAGCGAAAGCTTTGTTAGCTTCGGCCATGCGGTGGGTATCTTCTTTCTTTTTAAAAGCTCCACCCGTACTATTTACGGCATCGAGCAGTTCGGCTGCTAGACGTTCTGACATGGTTCTTTCACCACGCTCCCGGGAGTATCTTGTTAACCAACGTAAGGCTAAAATACTACGACGGTGAGCCGAAACTTCTACGGGCACTTGGTAGTTAGCACCACCAACACGACGCGCTTTTACTTCTAGCACTGGAGAAACGTTTTTAACGGCAGTTTCAAAAACTTCTAGCGGATCGCTGCCTGTTTTTTCACGGATAGTGTCCATCGCATCATAAAAAATCGCTTGTGCTACACCCTTTTTACCATCAAGCATTAACGAATTAATAAATTTAGTGATTAATTTAGAATTATAGAGGGGATCAGGCAAAACATCCCTTTTAGATGCCGGTCCTTTACGAGACATACCCTAACCTCCTTTCACAGGGGTTTTTTTATTTATTTCTTTTTACGTTTTGCACCGTATTTAGAACGGGATTGTTGACGGTTTTCCACACCAGCGGCATCTAAAGCGCCACGAACTAGGTGATAACGCACACCAGGCAGATCCTTCACACGACCGCCGCGCACAAGCACTACTGAGTGTTCCTGTAAGTTATGACCAATACCGGGAATATATGTTGAGACTTCAATCCCGTTTGTTAAACGTACACGAGCAATTTTACGCAGCGCTGAGTTAGGCTTTTTGGGCGTGGTTGTGGAGACACGAGTACAAACACCGCGCTTTTGTGGAGACTTTTCCAGAGCAGGCGCAGTTGATTTTTTCACAACTTGCTCTCTTCCCTTACGTACCAATTGATTCAGAGTCGGCATTCCACTCCACCTCCTTCCTTAAAGCTACAAGTGTAAACCCCATCCACTCCACAGGGGAGTGGATGGGAAATAATTAATCCGTGCGAAGAATCGCAGCAGCTGCTGCCTTCACTTTAATTTGACAGGCTTTTCCTAGCTCTGCCATTGATTCAACATAGCTAACAGGCACATTGTTAGCACTGCAGGCGGTTATAATTGGCTGAACCACACGTTCATCGGCGTCTCGAGCAAGATAGACGTTTTCTGCCTGACCGCTATTAACCGCTTTAATTGTTTGTTTTGTACCTGTTACTGTCTGTTGGGCTTGTTTTAAAACCTCGAGGTCCATCAGGCAGCCTCCATTGTTTCCTATTAAAAACACACTTTGATATTTTACCATCATCAAGTTCCCTTGTCAATCATTTAGTCTTGTTCTCTTAGCATTAATATCTATCTTTTACAGAGCCTTTATTCTTCCCTTGTCAATTCGCTGTTTTTTGCAGCTTCAGCTTGTTCGGGCAGCTCGACTAAGGGCAGGATACGAATGTTGCGGTAACGGTTCATCCCGGTACCTGCTGGTACTAACTTACCGATAATCACATTTTCCTTCAGCCCGAGCAGCGGATCACTTTTACCCTTGATCGATGCTTCTGTAAGCACACGCGTTGTCTCCTGGAACGAAGCCGCCGATAAGAAGGAGTCAGTAGCCAGTGAGGCTTTGGTGATTCCTAGTAAAAGCGGACGGGCGACGGCGGGTTCTCCGCCTTGCGCCAGGATCTCTTCATTCAGATCTTCGAAGATAAAGGAATCAATCAAACCGCCCGGCAGCAGCTCGGTATCGCCAGCCTCTTCTATTTTAACTTTCTTCAGCATCTGGCGCACCATAACTTCGATATGCTTATCGTTGATATCTACGCCCTGCAAACGGTAAACTCGCTGTACTTCATGCAAAAGATAAATCTGTACGCCACGGGGACCTTTCACGCGCAGAAGGTCGTGAGGATTAACAGAACCCTCAGTAAGCTCCTGACCTGCCTCTACCTGGTCACCGTCTTTTACTTTCACGCGCGAACCGTAAGGAATGGGGTATGACTTTGTTTCACCGTCATCCGGTGTCACCTGTACTTCACGGCGTTGGCGGGCTTCCACTATCTGCGCTACGCCATCCTCTTCGGCAATGATCGCCAGACCCTTTGGTTTACGTGCTTCAAATAATTCTTCTACCCTAGGCAAACCTTGCGTAATATCATCACCAGCTACACCGCCGGTATGGAAAGTACGCATTGTTAATTGAGTGCCCGGTTCGCCAATTGATTGGGCAGCAATAATGCCAACTGCTTCACCAACGTCCACAATACGTCCTGTGGCCAAGTTGCGACCATAACATTTTTTACAGACACCGTGTCGGGTGTGACAAGTTAAAACCGAACGAATTTGTACTTTAGTAATGCCTTTGGCGATAATCGTATCAGCGAGATCTTCATTAATAAATTCATCTTTGGCGACTAGCAGTTCACCCGTTTCTGCATCTAAAATGTCGGCCAAGGCAAAGCGGCCATTAATGCGGTCATGAAGATCTTCAATCACTTCACTACCCTCATGGATTTCAGATACGATCACACCTTGATTGGTGCCACAGTCGTCTTCTCGTACAATTACATCCTGCGCTACATCCACCAGACGTCTCGTGAGATAGCCCGAGTCTGCTGTCTTTAAAGCGGTATCTGCCAAACCTTTACGGGCACCGTGGGTGGAAATGAAGTATTCCAACACTGTTAATCCTTCACGGAAGTTGGCCTTAATCGGCAAGTCTATAATGCGGCCAGTTGGGTCAGCCATCAAACCACGCATCCCCGCCAATTGGGTGATTTGCGAAATGTTACCCCGGGCACCGGAGTTAGCCATCATATAAATCGGGTTAAGCGGATCTAGTGAGCTCATTAAGGCTTTAGTTACATCATCTTTAGCCTTTGTCCAGATCTCAATGACACGGTCGTAGCGTTCATCATTGGTAATTAAACCACGGCGGAATTGCATTTCTATTTTTTCTACTGACTTTTCAGCAGCAGCGAGAATTTCTTGCTTTTCCTCCGGAATAGTTACATCAACAACACCCACGGTAATCCCGGCCCGTGTGGCATAGGTAAAGCCCAGCTGCTTAATATCGTCTAAAATCTCTGCAGTGCGGGCGTTACCATATTTGCGATAACACATGGCCACGATCGTACCCAAGAAAGACTTTTTAACCGCATCACTAAGGGAATGCTGCTTAATCAGGTCGGGGATGTTTTGTCCTTTTTGCAGGATAAAATCATCTTCGTCCACTGGTCTGCTGAAGTCAGGGTTATTAAGGTAAGGGAAATCCACTGGAAAGATATCGTTAAAGATTAGTTTGCCTACCGTGGTGATGAAAAGTTTAGGTCCAGGCAGACGGCGCAATTCTTCACGTCCGGTAAATACCTTGGAAAAATCGGTGATATCAACAGCAATACGTGCCTGTAGTTCGATTACTCCCGTTTGATATGCCAAAAGCGTCTCTTCGACGGAAGAAAAAGTTTTGCCTTCGCCTCTAGCCCCTTCTTTTTCTAGCGTCAAGTAATAGCTGCCCAAAACCATATCTTGCGTGGGTGTCACTACAGGACGACCATCTTTGGGGTTTAAGATGTTTTGTGCTGAAAGCATCAGGAGGCGTGCTTCTGCTTGTGCTTCTGCCGATAACGGTACGTGTACCGCCATTTGGTCACCATCAAAGTCAGCATTATACGCTGTACAGACTAGCGGGTGTATCTTGATGGCCCGGCCTTCAACCAGAACCGGTTCAAAAGCTTGAATACCTAAACGGTGCAAGGTTGGTGCTCGGTTAAGCATCACAGGATGATCTGTAATTACGACTTCCAGCACATCCCAGACTTCCGGCCGCACTTTCTCTACCATGCGTTTAGCACTTTTGATATTGTGGGCAAAACCTTCATTGACCAAGCGCTTCATGACAAAAGGCTTAAAAAGTTCCAGGGCCATTTCTTTGGGCAGACCGCATTGATATAACTTCAATTCTGGTCCAACTACAATCACGGAACGACCGGAGTAGTCCACGCGCTTACCTAACAAGTTCTGCCGGAAGCGCCCTTGTTTCCCTTTGAGCATGTCAGAGAGAGATTTCAGCGGGCGGTTGCCTGGTCCCGTAACAGGCCGGCCACGGCGGCCATTATCGACTAAGGCATCAACTGCTTCTTGCAGCATGCGTTTTTCGTTACGCACAATAATATCAGGGGCACCCAGATCTAGTAAACGCTTTAAGCGGTTATTTCTGTTAATGACTCTGCGGTAAAGGTCATTCAAATCAGAGGTGGCAAAACGTCCTCCATCCAACTGCACCATGGGACGTAAGTCTGGGGGAATGACTGGAATTGCCTCTAGAATCATCCAGGCAGGATTGTTGCCAGATTGCCGGAAAGCCTCTGCTACTTCTAAGCGTCGCGTAGCACGAATTCTTTTTTGTCCTGTGGCAGAACGTAATTCGGCGCGCAATTCTTTGACCATCTCTTCAAGGTCGATCTCCTGCAGCAGCTTTTTTACAGCCTCTGCACCCATATCAGCTTTAAAACCACGACCTACTCTAAACAGGTGATCATACTTTTCCCGATGCTCTCGATATTCCATTTCCGTAAGCAGCTGTTTTTTGACTAAACCGGTATCACCGGGATCGATGACGACGTAGGCGGCAAAGTAAAGGATTTTTTCCAAGGCACGCGGCGACATATCCATCAACAGTCCCATCCGGCTGGGAATTCCTTTAAAGTACCAGATATGGGAGACTGGAGCAGCTAATTCGATATGCCCCATGCGTTCTCTTCTTACTTTAGCGCGTGTAACTTCTACACCGCAGCGATCACAAACGATACCTTTATAACGGACGCGCTTGTATTTACCACAATGACATTCCCAATCCTTCTGCGGCCCGAAAATCTTCTCGCAGAATAAGCCTTCCCGTTCTGGCTTTAAGGTTCGGTAGTTAATCGTCTCAGGCTTTTTCACTTCTCCTCGCGACCAGTTGCGAATCTGCTCGGGTGAGGCTAGACCGATTTTCAAAGCATCAAAATTGTTAACATCTAGCAAGGGCATTTCCTCCCTTTCTCTTGATCCACAGATAACCCACGCTGTTATTCATCATCGTCACCATCGTCATCATCAGCCAAGTCATCTAAATCAGCATCCAAATCATCTTCATCTTCATCAAGTTCATCTTCCAAATCAAGGTCGGTAAGCTCATCATCCAAAACTAGTTCGTCATCTTCTTCGCTATCTTCATCTTCGGCAGTTAAAGGAAATATTTTTAGTTCATTATCTGATAATTCATCGTCTGCAGCGTCTTTTAAATCTTCACTATCAAGATCGTCTTCGTCATCTTCTTCTAAGACCAATTTAGTATTTGGCGCATTCTCATCTTCGGTGCCTTCAATATTAACACCTAAATCCTGCACTTCACCATCTTCATCGCTTTCGCGAATTTCCATTTCGCCAGTCTCTT
Organism: Oscillospiraceae bacterium; assembly: GCA_035647835.1. GTDB lineage: Bacteria > Bacillota > Dethiobacteria > Dethiobacterales > Dethiobacteraceae > UBA9865. The sequence goes on from DASRMS010000231.1 coordinate 8,144, forward strand.
CATCAATGATTTTTACGTCTAAGGCTAGACTTTGCAGTTCTTTCACCAAAACCTTAAAGGATTCCGGCACGCCAGGTTCAGGAATATTTTCCCCTTTGACAATAGCTTCATATGTTTTAACCCGACCAACCACGTCGTCAGACTTAACCGTCAGAATTTCCTGCAGGGTATAAGCTGCACCGTAGGCCTCAAGGGCCCATACTTCCATTTCACCAAAGCGTTGGCCGCCAAACTGGGCTTTACCTCCCAGCGGCTGTTGTGTGACTAAAGAGTAGGGTCCCGTGGAACGAGCATGGATTTTATCATCAACTAAATGTGCCAGTTTAAGCATATAGATATAGCCGACAGTTACTTGATTGTCAAAGGGATCACCAGTTCGTCCATCATAGAGGACTGATTTGCCAGTTTCAGGCAGACCTGCTTCGGTAAACGCTGTGAAGACGTCTTCTTCCCGGGCGCCATCGAAAACAGGTGTGGCAATATGAATACCAAGTACTTTTGCGGCCCAGCCCAAGTGTGTCTCTAATATCTGACCAATATTCATCCGAGAGGGTACACCAAGCGGATTAAGTACAATCTCCACTGGTCGGCCATCAGGCAAGAAAGGCATATCTTCTTCAGGTAAAATACGGGCAACTACACCTTTGTTACCATGGCGACCCGCCATTTTGTCCCCTTCAGAAATTTTGCGTTTTTGTGCTACGTATGCACGGACCAGTTGATTGACACCAGGTGGCAATTCATCGCCTTGCTCACGCGAAAAGACTTTAACGTCAACGACCATCCCCGCTTCACCATGGGGGACACGTAAGGAAGTATCACGTACTTCACGTGCTTTTTCGCCAAAGATAGCGCGCAGCAACCGTTCCTCTGCTGTTAATTCTGTTTCACCCTTAGGTGTTACTTTACCTACGAGGATATCGCCAGCGCGTACTTCGGCACCGACGCGAATAATACCACGTTCATCTAGATCTTTTAAAGCATCCTCACCTACATTGGGAATATCACGAGTTATTTCTTCCGGTCCAAGTTTGGTATCACGTGCCTCTGATTCATACTCTTCAATATGGATAGAGGTAAAGACATCTTCTTTTACCGCCTTCTCACTCAGGAGAATAGCATCTTCGTAGTTATAGCCTTCCCAAGGCATAAATGCTACTAGCACATTTCGCCCTAAGGCCAGTTCACCCTGATCAGTAGACGGGCCATCAGCAATCACATCACCCGCGGCAACCTGTTGCCCTTTGTGGATAATGGGGCGCTGGTTCATACATGTTCCTTGATTGGAACGCTTAAATTTTTGTAGGGTATAGATGTCACAACCACGTTGATAGTTGAGGCGTGGCTCTCCGGGGAAGATTTCACCGGTACGCCCATTGATCAGGCGGTTGGGGGCATCAGGATCTTCGCTGCGGCGAATAACTATCATGGTGGCAGTGACATAGACAACTTCACCATTTTTATCAGCCAAGATTACAACCCCGGAATCACGGGCTGTTTTGTACTCCAAGCCTGTCCCGACGAGCGGGGCATCCGCCTTCAGCAGCGGTACTGCCTGACGCTGCATGTTTGCACCCATCAGAGCACGGTTAGCATCGTCATTTTCTAAAAAAGGAATTAGGGCCGTAGCCACCGAAACTAATTGTTTAGGCGAGACATCCATAAAATCAATGGCAGAGGGCGGCCGTGTAATCGTCTCATGCCGATGTCGGCAGGTGACGCGCTGACTTAAGAAATATCCTTCATCATCAAGTTCAGCATTAGCCTGAGCCACTGTATAATGATCTTCATCATCGGCCGTCAGATAAACAATCTTTTCTGTCACACGCCCCTTTTCTTTATCAACTTTGCGGTAAGGCGTTTCGATAAAGCCATATTCATTAATACGGGCGAAAGTTGATAAAGAACCAATCAGGCCAATGTTGGGACCTTCAGGTGTCTCAATGGGACACATCCGACCATAGTGAGAGTGGTGCACGTCACGCACTTCAAATCCAGCACGCTCTCGACTCAAGCCGCCCGGACCCAGTGCAGAAAGACGACGTTTATGTGTCAGTTCGGCCAAAGGATTGGTTTGATCCATAAATTGTGATAACTGACTCGAGCCAAAAAACTCTTTGATGGAAGCTATTACAGGACGGATGTTAATCAAGGCCTGCGGCGTAATAGCCTCCACATCCTGAATTGTCATACGTTCACGTACCACGCGTTCCATTCTCGATAACCCAATGCGGAATTGATTCTGCAGTAATTCGCCGACACTGCGCAGTCGACGATTACCCAAATGATCAATATCGTCCACATCGCCAATCCCATCCGCTAAATTAAGCATATAGCCGATGGTTGCCACGATATCTTCCCGAGTTAAATGTTTAGTCGTATCGGGAATCTGTCCGTTATTAGTCACTGTGACTTCCCGTTCGTTATGCTCGATACGCACACGGACAATACCTTTGCCCTCAAACGACTCCGCCATTTCCGTAGTGATGATCTCACCGGCGCGAGCGAGAATATTATCTTCCGCATCAACTACATTTTCTAATAATTTTTGCTGCTTAATACGCGGCGCTAAAGCAAATTTTTTGTTAATTTTATAACGTCCGACACTGGCAAAATCATACCGTTTAGGTTCGAAAAATAGTGACTCGAAAAGTGAACGGGCATTATCTACGTTGAGAGGCTCACCTGGACGCAAGCGCTTATAGATCTCTAAAATCCCTGATTCAAAAGAATCGGTATGATCTTTTTCTAGTGTTGCTAAAATGCGTGTATCATGATCATAAAGTCGTAAAATATCATTATTGGTGCCATAGCCAATAGCACGCAAAAGCACCGTAACCGGCACTTTCCTCGTACGATCAATCCGTACATAAATAACATCGTTAGCATCAGTTTCATATTCCAACCAGGCACCACGGTTAGGAATAATGGTTGCGGAATGCAGCACCTTACCACTGAAGTCAATTTGGCTTTTAAAATAGACCCCGGGCGAGCGAACTAACTGACTAACAATTACCCGCTCAGCACCATTAATAATAAAGGTACCGTTTTCCGTCATCAGTGGAAAATCACCCATAAATACTTCTTGTTCTTTCACTTCGCCAGTTTCTTTGTTGATCAGGCGAACCCGCATGCGTAACGGCACCGAGTAGGTAGCGTCGCGCTCTTTGCATTCATCTACGGAATACTTGGGTTCGCCCAGGAAATATCCAATGAATTCCAGTACCAGATTTCCCGTAAAATCCTGAATTGGCGAAATATCCCTAAACATCTCCTGCAGCCCTTCTTCAAGGAACCACTTATAAGATGTTTGCTGAATTTCTATCAGATTGGGCAGATCCAGAACCTCGTCAATCCGTGCATAGGTGCGGCGCTCCCGTGTTCCCGCGTCGATGACTTTGAACATTCAGGCATTCACTCCTGTCCCTAGGTTTTACCCGCTATAGAAATAACAATACCTTCCTCAAAATACTTACCTAAAAAGTAAACACAGCTAACGGCACTCGTAACATCTTATTCTTTCCCGATCGAAACAATAATATGCATAAATATAGCAAAGAAGGCATTGTTAAGCAATTTACGATTTTATCACAAGTGTTTACCTATGTCAAGAAAATGAGGAAGATTTTTCCCTAGTTTCACTGGTATTGAGAAATGGGAAAAAGGCACCCGCAACAGGGTGCCTTTTAAAGCTATAAAAACACTTACTTAAGTTCGACACTGGCACCAGCTTCTTCAAGTTTAGCTTTCAAAGCTTCAGCATCTTCTTTGCTGATTTTTTCTTTAACTGCTTTTGGTGCACTGTCAACTACCTCTTTAGCTTCTTTTAAGCCAAGACCGGTAACTTCGCGCACAACTTTAATGGTAGCTACTTTTTTCTCACCAGCAGCGAGCAGAATTACATCAAATTCAGTTTGTTCCTCAACAGCAGGAGCATCACCGGCAACAGGCATAGCTGCCATGGCCACAGGTGCAGCTGCACTTACACCAAATTCTTCTTCAAAAGCTTTAACTAACTCGGACAGTTCAAGCACTGTCATTTCTTTAACGATATCAAGAACTTCAACAACTTTAGACATTTATAGTTCCTCCTTATAATTAAACAATTTTTTTTGGTATTTTAATTTGCACTTAAGCTTCGGCAGCTTTTTTTTCACGTACGGCGTCAAGCGTACCAACAAATTTACGCAGCAAGGCTTGGGCTGCACCAGCAAAACTAGTCATCGGTGAAGCGAAAGCACCGGCAACATGAGCTAACAATACTTCACGCGCAGGCAGATCTGCTAAGGCTTTAATGCGACTAGCATCAATCAGCCCGCCTTCCAGTAATCCACCTTTGAGCTCCAGCTTGTCGAACTCCTTGGCATACTTTGATAAAACTTTGGCAGGAGCGACCGGGTCTTCAAAACCAAAAGCAATAGCAGTAGGTCCTTCCAGATAAAGGTCTAATCCTTCATAACCCAACTCATGCGCAGCAATCCGCACCAGAGTATTTTTGGCAACAGTGTATTTCACATTTTCTGCCCGCAGGGCGCGGCGCAAGGTGGTAATTTGTTGGACATTCAAACCCCGATAATCTGTGATAATCGCTGTTTTAGCATTACTTAAATCTTCTTTAACTTCGGCAACAACTTGCCTCTTTGTTTCCTTACTTATACTCATCGTTCCACCTCCTTTACGAACAATAACCAAAAGCTTGCAGTGTTTAGCACTCTATAAACTACAGCGGCAGTTTTTAACTACAGTATAAAATGGCCTCCGTGCAGACACACGGAGGCCATCACGGGTTGAAATTAACAACACAGTTGATGACATTCCGACCTCGGCAGGCAATAATTTAAGTCCTCGCGGACACCTGCTGTCTGCAGTCAAAACTAACTTAGTATTTATACATGCTCGGGCGCATCGTATCATATACACCCGTTTTTGGCAAGATTAATTATTTTACTTTACCCAGCTGTGCGGCTTTTTGCGTACTTATCGGTACTCCTGGTCCCATAGTTGTAGAAACAGTAATGGAACGCAGATACTGGCCTTTCGCTGCAGCTGGCTTAACTTTTTGCAAAGTATCGATAATGGTGTAGAAGTTCTCTAGCAGCTTCTCTACGGCGAACGATACTTTGCCAATGGGTACATGGATAATACTGTTTTTATCTACACGATACTCCACTTTACCGGCTTTAATCTCATTGATGGCACGAGCGACATCCATAGTTACTGTACCGGTTTTGGGATTGGGCATCAGGCCTCTCGGACCTAAGATACGACCAAGCTTACCGACAGTACCCATCATATCGGGTGTAGCTACCGCTACATCAAAATCAAACCAACCCTCTTGTATCTTGGCCACCAAATCTTCAGCGCCCACAAAATCTGCTCCTGCCATTTCTGCTTCTTTGGCTTTCTCACCTTTGGCAAAAACAGCTACGGTAACGGCTTTACCGATACCTGCAGGCAGCACCACAGCGCCGCGAACCTGCTGATCAGCATGCTTGGGGTTGACACCCAGTCTGACAGCCAGTTCAACAGTACCATCAAACTTGGTAGTTGCGGTTTTCTGGGCCAAAGCTAGCGCTTCTTCCGGCTCATAAGGTTGTTCACGATCAATTAGCTTTCTCGCGTCTAAATACTTTTTACCGTGTTTAGCCATTTCTTTCCCTCCTTGTGGTGCGAGCGAGGCGGCAACACCTCTCCCACGCAACCAATAAATTATTTTTGAATTGTAATACCCATACTGCGTGCAGTACCTTCAACCATCCGCATTGCTGCTTCTACATCATTAGCATTAAGATCTTCCATTTTAAGCTCTGCAATTTTACGAACTTTATCCCGTGATAATGTGGCGACTTTAACTTTATTTGGTTCCCCAGAAGCAGTATCAAGACCGGCTGCTTTTTTCAACAAGACAGCTGCAGGCGGGGTTTTAGTAATAAAGCTAAAGGAACGGTCTTCATAAATGGTAATCACAACAGGGATTACTAAACCAGCTTGTTGAGCAGTACGCTCATTAAACTCTTTACAAAAGCCCATGATGTTAACGCCGTGCTGACCAAGAGCAGGACCTACCGGAGGCGCGGGAGTAGCTTTACCCGCAGGAATTTGCAGTTTAACAAGACCTTTTACTTTCTTTGCCATCTATTACACCTCCTATCTTTTACTATAGCTTCTCTACCTGAAAATATTCTAGCTCAACCGGAGTTTCCCGGCCAAACATAGAAACAAGGACTTTAATCTTACGCCTGTCTGGTAAAACTTCTTCCACTTTGCCAATAAAATTAGCAAACGGTCCTTCAACGACCCGCACACTTTCGCCAGTTACAAAATCAATTTTGGGTTTAGGCTCGTCCATGCCCATCTGCTTAAGTATCTGGGCGATCTCGCTTTCCGAGAGGGGAATGGGCTTAGAGCCGGGTCCAACAAATCCGGTAACTCCTGGAGTGTTACGAACAACATACCACGAATCATCAGTAATAGTCATTTCCACTAGCACATAGCCGGGAAAGACCTTTTTTAACGTAGACTTTCGCTTGCCGTTTTTAATTTCAAACTCTTTTTCCATGGGCACGAGGACACGAAAGATCTTATCCTGCATCTCCATGGACTCTACGCGTTTTTCCAGATTTGTTTTTACTTTGTTTTCATAACCTGCATATGTGTGCACCACATACCAGTTTTTACTCATAGGCCAGGGGAATACCCCTACCTCCTTACTATTGGAGAATCAGTTTCAGCAGCTCTGTAAATCCTGCATCGAGCAGCCAAAAGAAAATCCCAATGAAAAATACGGTTGTCAGTACCATTGAAGTATAGACTGTTAGTTCACGGCGGTTAGGCCAGTGAACTTTTTTCAATTCTTGTCTGACTTCCTTAAAATATTTTGTGAGGCCTTTGACATTGGCAGCCACTTAACCACATCCTTGCAACAAAAATCAAATATTGCTTACGCTCGTCTACGCAGCAAACGTTTTGCAAACGAGTTAGACGCTACTTTGTTTCTTTATGGGCGGTATGTCTTTTACAAAACGGACAATATTTGTTTAGTTCAATTCGATCCGGAGTGGTTCGCTTGTTCTTGTTCGTAATATAATTCCGCCGTTTACACTCACCGCAAGCCATAGTAATTTTCACGCGCATTGCTCACACCCCCTAAACACGATGTTGGGCTCTTAAAATGCCTGTAAACTCAAGATAAACCCCAGGATGCGCCTGAGATTTCACTTTTTCAAATTTACCATACTTTATAGTGCGTTGTCAAACTTTTTGTCATTAGCGCAGCGCCACAAATAACTAATATGACTATTTATTATAACCGGAAAAGTATTTAGCATACAGCCCCGCTAGCAGTGATCGCTAACGGGGTTGTATGCTCATTGCCCAACCATCGAGACACATCAAGGGTGGGTTGCTCTGTTAGTGGAGGAACAGTTTTATGCGATAATGCTAGTAACAACACCAGCGCCCACAGTGCGGCCGCCTTCACGGATCGCAAAACGTAGACCTTCTTCCAAGGCAATGGAAGTAATCAACTCAATTTTCATTTGGATATTATCGCCAGGCATCACCATTTCCACGCCCTCGGGTAAGGTAATCACACCTGTGACGTCAGTTGTGCGCAGGTAAAACTGAGGACGATAACCTTGGAAGAAAGGGGTATGACGACCGCCTTCTTCTTTCTTTAGGACATAAACTTCGGCCATAAAGTTGGTGTGAGGCTTAATGCTGGCAGGTTTAGCGAGGACCTGACCACGTTCGATAGAGTCACGATCAATACCACGCAGCAGACAGCCAATATTGTCACCGGCTACAGCTTGATCCATAATCTTGCGGAACATTTCGACACCTGTTACGACAGTTTTACGTGGTTTTTCAGATAAACCAACAATTTCTACTTCGTCTTGGACCTTAACTACACCGCGATCAACACGACCGGTAGCTACTGTACCACGACCAGTAATGGTGAAAACATCCTCTACAGGCATTAAGAAAGGCTTATCAACATCACGCTCGGGATCGGGAATATAA
>DASRMS010000232.1:0-13790 GCA_035647835.1 Oscillospiraceae bacterium
ATATAATATTGATGAAAATGTAGTTAGTTAAATTATTTTTTACTATAAATGCATATACTAATGTTGCAATTTGTCTCTTAGCTGCTGCTAGACGTTCAGCTAACGTTCAGTACGGACTGCTTCTCTGAACGTTTTAAGATAAATAATACGCATTAGTTGGAGGTGAGTTACTTAAAAACGCATGACATTCTACGTTAGTGTAAGCTGTTAAAAAGTGCAGTTTTTAAGAGTAACATATGATGTGCTATCATTTTCAACAAAGATTCACAAGGGAACTTATACATTTAAATGTGTGAAGTCTGTTTTAAGAATGGTGAAGATGCACTCGCAGAAAGGGGTAAGCATTCAATCATGAACGAATTAGCTAAAGCATTACGCGATTTAAGTGAGGACAAGGTGAACGAGCTGGTAGATGAAAAACTAGCACAAAAAGTTTCACCGATTGAGATTATTAATGAGTTAAACGAAGGCATTGTGGCCGTTGGTGAATTGTATGCTTCAGGTCAATATTTTCTTACCGAACTGATGTTTTCTGGTGAAATAATGCAAGGATTACTGTCTAAGCTGGAACCTTTTATTGCCGTCAAAAGTTCCGAAGGCACAATTGTTGGCACTGTCGTCATTGGCACAGTTCGTGGTGATATTCATGACATCGGCAAAAATATTGTTGTTAACCTACTCCGTAGTCATCGGTTTAAAGTAATTGATCTAGGCGTAGATGTACCGGCAGAAAAGTTTGTAGAAATGGTACGGACAAGTGGCACGAAGGTAGTAGGTTTAAGTGCTTTATTGAATACAACATATCCAGAAATGAAAAATGTGGTTACGGCCTTAGAGAAGGCTGGCTTAAGAGATCAAGTTAAAGTAATTATTGGCGGCACTATTGTCAGCGAAGCTGTGCGTGAATTTACCGGTGCAGACGCCTATGCTACTGATGCTGTAAAAGGTATTGAGTACTGTAAGCGTGTTTATCAAGCTGCACAAGTATAGAGACAACTAACGGTGCTCAAGCAAACGCTTAGCACCGTTTCTGTTTGCATATCTTTACCGTTTGCCTCATTTGTGCTATAATTAGGCTGTAATCTGGAGAAGGAGGCAAATCCTATGGAAAAGAAACATATTGTTACTGTAAATCCTGAGGCTGCAGAAGCTTTCAGCGTACATACTGGTTGTGGTGAGTGTCCCACATCCTGCCAATCGGCTTGTAAAACTTCATGTACTGTCGCTAACCAACCTTGTATCAAAGAGAAAAACTAATCATCAGGATAACTACTTAATGAAGTAAGCGTGATAGCGTGCTATAAGCAATTAATGCACGCTTTTCTTGTTAAATGAACATGAACTAAGAAAGTCTTAATCGCGGAATTACCCTTTTATTGAGCAGGTCGGCGCGACAAAGAACCGTCCCCTGTCACACTTGAGATGAAATGAGGAAGAGAGCCAATGGTTCATACATTTAAAATGCATGATTTAAATTTAGCGCTAGATGTGGAAAGTGGCGCTTTACATATTTTAGACGATGCTTCTTATTACGCCGTGGAGATGCTGATAAAGGGTGCCGCCCCTTTAGAAGTAAAACAAGCACTGGCGGCAGCTTTTGGCCAAGCAATGGCTGAGCAGGTTGCGGCAGAAATAGCTGACCTACAAACTCAAGGATTATTGTTCAGTGAAAAAAGAGCACTTGATTTAACTACGGATGATGCCGTCAAAGCACTTTGTTTGAATTTAGCCCATGAATGTAATATGCGCTGTACGTACTGTTTTGCTAGTGAAGGACACTATGGCGGCACGAGAGGCCTCATGCCGCTTGACACTGCTAAAGAAGCTGTTGACTTCTTGCTGCGGGCCAGTAAAGAAAGACGCCATTGTGAAATTGACTTTTTCGGCGGCGAACCGACTCTAAATTTTGACGTTTTAAAAGAGACTGTTGCTTATGGACGTGAGCAGGCAGCCAAACTAGACAAAGTATTAAAATTCACTATTACCACCAACGCCTTACATTTAACTGAAGAAATGATCAGTTTTATCAATGACGAACAATTGAGTCTAGTTTTGTCGCTAGATGGCCGAGAAGCTGTACATGACAGATTTCGTGTGCTGCCCAGCGGGGCTGGCAGTTGGCGGCAAGTATTGGCTAATTGCCAGAAAATAGTTGCTGGGCGGCAGGACAATAACTATTACCTGCGCGGCACTTATACACGACATAACCTTGATTTTGCTGAAGATGTCAAGGAAATGGTGCGTCATGGTTTTACTTCTCTTTCGCTAGAACCAGTTGTTTTGGCGGCGGAAGCAGAACAGGCTTTACAGCAAGAGGATTTGCCAAGCTTATTTGCGGAATATGAAAAATTGGTTGCTCTCTTATGGGACTGGGAACAAGAGGGCAAGAAAATATACTTTTTCCATTTTGAGTTAGATTTACACCAAGGCCCCTGTGCCAAAAAACGAGCTTTAGGTTGTGGAGCAGGGAATGCTTATTTGGCTGTGACGCCGGATGGGAAAATATATCCTTGCCACCAGTTTGCTGATCAAGCAGAGTTTTGTGCTGGACAAGTGGCAACGGGTGTCGATAGCGACAGTTTAAACCGCTTTCAAGTGGTAGACTCGGTGGAAAAAGAAGCATGCCGAGATTGTTTTGCCCGCTTTTTCTGTGGCGGTGGTTGTCATGCGGCGGCGTGGAATATTAATCATGATTTTCTAAAGCCATATGCTTTAGGCTGTGAACTACATCGAAAAAGAGTGGAATGTGGTCTTTATTTACAGGCCAAACGCAGCTTGGCCAAAATGAATGGGTGATTATAATGGATATCTTTACCCTGCGTGAGGAAGAGGAATTGAAACAACATGGTCCTTTAGCTTTACGCTTGCGTCCCAAAAGCCTTTCAGAGTTTGCAGGACAAAAACATCTGGTTGGTGTGGGTAAGCCTTTACGGCGTTTAATTGAAAGTGATGTTTTATCATCTCTGCTTTTTTACGGACCACCAGGAACCGGCAAAACCACATTAGCTGAAATAATTGCTGTAAAAACAAATGCAGCCTTTGTACGTGTTAATGCTGTGGCCTCCGGTGTGAGTGAATTACGTAAAATCATGGAGGCTGCGCGGATGCGTTTAGCCCAGGATGGCAAACGAACTGTGCTTTTTATTGATGAAATCCACCGTTTTAATAAAGCGCAGCAGGATGCTTTACTGCCGGCTGTAGAAAAAGGATTGGTTGTTTTGATTGGTGCAACTACTGAAAACCCCTATTTTACAGTAAATGCACCTCTGCTTTCCCGTATGCGTATTTTCCCTTTTGAACCTTTGCTTGAAAATGATATCACCGAACTATTACTGCGCGCACTCGTCGTGCCCGAAGCACGTCTCGCTGCTGTCAACTTGACAGAAGAGGCTCTGGAGCATCTGGCGATTATGGCAAATGGTGATGCTCGCTCGGCTTTAAATGCTTTAGAATTAGCCGCGGCTTTAGCACAGGCAGATGAGCAGGGGCAAAAAATAATTGATTTGCAGTTAGCAGAAGAGGCTGTGCAGCGTCGTGCCGTTGTCTATGACCGGGACGGCGACGCACATTATGATGTCATTTCTGCCTTTATCAAATCTGTGCGCGGTTCAGATCCTGACGCTGCGCTTTTTTGGCTGGCGCGCATGCTGGAAGCTGGTGAAGATCCGCTATTTATCGCCCGGCGTATTGTTATTCTGGCCTCTGAAGATATCGGTAATGCTGATCCCCATGGCCTGTTAGTAGCGGTGGCGGCCACACAAGCTGTGCAGATGCTGGGAATGCCGGAAGGGCGTATCGCTTTGGCGCAAGCAACTACTTATCTGGCGGCGGCACCAAAAAGTAATGCTGCCTATCTTGGCATTGATGAAGCTTTAGCCTTGGTTAAAAAGAGCCCCGGGGAAAGGGTGCCGGTACATTTACGTGATACTAGCTACAGTGGAGCAAAAAAATCTGGTCAGGGCAAAAAGTATCTCTACCCACATAATTATCAGGGTAGTTTTGTAGTGCAAAATTACCTGCCGGAGGGTATGACTAGGCCTAAATTATATCAACCTGGAGAGAATGGCTATGAACGTTCCATTAAAGAACGTCTGGCGCGTTGGGATGCACAACGGCAGAGAAAAGGTGAAAAGGATGATTGATCGTTTTGATACAGTGGCGGCACCTGTGCGCGTAAAAATATCAGTAGGTGCGTGTCGCTTTATTGCCAGTGTCGCACGCAGTGATAGTGAAGGAAAAGCTAAAGCTTTTATTGAACAAATAAGTCAGGAATTTAGTGACGCCACTCACAATGCCTATGCTTATAAAATTGGACTGGGTGATGCAGCTATTTGTCGTCAGAGTGATGCGGCTGAACCGGCGGGTACGGCGGGCCCTCCCATGCTGCAAACGATCGAAAATGCTGGCTTAACTAATGTTACTGTAGTGGGGACACGCTATTTCGGTGGTGTGAAGCTAGGCATTGGCGGTTTAGTGCGTGCTTACCGGGCCTGTGCCGAAGCTGGTTTACAGGCAGCCGCAAGGGTTACTGAAGTTTTTTATGAAACTGTTAAAATCGCCATCTCTTATGAGTTAATTGGCACAGTGCTGCGGGAAATTGCCTCCTGTAATGGTGAAGTAAGTGATGTTAAATATGGGGAGCAAGGAGCGAGGGTACTGGGTACTGTACCTTTATCGTCCTTGGAAAACTTGCAAATTAAACTTCTTGAGGCTACCCGGGGTAAAGCAGAACTCACTTTGGGTGATACTAACAATAGTCGAGAAAAAGCGGAGTGATAGCATGACGGCAAAAAATAAAAAACGTGTCGTGGTAGCGATGAGCGGCGGTGTTGATAGTTCACTGGCCGCTGCCTTGCTGACTGAGCAGGGTTATGATGTGATTGGTATGACCATGCGGTTATGGGTCGCCGATGAATTTGAGGATGAAGCCAAACAATCCAGCCGCGGCTGTTGTTCGCTCTCCTCAGTAGAAGATGCCCGCAAGGTAGCCGATAAAATGGGTATACCTTATTATGTGGTAAATTTTAAGGAGCAGTTTCGGCAAAAAGTTGTTGATTATTTTATAGATCAATATCGGCAGGGACGCACCCCTAATCCCTGCATTGCCTGTAATCGCTACATGAAATTTGATCTGCTTTTGCAGCGCGCTTTAGATTTAGAAGCAGACTATCTCGCCACAGGCCATTATGCACGGGTAAGCTATGACCGAAACAAACAACGCTATCGCCTACAAAAAGCTAAAGATGCTGCCAAAGATCAAACTTATGCCCTCTATAATTTGACTCAGGAGCAGTTAGCCCACACGCTATTTCCTTTAGGTGGCTATTTAAAAAGCGAAGTGCGCCAACTGGCAGCTGACTATGGTTTAGCAGTTGCGACTAAACCTGATAGCCAGGAAATTTGCTTTATTCCCGATAATGATTATAAGCGTTTCCTTAAGGAAGAGAGTGAGCTGACGGCTGAGCCAGGACCAATTTTAGATGGCGCCGGCAACCAGCTGGGAACTCACCAAGGTTTGGTGAATTACACCGTGGGGCAGCGCAAGGGTTTAGGCCTTGCCGTGGGTAAACCAATGTTTGTGGTGAAATTAGATCTTGATCGTAATCAACTAATTGTGGGAGAAGATAAAGATGTTTATTTTAGCTCCCTGATTGCAGCAGACTGCAATTATATTTTGCTTGCAGACTTAACGGCACCGCTGCCAGTAAAAGTTAAAATACGCTATCACGCCCAGGAAACAGCGGGGATAGTAACACCACTGACCAGAGGTCATGTACGTGTAGATTTTGCCGAACCAGAACGTGCAGTCACACCAGGCCAATCCGTCGTCTTCTACCAAGGTCAGGATGTACTGGGCGGCGGTATTATTCAAGAAGCGATCCGCTAGAGAGAAGGGAAGTTATGAAGGCAGAAATAATTGCTACAGGCACAGAATTATTGTTAGGGCAGACAGTTAATACCAACGCTCGCTTCTTATCGGAAAAGCTGGCGGAAAAAGGCATAGATGTTTACTGGCAGACTGTGGTCGGCGATAATGCCCAACGGTTAGAAACAGCCTTACGTTTAGCCCTGTCACGTTCTGACTTAATTCTTACCTCAGGCGGCCTAGGCCCTACCATGGATGATCTCACTAAAGAAACTGTTGCTAAAGTTTTATCACTGCCCTTGGTAGTAGATGCTGACTGGAATGAACAATTAACCACGATGTTTAAACTGCGCGGCAATGTGATGACTAACAATAATCTTAAGCAGGCACTGCTGCCTAGCGGTGCCAAGTTAATTACCAATGACAACGGTACAGCCCCTGGAGTATGGCTGGAGCACCAAGACAAAACTTTTGTGCTCTTACCAGGACCACCCCGTGAATTAGAACCAATGTTTACAGATAAAATTATGCCATTATTGCCGGCTAGCGGCAGTAGTTTAGTTTCCCGGACCTTAAAAATAGTAGGTATCGGCGAATCAAGCTTGGAGGACAAGCTAGCTGAGCTTATTGCGGCACAAACCAATCCCACCATTGCCCCCTTGGCAAAATTAGGAGAGGTGCATCTACGCTTAACAGCTAAAGCTCAAACCAGAGCAGAATGCCAACAGTTATTAGATCTGACTGAAGCAAAACTAACTGAGCGGCTCGGTGAGGCAGTTTATGCCAAAGACGAGCAGACAATGGCAACTGTGGTGGCGGAACTTTTAGAAAAAAGCCAACTAAAGCTGGCCCTGGCGGAATCATGCACAGGGGGTTATTTAGCACATACCCTAACCAATATTGCCGGCAGTTCTAAATTCTTTGTGGCAGGACTTGTTACTTATAGTAATGCTGCCAAGAGTAAACTTTTAGACATCCCTCTGCAGTTCATAGAAGAACACGATGCTGTTTCTGCAGAAGTAGGACGAGCGATGGCCAGTAATGTCAGACGAGCAGCACAAAGTGATTTAGGTATTGGTATTACCGGGATTGCCGGGCCTACAGGTGGAACAGCTGCCAAACCAGTTGGACTTGTTTATATAGCTTTGGCCACACCAGCCACAGTAACTTGCCAAAGGTTTAATTTTTTCGGGAAACGGGAGAATATAAAAGAACGGGCGGTCATCAGTGCATTAAATATGCTGCGTCTGTATCTTATGCAACAACTTGGGTGATAGGTTGTTTAGAGAAAATCGTCGTCAAATTTTTACTTTGCTTCTGTTAGCAATTATCGGTATGGTAGCCTTCGTTAGTTTGTTAGGTACTTTTACTACTGGTATGGAGGCACTGCAAGTAGAACTAGGCTTGCAGATTTTCGACCGCGGCTATACACAATTAGAGATACCCCCCTTGGGTCGTGTGCGCGCCCAAACTCATCTGCCGCCGTTAATGCTAAAAGTACGTCTAGATAATATTAATTTACAACAATTACAGGAATTAATGGAGCACACTGATGACGAGGCATATTTAGCTAATCTGCAGGACACAGCTCGTCGTAAAATTGAAATATTTATTGCTAGATTGCTGGCGCTGGCCTTTATCGGCGGCTTCGCTGGTCCTTTTTTTTTCGGCATACGTGAGCGGAAGCAATTAATCGCAGCTGGTTTGATTGGTATTATTGTTTTAGGCAGTTTACTGGCTGGAGCCTATTTTTCTTATCAACCATTAGCTTTTATGAATCCAGAATTTGAAGGTATCCTCAAAGCAGCACCTTGGTTATTTGGTATTCTGGAGGAAGCCTTATTTAGTGTGCAAACTTTAGGTGAGCAATTAGAACTAGTTGCTGTCAGTATAAACTCGCTCTTTCAGCAAGTAGAACGTCTAGAGCCGCTCGGCACGACTGAAGGCGACCTTAAAGTAGTTCATGTCTCTGACCTCCACAATAACCCTGCCGGCATTGATTTTCTGCGTCAGGTGATTGATACTTTCAATGTACATATGGTCATTGACACGGGCGATATCACTGATTTTGGTACAGAAATAGAGGCCGCCTTAGCTGACCCCATTGAGGAATTCGGCATTCCCTATATCTTTGTGCCTGGAAACCATGATTCACCTGGTGTTATTGAGCGCATGAAAACTCTTGCTAATGTTACAGTATTAGAAGAAGCACAGATAGAAGTACTTGGTTTACGTATTGCCGGCATTGTTGACCCTTCTGCCGGGGACAGTGGGATGGTAGTGGCTGTTGAACCTGTACTTGACGAATATGCCCGCCGTCTGGAAAAGCTGATTAAGAAAAGTGGGCAGTCTCCCCATATCGTCGCCGCCCATCATCCTCGCATTGCTTCCTTTTTTCTCCCGCAGATCCCCGTTGTTTTAACGGGGCATTTACATCGCTATGACATCAGGGTGCAGAGCGGCTCAGTAATGATTAATGCCGGCACCACCGGTGCTGCGGGCATACGCGGTCTACAAACCGGGCAGGAGACCCCTTATTCTTTAGTCTTGTTACACTTTGGCTTACGGTCTGATGGCGAATTATATTTAAAAGCTGCAGATACAATCCATGTCTATCAACTACGCAGCGGTTTTTCACTCGAAAGACGCCTTTTCGGCAGCACCGCCAGTGAGCATGATTTAGAAGCGGATTAACCAGAGCTTGAGCGGTAAGAAGGGCGTACAGTAATGAGATAGTTCTTAAACCTAGGAAGTGCAGTAATGAGCGTGCAACAATTACAAAAAGTATCATAAATATTTTTTTTATAGCAGGAATTGTTGTTTACACGGAGAATTTAACATTTAAGGCAGGGGAACAAACGTTTGGTAGGAGGTTTATATGTCAAAGGAAAAAGAAAAAGCCTTAGAAATGGCAATATTGCAGATTGAAAAACAGTTCGGTAAAGGTTCAGTGATGAAGCTTGGTGCTTCCGCTGCACAAATGAATATAGCTGTAATTTCAACAGGTTCACTAGCTATTGACAGGGCTCTTGGTGTAGGCGGCTATCCACGTGGCCGGATCATCGAAATATATGGGCCTGAGTCTTCTGGTAAGACTACTGTAGCTTTACATGCTATCGCTGAAGCACAAAAGGCTGGTGGTTACGCAGCTTTTATTGATGCTGAGCATGCTTTGGATCCCAAGTATGCAAAAAATTTAGGTGTTAATACGGATGAAATGCTGGTATCACAGCCGGACACTGGTGAACAAGCTTTAGAAATTTCTGAATCACTTGTGCGCAGCGGCGCCATTGATATACTGGTAATCGATTCGGTGGCAGCACTAGTCCCCAAAGCAGAAATCGAAGGAGAAATGGGTGACTCTCATATTGGTCTGCAGGCACGTTTAATGTCCCAAGCGATGAGGAAACTTTCCGGTGCTATTTCAAAATCAAATACTACTGCTATTTTTATTAACCAAATAAGGGAAAAGGTTGGCGTCATGTTTGGCAACCCGGAAGTAACTCCAGGTGGACGTGCTCTTAAATTTTATGCTTCCGTGCGTCTTGAAGTACGCCGTACTGAAACACTCAAACAGGGTGCTGATGCTGTAGGCAACCGTACGCGGGCTAAAGTGGTTAAAAATAAAGTGGCCCCACCTTTCAAACAGGCAGAATTTGACATTATATACGGAGAAGGTATTTCACGTGAAGGTGATCTGCTTGAACTAGGCGTGGAAATTGATCTGATACAAAAAAGTGGTGCTTGGTTTTCTTTTGGCGATGTGCGTTTAGGGCAAGGCCGAGAAAACGCGCGTCAATTTTTAAAGGAAAATCAAGATATTGCCCTGCATATTGAGCGTAAAATTCGCGAAACTTACAACATGCCCATCAACGCTTTGCCTGAAGAAACTGAAACTGCTAAAGCTGAGAAAAAATGAGTAGTGACCCTCTCAAAAGAGCCCGAGGTCTTGCTTATCGCCTGTTAGCAAGACGTGCACGTACAGTAAAAGAGATACGCGATAATTTTAAGCGTAAAGAAATACCAGCAGAAGTGTCAACGCAAATAATTGATGAATTATTAGCTGCTGGCTATCTTAATGATTTTGCCTATGCGCAGCAGTATATTGAGTATCATGTCACAAATAAACAGCATGGACCACTGTGGTTGCGAGCTTCACTACAACGTGCAGGGATTGAGCGTGAGCTAATTAGTCGTGCGCTGTCTGCTGTTTTTCTGCCGGGCTGCGAAGAGGCACTAGCAGAGCAGTATTTAACAAAGCTTTGTGCGAGAGCTGATCTCTCACCGCAAAAAGCTATGCGCAGCTTGCTCTCACGCGGCTTTACGACGCAGGCAGCGCGCCAAGCAGCAGCAAAAGTCATCGACTTTCAGGAATTTTAAGTGTCACAACTGTTTGCTCCTAGGAGTTAGCAGCGATAAAATTTATAAAAAGCTTGCAAACAGAATTTAAAAGTTGCAAGTTTTTTTTTTGAGGAAAAATCTTGTCTTGTACTTAATGCACAAAAACAGTAAATAATTAGCTTTCCTTGACATAATGCCCTAAAACAGATAAAATTTAAGGGAGAAAAAGTAATCGTGTGCGTCTCCTGCTAATTGGGCGTTTGGCATATTGCCTGAACATATATATCTTCTACTGGTAAAAAATCATAATTTCAATCTGATTCCAGTTAAGATCAGTATGCGCTTCTCTATAGCTGTGTGACGGCATAGCTATTTTTATTTTTCTAAACAACTATCTTAATTAAAACTAACTATAGGAGGTGAAATGAATTGAGTACTGGTTATGTAGTTCTTATTGCAGTAATTACGGCAATTGTGGCTGCAGCTGCAGGATATTTATTTCGCAAACAGTTTGCTGAGAGAGCGATAGGATCAGCAGAGCAAGCAGCAAAAACTATTTTGCAGGAAGCTGAGAAGCAGGCACAAGCCGCAAAACGAGAAAAAATTATTGAAGCAAAAGAAGAAGTGCACAGAATGCGCAGAGATCTGGACCAGGAAAGCCGTGAACGTCGTGAGGAATTCAAACGGAGTGAACGTCGGCTGTTACAAAAAGAAGAGGCTCTAGATAGAAAAATTGCGCAAAATGAAAGAAAAGAAGAGGAAGTTAAACAAAAAGAAGCAGAGGTCACCAGCATTCAAGAGAAAATAACGGAAGCGTTACAGCAGCAATTATCTGAGTTGGAACGCATTGCTGTGATGACAACCGATGAAGCAAAAGAAATATTACTTTCACGCGTACGCGATGAAGTGAAGCATGAGATGGCCTTAATGATTAAGGAGATTGAAGGCCAAGCAAAAGAGAGTGCTGAAAAAAAAGCACGAGAGATTATCACTGGTGCTATTCAAAAGTTTGCTGCTGATCATGTGTCAGAAACAACTGTGTCTGTAGTTTCGTTGCCCAATGATGAAATGAAGGGCCGAATTATTGGTCGTGAAGGCCGCAATATTCGGGCACTTGAAACCATGACAGGCATAGATTTGATTATTGATGATACTCCGGAAGCAGTGATTCTCTCCGGATTTGACCCCATTCGTCGTGAAATTGCGCGCATCGCTTTAGAAAAATTGGTTGCGGACGGCCGCATCCATCCTGCTCGCATTGAAGAAATGGTAGAAAAAGCGCGGCAGGAAGTAGACGTCCAAATTCGTGAAGTAGGAGAGTCGGCTACATTTGAAGCCGCCGTGCACGGCCTACACCCTGAACTAGTCAAGTTACTTGGCCGCTTGCGTTATCGTACAAGCTATGGGCAGAATGTGTTGAGACACTCCATAGAAGTAGCCCATTTAGCCGGCGCTATGGCGGCAGAACTAGGTTTGGATATCCAATTTGCTAAACGCGCTGGTTTACTGCACGATATCGGTAAAGCTGTAGACCATGAAGTAGAAGGCCCCCACGTGACAATCGGTGCAGATCTGGCACGCAAATATAAAGAATCCCGTCAGGTCATCAATGCCATTGCCGCTCACCATGGCGATGAAGAGTATTTAACACTCGAAGCTGTACTTGTTCAAGCTGCTGATGCTATTTCTGCAGCTCGACCAGGAGCACGTCGGGAAACACTGGAAGCCTACATTAAACGCCTGGAAAAACTAGAAGCAATTGCAGATTCGTTTGAAGGCGTGGAAAAAGCCTACGCTATTCAAGCAGGACGTGAAATTCGCATTATGGTAAAACCGGATAAAGTCGATGATACCTCTAGTGTTACCGTAGCACGCGAAATAGTAAAGCGCATTGAAGAAGAATTAGAGTATCCCGGTCAGATTAAAGTAACGGTGATTCGGGAAACCAGAGCTGTAGATTACGCTAAATAGCCTTATTTGATCACTAAAGACAGAATGGCTTAAGCAGCCATTCTGTCTTTTTTACCCATAGTTGCCTGGTGTTGAACATGCAGGTGGTAGATATCCATAAATTGCAGCTTAACATTTAGCTAAGACCTGCAGGATTTTACAGGGCTTCTATGGAATAACGAAGAGAGTATGGAGATGCGACCGGGGGTTAGACAAAAAAATGGGACAAATAAAGCAACAAAGTAAACAAGATGCCTACATGACCAATTTAATGATTTCTTTATTAATGCGCTTTCCTGAGATTATGTCTATTCGCTTTGATATGCCACAAGACAAAGCAAAATTTACCTTTATACTGCAAGGGAAACCCGAAAAAGAACAATACAAGGGGTTTACTGATTTGTTAAAGGAATCATTGGCAGCTTTCCAGGATTTGACGGGTGAAGTTCTGCAAGTGAAAACAACAATGCAGCGTTCTGGCAAAGTAAGTTTACTTGTTTTGAGTTCTAGTACCAAAAGTTTATCTTTAGAAGGTATACATCTGCTGTGTGGTTTGGTCTGCAGTTCGTTTGCGGAATCAGTAATCCGTGATGCTGACACCAGCGTCGACCTGCAGGATGATGAGCTATTACGCCAGGAAGAAATTATTGAATATTTATTAAGTCATAACACCGGAACAAAAAAAGACAACTTACTAGCCTTTCGTGAGGCTGGTAAGGTTTTCGTCTATGACAAGTAAAAATAAATAAAAACATTCACTCATTAGGCTGTGCACACAGCCTTTTATGTATAAGTGAAGGGAAAAAAAGGTACACTTTCCAGTATGGCGTGAAATGAGGTGTCAGAATGCGTTTTTTATTAATTGGTGACGTTGTTGGTAGACCCGGCCGTCACTGCGTCAGAGATTTATTGCCAAGAATTATCGAAAATTATAAGATAGATTTTATTATAGCTAATGGTGAGAATCTGGCAGCAGGAACAGGCTTTAATGAAAGAACAGCCATGGAACTATTTAGCTATGGTGTTGACGTGCTCACGATGGGCAATCATGTGTGGGATAAGAAAGAAGCTTTACACTATATCGAGAAGGAAAAGCGTATTGTACGTCCTGTAAATTACCCAGCAGGCACACCTGGCCAAGGATATGCACTCTATCACTGTAAAGGTCAAGCCATTGGTGTGATCAATGCCAGTGGACGTGTGTTCATGCCTACTCTTGATTGTCCTTTTCGCGCTGTGGACAAAGCTGTGGCCTATCTACAGCAAAAAACAAATATTATCTTAATAGATTTCCATGCTGAGGCTACCTCAGAAAAAATCGCTCTGGGACGTTATTTTGATGGACGTGTTTCAGCGGTTGTGGGAACCCATACGCATGTACAAACTGCTGATGAACGAATATTAACGAAGGGAACTGCCTATATCACTGACCTGGGCATGACAGGAGCGCTAGAATCAGTTCTTGGCGTGGAACCAGAGCTTGTTTTGCGTAAATTTCTCACTCAGATGCCTGTTCGTTTTGAGGTGGCCAAGGATGGGCCCAGTCAGTTTAATGGTGTGATTGTGGATGTTAGCGAAGAAACAGGGAAGGCCTGTGAGATTAGCAGATTTACAGACTTGCACGAATTTTAAG
>DASRMS010000233.1:0-1092 GCA_035647835.1 Oscillospiraceae bacterium
ATCTTAAGGTTTGACTAAATTCGCAGAATTGCTGCGTTTTGTTGAAGGCTGCACCGCTAGCTAAAAGCTCCCGGGCAATTTCAATGCCCTCTTTAATGCTATCTGCCTTATTCCCTGCATAAATAGCCAAGCCGGCATTTAGAATAACTACATCAAGAGCCGGACTTGCTTCATTTTTTAAGACGCTAAGAATAATATCTCTGGATTCTTCCTTGTTAGTCACTCGATAGCTACGGTTAGACACCATTTGCATGCCGAAGTCCTCAGGGTGAATTTCGTACTCAGTCACCTTGCCGTCTTTAAGCTCACCAACAAGTGTGGTAGCGCCGAGAGTAGCCTCGTCCATACCGTCTAGTCCATGGACGATGAGTACATGGTTGGCACCAAGCTGTTTCAATACGCGTACTTGTATGCCTACTAAGTCAGGGTGAAATACGCCCATTAATTGGTTGCCGGCATTAGCAGGGTTGGTTAGTGGGCCAAGAATGTTAAACATCGTCCGGACGCCAAGGAGTTTGCGTACTGCAGCGATGTTTTTCATACTGCTATGGTGAAAAGGGGCAAACATAAAACCGATGCCCGTTGTTTCTAAACTTTCAGCAACGCGTTCAGGCGGTGTTTCTACAAAAGCCCCTAGAGCTTCTAAGCCATCAGCACTGCCTGCAGGACTAGAGGCACTGCGGTTACCATGTTTGGCTACCGGTACACCGGCTGCAGCAGCTACGAACATAGCAGTAGTAGAAATATTAAAGGTATTGCTACCGTCACCACCGGTGCCGCACATATCCAAAGCTTCTTCGGGTTTTTTTAAGGTGACTGTCTGACTGAATTCACGCATGACTGTGGCAGCTGCGGTGATTTCATCGACGGTTTCTTTTTTAACGCGTAGACCCATTAAAAAAGCCGCGGCGATTTCAGGTGGCATCTGGCCCTGCATGAGGTCGCGCATGAGGTCAACCATCTCGTCTTCGAATATTTCTCGATGTTCGATAAGACGTGTAAGGGCTTCTTGATAAGAAATTTTCATCAGATTTACTCCGCACGGAAACCAAGTTTAAGAGAAATAAAACCTGGTTGTACCGGCATTTATTT
>DASRMS010000234.1:0-1538 GCA_035647835.1 Oscillospiraceae bacterium
ATAGAATTATCTTTTGCAAGCAAGCAAAGAGATCAAATGAGTAATACCCGCGAACTTTAGATGGCCCTGGAAGGCCGTACACTCACCGCCAAAACGCGAACCCTAGAAAGCCATCCTTTAGCCTGCAAAACAGCTAAGGCAAGCAAACCACGCAGCCAGTTAATCAGTTATGTGTGTTGAACCAACCGACAACTAGAACGAGCACTCACTTTCGCTCCTAGTAGCGGATATGAATATCCTTTTAAAAGACTAAGAGCTAAAAACAAAACACCGTAGGCTTCGCCATTAGTAATACGGACGGACTTGGGACACTTACATTCGCAACCTGAATTGCGCACTTTACCCTAGTGAATACGTTTATCTGACCAGCTAAAGCTCTCCACAAATCCGTACACGCAACGAAACAAGGCAACCCCTACAACACTAGCCACACCTTTTTAAACTATTACAAGACAAACACACAGCCTGTTAACCAGTTATATATGTTTGACCTAACCAACGCTGAAGCAAAAACAAAGAGTACTAGGCCTACGGCTTAGGCTTCGCCATTAGTAATACGGACGGACTTGGGACACTTAATGTTTTCAGACTGAATATACCGCCCTGCTGCTGTTTTACTAATGCCCATTTGTGCCGCTATAGCCCGTACACTCAAGCCTTGCGCCCTTAGTGTTTGTGCTTCTGCTTGCTTGTCACTGGCAGCCTCTATGTAGGTTTCCCTATCCACTGCACCAGCTGCACGTCTAGCAGTCTGTTTACGGTCTTTGTCGCGCTCTAAAGCCATGCCTTTACTGATAATCGTACGTAGCTCTCTTTGTTCGGCATCCGTGATTTCAAACAGACTGATCAATGTGTCATTGCGGGGCGTGTAAAGCGGTGCAAAGTCTTTACCGCCAAAGCTGACCTTTTCCCCTGCCTCGTACTGTTTCGCCTTTGAATACAGCGTCATTAACTCTTTGCTGTTGTAACCCCAGCCAGAATCAACCTCTCGCGCTAAAGTCGCAGCTTCGTGATACATCAAGCTGCTGTTAGTAGCACCCGATAAAAGCAAAAAGTTTAAACGCCAGAATAAGTGGCGCATACGGTCGCCCTCGCTCACACCACCGCGCAATGTGGCTAAAGTGCGTAGGTCTTCTAGCCTATGCCATGCGAGCTGGCGGCCACTAAAGCCCCGTAGGTTGCTGCTGACTTTGTAGCCATCCAGCAATTTAAGCTGCTTACGCTTCTGGCGTTCATCACGCTCTTGTTTTTGTTTTTCAATATCCCATCTGGCGACCGGCAAAAGAATTTCTGCTAAATACTCAAAGTTGTAGCGCACAGGCTGGCCGTCTGCTCCGTTTTCAACGTGGACAACACGGCAGATTTCATTGCTTTTACTGTTTACTGTTTCGACCAGGCGAAGTACCCGACTAGCATCTTTAGCGCCTACGTCTGCACCTGCTGGCTTCAATCGGTCAATTAGATAACGCTGGCAAGCGTTCCAGCGAGGCAATGCAGCACGGGGCAACGTGCCCTCTAGCAACCACTTAGCCTGTATG